>JAXHTI010000184.1:0-3884 GCA_034190045.1 Pseudomonadota bacterium
CGCCAGGCCGGAGGGGAGCGGGCGAACGACAACAGCGCCGAGCGGTCCCAGGGCCGGGGCCGGTCCATGGGCCGGGATTACGGGTGGGAGCGGTAAGCCAGGCCGGATTCAATCGTACGATACAAAGCGCGATTACCGGCGGCAGGGGCCGCGCTTCCGGCAAAAGCCCAGAAATGCCGCATCCGGGTTCCGTGGCGGTTCCGTCATCCAGGCCCGCCATTCCTGTTCGAGGACGTAGACATCCCAGCCAGGCGCAAGCGCGCGGGCGGTTTCGTAGGTGTCGGGATCAAGCGGGCCGATTGTTGCCCCATGATCGGGAAGCTTCCCCTTGTCGGGAACGGTGCCCCGTGACTGGAACACGAGATACTCGCCTTCAAGGCCCAGGCTGTAGTCCGGAATGTGGTGATGTTCTGCATCATCCCGGACGATCATTGAGACCAGACGGCGGAATTCGCGGCTGCTTGAGTTCGAGCCGCATTTTCGTTGCAGGAGCTCAAGACTGATTTTCCAGCTTGCCTTGGTCCCGCAATGTTTCCGGGCAAGCTCATAAAGCCGCCGTTCCAGAGGTTTGCGCAGGCGGAAATAATCACGTGATATCGTCAGAACCTCATTGGACCGTATGGCATTAAAAACCCAGTCAGAAAGGGTGATTTCGATATCAAGCATTCGGCCATCGCGGGTTTCGCGGACAATCCGAAACCGATCTATAAGGCCGAATCCCTCGGTTATCTCTTCTTCTCCGGTAATTATGTTCGTGACGATTGTTGTTCCACGCAGTCGTTCGAATGCGTCTTTGAGCCTGGCATATGATTCACCGCCGGTTGGCCGGTTTGTAGCAACAAGCAAATCATATGCTTTTAACCGAACTGTTCGTTCTACACGGCAACCCTGATTTACAGCGGCCATGATCTGGCTTATGCAGAAAATCAAAACGTCCCGGTCATGTACAGTTGCCAGTCCTTTTGCGCTTGGCTGGATTTCAATATAGTTATGTCCGTTTTCATACCGGCGGATTCTTCGATCCGGCTTTGTTGAAATAGAATAAATGGGATGTTCCATTGACGCCATATCGCCTTTTGGTGCGGCGTCGAAAATATCGCAAACGAAGAAATCCCCGACTTGATGGCGGTCAGGGAGCAGTGGCGTCCGGTTCTGGTTCGTAGTTTCACCCACGCCATCAGCTTCGTGGGTTCACACACAGCCGTCAACCCTTTCGTAGGTTTACACACGCTCTTTCGTAGGTTTACACACGCTCTTTCGTAGGTTTACACACGCTCTATGAAAAAAAGTTCCGATTCACCCTTTATTTTCAATGGCTTGCGAATTCCCAGAATCACGTAACACAGACTCTTAACACCTATTTTAACACTCTTTACCCTGTGGATAACTTTGCGCCCTGTGGATAACTCGTTCGCGCTTCGTGTTTTCACCCACGCATTCTGGGTTTCAGGTACCGGAAACGGCCTCTTCGATATTTCACCCACAATCCGACACGGCAGCATATCTCCGTGCTCGCTTGGTCAAGGGGTGGGTCCTCGCCATGCTCGGATGCTTCGCATCCTGCGCGTGGCTCCGGTCCCGCTTCGCGCCCTTGACCTTCGCTGCGCGCGGCGATGTTCTGAAAGTGTCGGCTCCGGGGGAATGTCGTTTTTCCTATCTCACCAGGGGAATGGCAGCTTGTTTCTGTGCTCAATCCCAAATATCGCTATTGCCGACAGGCCGTATTTGCTTTCCAGGTGGGGCCTGTTGCAGGGATTGTGCTATAATCTAGCGTTTTTGCTTATGGCAAAAAATTACCCCGGGCGCATGCAAAAGCAGAGGCGGCACCGGGGTTCACAAGAAAATCATATAGGAAAACAAAGGGCATTTGCAAGTGAATTCAGATTTGAGCCGTTATCAGGAAACAGAGATCGAGCATGCTTTATCCGCCGAACGGTTCGAGCGGTATATGAGGTGGGCGGATAATGACCGTGGGCGCGCTATCGAGCTTTATATCCTGAACGTCAGAATATCCGAGGCGTTTTATGTGCCCCTGCATTTTCTGGAAGTGGCTCTTCGGAACCGCTTTCACGCCGTCCTGGCCGATCATATGCATGAGGAATGGTACTACGAGCCCGGCTTTCTTCTTGCCGAAAACCAGCAGGACCAGGTGATGGAGGCCGTTGACAGGCTACGGGAGGAAGGCAAACCGCCGACCCCGGGCCGCGTTGTGGCCGCCCTGACATTCGGTTTCTGGACGACGTTTACGAACAGGCCTTACGAGCCGCTTTGGCGGCAGGTTCTGCATAGGTCTGGCAGCCGGGACGGGCGGAATCTCTCGCGGAAGGACCTGGCCCGTCCTCTGACGCGGTTTCGGAAGTTGCGGAACCGGATTGCTCACCACGAGCCCGTTCTCCACTGGAACCTGACGGCCCACCACGCGGAGATGATCGCGGTGACGGAGTGGCTTTCGCCGGTGGCCGCCGACCTGATCGCCAGGCACAGCCGTTTCCGGGATGTCTATCCGGCAGAGCCGATCATTCTCGCCTGACCAGGCCGAGACGGCTTTGGCCGCCCGCGCCCCGTAGGAGCCCCAGGAGAGGCTTTCAGGCGTTTCCCCTTAGGATTGCCCAGGCACGGGCCAAACGCCCGTCAGCGGGCTTCTGTGGGGCCGTGTGGCCCCTCTGATCGGACAGCAACGCCGTAGCCTGTTGCCGCCAGTGATCGCGGTCGTCCTTCGCGTCGGCAAGCTTATCTTCGAGAAAAGAGCAGCGTTGACGCAACAACTCAATCTCTGTCTGTAAACCACTGTGTTCTGCAGAAGATTTTTCCACACCGTCACCGGAAACCGCGGGATACACCCTGAACAACTCGGCGGGGTCAATCTGCCATTGGCCGTTTGCATCCTTCGTCGCCGAAACACGCCCGGATTTGATGGCTTTCAGGATCGCGGTCTTGCTTTTTCCGGTCTGTCGAGAAGCTTCGAGCGGGGTTATCGGCATGGTGCACACCACTGTGTTCTACTGCGCACTATTGGAAACTTGGTTACTGTGTACCGGATTTCCCTTTCTGTGAAGCCCTTAAGCCGTCCTGTCCACAAGTAAAAGTGCACATACGGCGGCGCATACAGCGGTTACGGGTATTTGGGTTTTGCAATAGAAAACCAGCCGCAGGTGGGTGCGGCTGGTTTTGTCTTCCGGATTTCTCTGGGGTTATTTCAAATCATTTTTCGTAATGGCGATTATCGGTCAAAAGGATGAATAATAGATTTATATGGCGCAGTCCCTTCACTGACAGAAAAATCGCTATCTATGGTAAATGTCTCGTAAGTTCCTGTGCCGATTTCCTTGTTACCTTTTTTATTCCATGTTACGGTTCCAACCAATTGCTCTATATAAATCTTCCCATCATGTTGTGCCTTTACAAAAGTCTGTACATGGCCGGGAGCGCTAACTGTTACTCTATCTAACAAAGAGGCTCGATTAAGCAGAGATGTCAAGAACAAAGATGCTTCTTTTCCTGGCTTAAACGCAGTATTGATATTGTTATGGCCCTTTAATTTTTCGTAGAAATCCTGAAAAGGAGCCACGCTCCAGTCTTGTTGTAAATCAGACATTTTGAATCCTCATTGTGTTCTAAATGGCATATTGCGTCAAATACTATGTAAAAATAGTTGCATTTGTCAATAATTTTTTCTCTAATAAGTTTTAGTGTAGGAAACCCATGGGGAAACGGCAAAGGCCCCGCCCTCGTTATGGGGGCGGGGCCATCATCACTGTGCACGGTCATCGCCGTCCCCGGCTGTGCCGTGGGGGTATTCTACACGAACATCACTGTGCATCAAATATCCCGGGGGTGAATTGGCCCGTCAGGGCCAAGAGGGGGCAGAGCCCCCTATGAGAGGG
>JAXHTI010000185.1:0-3867 GCA_034190045.1 Pseudomonadota bacterium
AGTTATATTGCTCGTCGTGATCCTTGACCGTGGCCTCGACGATGGCCTCGGCGTCGGGCGCATGGGCCAGCGGCAGATCGAGCCGGTTTAACAGTTCGATCACGGGGCCGGTGGCCTGCACCCGGCCTGCGTTTAACATGATCATCTGCCGGGCCAGTTGCGCCACTTCGCTGTGATCGTGGCTCACGTACAACACCGGGATCGCCAGTTCCTGCGACAACTGTTGCAGGCAGGCCATGATGGCGTTTTTACTGTCGCGATCCAGCGCGGCCAGCGGTTCGTCCATTAATAACAGGCGTGGCGCCGAGAGCAGGGCCCGGCCGATCGCCACCCGCTGGCGTTCACCACCGGAGAGATTCTGCACAGATCGATCCTGCAGCTGAGCGATGCCCAGCCGCTCGATGACAGGTTCGGGGTCCACGTCGCTCTGTTCAGCGCCGCTGCGACGATAACCGTAGAGCAGGTTATCCCGTACCGACAGGTGGGCAAACAGATTGGCTTCCTGAAAGACATAACCGATACCGCGCCGGTGGGCCGGTACAAAGCGGTGCGTGTCCTGCCAGGTGGTGTGGCTCAGTTTGACACTGCCGCGCGCGCCAGGCTCCAGGCCGGCAATGCAGCGCAACAGGGTGGTCTTGCCGCAACCCGACGGGCCGAACAGGGCGGTAATGCCCTGTGCCGGTGCGCTGAGTTCGGCATCCAGCGTGAACTCGCCGCGGGTCAATTGAAGATGGGCCTGCAGCGTCATGAGGGTAAAACCTGTAATCGCCGGTTATAGCGATAGACCAGCAGCAGCATGATGAACGAGGCCAGTAACAGACCGCCGGCCAGCCAGTGCGCGCTGGCATAATCCAGCGCCTCGACATGGTCGTAAATCGCGATCGATAGCACCTGGGTTTCCCCCGGAATGTTGCCGCCGATCATCAACACTACGCCGAATTCCCCGACCGTATGCGCAAAGCCGAGAATCGCGGCGGTAATAAAACCGGGTCGGGCCAGGGGGAGGATCACGCTGAAAAATCGATCCAGAGGCGAGGCGCGCAGGGTGGCGGCAACCTCCAGCGGCCGGCGGCCGATGGCGGCAAAGGTATTTTGCAGGGGCTGAACGACAAACGGCAGCGAATAAAACACCGAGCCGATGACCAGTCCGCTGAAGGTAAAGGCCAGCGAGCCCAGTCCCAGGGTTTCGGCGGTCTTGCCGAAGATCCCATTCGGCCCCAGTGCGAGTAACAGATAAAACCCGAGCACCGTGGGCGGCAGCACCAGCGGCAGGGCGATCACCGCCTCGATCATCGGTTTGAACTTCTGGCGAGTATGAGCGAGCCACCAGGCCAGTGGAGTACCCAGCAGCAACAAAATGACCGTCGTGAGTGTGGCCAGCTGGAGCGTGATCCACAGGGCCTGCAGGTCGTTGGCGCTGATCATTGGCTCTCCTGTGACGGGGTGGCGTAACCAAAGCGGTGGATGATCCGCCCGGCAGGTTCACTCTTTATATAAGCGATCAACGCCCGCGTGGCCGGGGTATCGTTCAACACCACCGCCTGCTGCTCGATCGGATCATAGAGCGATTCGGGAATGGTCCACAACGAGCCCTGTTGCGCCATGTGCGATCCGCGCAGTTGTGAGAGTGCGACAAAACCCAGTTGGGCATTGCCGGTGGCGACAAACTGAAAGGTCTGGGCAATGTTTTCGCCCCGGACCAGACGGGATTGTAACTTTGGGTACAGCCCGCGTTGTTGCAACACCTGTTTTGCCGCCAGCCCGTAAGGCGCCAGTCTCGGATTGGCGATCGCCAGGCGCCGGAATGTGCCGCTTTCGAGGACCCGGCCCTGATCATCCACGTAACCGGCCTCGGGACTCCACAGCACCAGCTTGCCGATGGCATAGGTAAAGCGGCTGCCCGGTACGCTGCGCTTTTGTTGTTCGAGTAATCGTGGGCGACGCACGTCGGCGGCAAAAAAGAGATCAAACGGCGCGCCGTTGAGAATCTGCGCATAATGCTTGCCGGTCGAGCCGCTGGCGAGGATCACCTGATGTTTGCTGCTCGTGGCAAAATCTTCGACCAGGGCTTCCAGGGTGGTCTTGAAATTCGACGCCACCGCCACCCGCAAGGTCTCCGCGTTGCAAAGCGGCACAACCAGTGACAGCAAGATGATGATAGAAAGGCGAGTTACAGGCATCGATGGTCCCGGTCTGATGTTTCGTATTTTATCCGCGAATCAACGCAAATGAACGCCAATATCAAAATATTCATTTACAGACTTGTTGTACCCGGGTAGCAGGAGAAGAATTATTTCTTTTCTCCGCGCCCTTTGCGCCTCTGCGTCCTTTGCGTTATTTACAGTAGCATTCAGTCAATGACGCGCGCTTTGATTTGCCGGCTTCGTAGCTAGTGTAATTTGATCTCCGGCTCCACCGTGGCCCGGAAGCGGTTGGCAATGGAGATCATCATGGTGCGGTAAAACCCGAAGAGGGCGAACTGGTGTAATTTGTATAACGACAGGTAAACCATGCGCGCCACGAAGCCTTCGACCATGATGCTGCCGGTCAGATTTCCCATCAGGTTGCCCACGGTACTGTACTTGCCCAGCGAGACCAGCGAGCCGTAATCGCGATAGTTGAAGGCCGGCAGCGGTTTACCGGCCAGGCGGCGCTTCATGCTTTTGATCAGCAGGGCGGCCTGCTGGTGGGCGGCCTGGGCCCGGGGCGGGACATTGCTCTCCATCTGCGGCCAGGGACAGGCGGCGCAGTCGCCGAAGGCAAAGATATTCTCATCGCGGGTGGTTTGCAGGGTCTGATCGACCACCAGCTGATTGCCGCGGTTGGTTTCCAGACCATCGATCTCCGCGAGAAAGTCGGGCGCCTTGATCCCGGCCGCCCACACCTTGATCGGCGCGCGGATTTCGCGGCCGCTTTCGGTATACAGCGCCTCGGCGGTGACTTTCACCACCCGTTCGCCCTTGAGCACCGCGATGTTGAGTTTCTCCAGCTCCGCCTCGGTGGCCTGTGACAGGCGGGGTGGCAGGCCGGGCAGGATCCGGTCGGCGGCTTCGACGATGGTAATGCGCACATCGGCCGGGTTGATCTGATCGATGCCGTAGGCGGTAATCAGGCGCGAGACCTTGTGCAACTGGGCGGAGAGTTCGATGCCGGTGGCCCCGCCACCGGCGATCACCACATCCAGCTGGCCGTGTTGCGATGCATCGGGGTGGGTGCTGGCGCGCATGAAGTTCTCCAGCAACAGGTGCTGGAACGATTCGGCCTGCTGCTTGGTATCCAGGAACAGGCAGTGATCGCGCACACCCTCGATGCCGAAATCATTACTCACGCTGCCGACCGCCATGATCAGCGTGTCGTACTGAAACTCGCGCCGGGGAATGATTTCGTTGCCGCTGGCATCCAGGGTCGGGGCGAGATAAATGGTCCGTGAGGTGCGATCCAGCCGGTCCATGCGACCGAGGCGAAACTCGAAATGATTGCGCGCCGCCTGGGCCAGGTATTCGATCTGGTTTTCATAGGCATCGAAAGTGCCGGCGGCCACCTCGTGCAGCAGCGGTTTCCAGATATGGGTGCGATTGGCGTCCACCAGGGTAATACGGGCGCGGCCTTTTTTGCCCAGCGTCTTGCCCAGCCGGGTGGCCAGTTCCAGGCCGCCGGCGCCGCCGCCGACAATAATAATATGATGCTGTTGTGGATCGTTCATGGTCCGCTTCCGTGGCTGCTAACCGCGAGTGTAACATCCGCCGGGTCCGGTTCGTGCCAGCGCGGCTGTTTTGCTGCGAATCGTTCGTTCGGGGAGAGTAAAACAAAAAAGCCCCCGGAAGGGGGCTTTTATGAGAGAATTGGTGCCGAGGAGAGGACTTGAAC
>JAXHTI010000186.1:0-3839 GCA_034190045.1 Pseudomonadota bacterium
GGAGGCCCTGTTGGCACGGGCCTGGTTGGCTAACCAGGCCCAACAATCTATCGAAGTGCAGTACTTCATCTGGAGCAGTGATAACATCGGTATTCTGGCAGCCGAGGCACTGCTTCGCGCCGCGGAGCGCGGGGTAAAAGTTCGGGTGATTGTCGATGATTTGATGATCGATGCCCCGGATGACAGTCTCCTGGCCCTTTCGCAACATCCCAATGTCGACATTCGGATATACAACCCGAAGCATTCTGTTGGCACGTCATTTTTCAAGCGTATATGGAATGTGTTCACTGACTTCCGCGGTGTGAATCAGCGCATGCATGACAAGACGTTCATTGTGGATGACAAGGTCGCCATCACGGGCGGCCGGAATATGGCCGATGAGTACTTTGACTACAACCATACCTATAATTTTCGCGATCGTGACGTACTGGTAATGGGAGAGGTAACCAGGGAAATGAAAGCCAGTTTTAATCGTTTCTGGTCGAGCACCCTGACCGAGCCAGTCGAAAAGCGTTTTATCGATGCTGACATTGTCAAAAGTGGTTCTCGTAACCATAAGGTCATGGAAATATACAACGAACTTCATGCCTACGCACAATCATCAGATAACTTTGAACCTGAAGTTAGAGACGCTATTAGCAATTTGCCCGACGGGTTCTCTGAACTTATCGATGAAGTTGTATGGTCAGAGGTCAGATTTATTAGCGACATTCCGGGCAAGAACAAAGAGACCTCCTCGCTTGGTGGTGGAGGCCTGTCAACATCAGCTCTTGCGCAGTTGATATACAATGCTGAAGAAACGATATTGATACAGTCGCCATACCTGGTGTTGTCTGATGAAGCCATGAGGCTGTTCTCTGCGGCGCAGCGACGTGGTGTAAGTATTACAATTAGCACAAATTCATTGGCCTCGACAGATAATCTACAGGCATTTAGTGGGTACAAAAGTCAACGTGACGAATTGATAGATATGGGGATTAAGATTTATGAGTATCGTCCTCAGCCGGAGATTCAGAAGACACTGATTAAACGTTATACAGAAATAAAGGACAATTTACCCATATTTGCAATCCATGCTAAAACCATGGTGGTTGATTCTGAAATTGTCTTCATCGGCACATATAATCTCGACCCGAGGTCTCAGAACCTGAATACAGAAGTCGGTATTATTGTTAATAACAAAAAGCTGGGAAAGTTGGTTGAGAATATGATTCGCGTTGACATGAGGGAAGGAAACAGTTGGCCGGCTAGTGATGACATTGATGGACATGCGCCATTGGGTAAAAGAATTAAAGTGCTTTTCTGGCAGATGATGCCAATTCAGCCATTGCTTTAATAAATTGAACGAGCAAGCCATAGCTGGCAACTCGATATTTAGTGGCTGATATTTAGCAGATATTTAGGATCAGAGTAAAAACTCTGGTAGCTCCGGTTTCTCACACTCTGGCTAATCCCACAACCACGCCGCTCCCCTGACGCCACTGGAGTCGCCATGCTTCGGCGGCACGAGTTTGGTGTCGACTCGATCAGAGAACACGTACGAGGTCCACAGCTTGGGCACGTTGTCGTATAAACGCCGGATGTTGGACATGCCGCCGCCAAGGACGATCACTTGCGGATCCAGGATGTTGATTACCGAGGCGAGGCTTTTGGCCAGGCGTTGTTCGTAGCGCTCCAGTGAGGCTTTGGCCAGGGTGTTGCCCTGTGCGGCCAGTTCCGCGATTTCGGGCGCCGGCAGATGGCCGCCGCCGCTGAGCTGGTGGTCGCGACTGAAGCCGGGGCCACAGAGCCAGGTTTCGATGCAGCCTTTTTTGCCGCAGTAACAATCCCGTCCCGGATACTCATCGGGGGTGGGCCAGGGCAGGGGATTGTGGCCCCATTCGCCGGCGATGGCGTTGAGGCCGATAATCGAATGTCCCCGCACGTAAACACCGCCGCCGGTACCGGTGCCGATGATCACGCCAAAAACGACCTCGGCGCCCTGTGCCGCGCCGTCGGTGGCCTCCGATACGACGAAGCAGTTGGCGTCGTTTTCGATTTTGATTTCACGGTCGAGTTGCTGTTGCAGGTCGTCCTGCAACGGCTGTCCGATCAGCCAGGTGGAGTTGGCGTTCTTGACCCGGCCGCTGGCCGGTGAGATGGCGCCGGGGATGCCCATCCCCACTGTCGCCGGCCTGTCGAGTTCGCTTTCCAGTTGTTTGACGAGGTTGACGACCGCCTGCACGGTGGCCGGATAGTCGTTGCGCGGGGTATCGATGCGTTGGCGGGTTTGTTCGGCGCCCTGCTCATCGAGCAGGATGCCCTCGATCTTGGTACCGCCCAGATCGATCCCGATGCGCATGGTTTAGTCCAGCAGTTCGGTGTCGTCGTGGGCGTAGGGCGGGGAGCAACTGCACAGGATATGCAGCGGCTCCTCGCCGGTGTTCCGGATGCGGTGCGCGGTACCGGGGGCGATGGCGATGGTATCGCCGACATTCACCTCGAACTCCTCTTCCCCCAGGGTCATCAGTCCACGACCGCGGGTGATGTGATAGAGCTCCTCGCTCTTGCCATGGCGATGCAGCTGCGTGATCTCACCGGGCGGGACGATGGCTTCGGCCAGGCTCTGATTGCGGTTGCCATGGACGTCGGGATGCATGAGCTCGCGAATTTGCGAACCGTCCTTGGTGGTGTAGGTGTCTATGTCGCGGTCGCGGGTGTGCATCAGGCTTCGTCCGGGTTACAGCGCAGGATTCGATCTAGGCGAATGTGGAGGGTGTCACCGCCGCTGACCGGTTTGGCGATCAGAAATTCCTGCCCGCTGCGGGACTGTAAATCGAGCGGTTGCAGCAGACCGATGTATTCCTGGCCCTGAGCATCGCGCCAGGCGAGTTGCAGGCGTTGCCCGTGCAGGATCCACAGCTCATAGCGGCTGTAGTCGGCACAGGAGATCGCCTCGTAGCGGTCGTCGTTATCGTCACTCATTGTCTTGTCGGGTGATGACCTCGGCCAGTTCACCGTTGATATCCACCATAACGCTAAAGCGGATCGGACGGCAACAGACATAGCAGTCCTCGATGTACTCCTGGTCGCCGGCGGAATAGTCCACCACGGTGGTGAATACCTCGCCGCAGTAGGGACATGCGATGCTGATTTCATCCAGCATCGGGTAAAAACCTGGCGAGCAGATCGTTGAGATATTGTCGTCCGCGCATACTAGTCTTTATGGGGGCATCCTGCTGTTCGATCAAGCCATCGGCGACGGCCTGTTGCAACGGCGCCTGCAATACGTCGCGGGACAGGCCGGTATGCTGCTCGAACAGGGCGAGTTCAAAACCGTCATTCAGACGCAGCGCGTTGAGCATGAACTCGAACAGGATATCGTCCTGGTCGGGGCATTGTTCGTTCTGCACGAAATCGGTGGTCTGTAAATAGTCTTGTGGTCCGCGTTGCTTGCTGCGACGCACGATGCGCCCGGCGGCGGCATCACTCAGTTTGTCATGGGCACCGGCGCCGATGCCCAGGTAATCACCGAACTCCCAGTAATTCCGGTTATGCCGGCACTGGCGCCCGGGCCGGGCATAGGCGGAGACTTCGTACTGGGCATAACCGTGTTCCTCCAGCAAAGCCTGACAGCGGGATTGCATCTCCCAGGCCAGATCGTCATCCGGTAACGGTGGCGGGTGGTGATAGAACCAGGTGTTGGGCTCGAGCGTGAGCTGGTAATGCGACAGGTGGGTCGGTTCCAGGGCGATCGCGTTGTGCAGATCGGCCAACGCCTGATCGGGGCTCTGCCCGGGCAGGGCAAACATCAGGTCCAGGTTGAAGTTATCAAAGCCTGCTGCGTGGGCGGCTTCGGC
>JAXHTI010000187.1:0-1886 GCA_034190045.1 Pseudomonadota bacterium
ACCCGCTCGTGCCCCAGCTGCAGGTGTTCTGCAAGGGCGTCGATCATGGCATGGATGACAGGGATATGTTGCGGCCTGGCTTTAACAATCTGTATGTCAGAACTGTGACGCATAACCGCCTCCTGCACAAAGGCGAATGAGTGCCGGCGTCAGTTTTCCTGAGCGGCCTGGACCTTGTGCTTGGTTTTCATCATATCCTTGTGGGAAACATATAACAGATCGGCAATCCGGCGGATCATGTGCTCTTCGTGGGCATCGAGATGGTTATCGGAATAAGCAATACCCCAGAGATATTCAATCACCTTGATTTTCTTTTCCGGCGAAAACTGGTCATTGATGAGCCGGGTAAACTGGTAGAAATCCACGGCCTGGCGGGTCTCTTCCCTGGCCAGATCGAACAGCGTATGGGTCTCCGATTCGGTTAAACCGAATTTACTCTGCAGAGCGGATTTGACGGCCAGAATCTCGTCATCGGTCGTCTTGCCATCCTGTTGCATCATTTCGATCAGCAGTGCCGCGGTCGCCAGCTTGAGTGCGTGCTCATCATCCCCGGTCTGCTCCGGTGACAGATTCTGTTCAAAAAACTTTTTAATTGCATTTAGCATGATTCATCAACTGGATTGATAACCCGGACAAAATTTGAAGATTTATTGGCACGCAGGCAGTTTAGCAAATGCCCTGCAGGGGTAAAAGCCGGCATCGGGGACTGATTCATAGCACGTCGGCAATACTCGACTATACTTTTTATATCTTCAACTGGCTGTATACACGGAGGTGTATCATGGCTATCTCACGTACGCTGCAGACCTACCTGGCCCACAAGGGCATCGCTTACGACATATTGCCTCACCGCCATACTGATACCAGCGTTAACAGTGCCAACAGTGCGCATATTCCGCTGGATCGGCTCGCCAAGTCCGTGATCCTGGAAGATGAGAACGGCTATGTCATGGCGGTCATTCCCGCCAATCGCCATGTCCGGATCGGCCGTCTCAACCGGGTACTGAACCGGCGCATGGGACTGGCCACCGAGGCCGAGTTATCCCCATTGTTCAACGACTGCGATCCCGGCGCGGTACCGCCCCTGGGCGATGCCTTCGGTATTGCCACGGTGGTGGATGAAAGTCTGGACGAGTGCCCCGACGTGTACCTGGAAGCCGGCGATCACGAGGACCTGATTCATCTCAAAGGAACCGCATTTCGCCGACTCATGCGTGGCTCTCAGCATGCCCGTATTTGCTGATAAGGCATTGTGAATCTTCGTTAAAACATGATGTTTTAACAGCAGGTTCCGCTGCGCGGAAGTAGCGCCCCGGATCGCGGGTATAGGAGTTTCAGACCACGGTCCGGTTCAAAGCGTTCGGACCATCGTAACAATGGGAAAGGCACAAAAAGAATGATGTTTGTAAAACAGATCGAAGCCTGGTGACGCAGATAACGTCACCAGCAGACCGGTGTCGGATTTAATAGACGATGGCCCGGGCCAGTACGATCATCAAAACAAAAAAGCCAAACAGGCCGGCAAACAGGTAAGTCAGGGTTCGTTTAACAGCTTTATCTTCCATTTATCGTTCCTTATTGTTGGGAAAGAATGGGCGTCCGTTGCCGGACAACCGCTGCCCGGAAACCACGCCAGTACAGCTTCAGTCTATTGACGGGTGTCGCAAAGCGACACTTCAAATATTTAATTCATGGATAAGCCAATTTTTGAGTAAAATACTAGGGTATTTTTCAGGGAATTGCATCTGGCGCTAAAAACACTACACTGGAGAAACACAAAACAGAATGATTCCAGGAGGAAACATGAATCAGAATATGGGCACTGCCGATCGCGCCATCCGGATTATCATTGCGATTATCATTGCCGCGCTGTATCTGACGGACGT
>JAXHTI010000187.1:1986-3826 GCA_034190045.1 Pseudomonadota bacterium
GCCGACAACACGGCCAGCAGGGTATCGTTATCGACCTCCTCCCGGGCAGAGACGGATAGATGAATGCGATCGTAATGGCTGTTGTCGCTCGCCCGGGCCGCGACACCCGGCCAGAGTAATAACAGCGACAATCCGGCGACCATCAGGCTTCGTTGTCCCACCATCATTTTCTCCTTGAATCATGTTACCGCGTGCTGTCCCGGTATCGCCGTAGACACTGCAAAATGGCTATTCAACCACTATACTGAGTCAGCAAAATAGCACAACCTGAGTCCAACCCAGGAGCCTGATTTGAAGATTCTGGTTATTCAGGGCCATCCCGATCCTGACACTTCGCATTACGGCCATGCGCTGGCAATGGCCTATAGTGACGCCGCCCGGGCGGCCGGCCATGAAGTTGAGACGATCAACGTGGCGACACTGGATTTCCCCCTGCTGAAAAACTTTGCCGAGTTTCACGCGGGTGAAACACCGGCGGTGATTCAGCAATGCCAGCAACAGGTACGCCGGGCTGACCATCTGCTGATCGTTTATCCCCTCTGGCTCGGCAGTATGCCGGGACGCCTGAAGGGGTTTTTCGAGCAGCTGTTCCGTCCGGGCTTCGCAATGCAGCCGCTGGACGGCGGGCAACGCTGGAAAAAACTGCTGAAGGGCAAATCCGCCCGGATCGTCGTAACCATGGGGATGCCCGCCCTGGCCTATCGCTGGATATTTCGCGCTCACAGCCTGAAAAGCCTGGAGCGCAATATTCTCAAGTTCACCGGCATCAGCCCGGTACGCGAAAGCCTCATCGGCATGGTCGAAGGCAGTCCCGCGCATCGACAGCGCTGGTTGAACAAAATGAGCCGTCTTGGGCGGGCCGCCCGCTAAACACACATTCGATTCCGGATAGCCGTTCAGGGAAGGGCGGTCATCGTACTGACCGGCCCGCCACCCGGCCGGATGGGAGGCTAAACCGGCCGATATATTGCCCGGCCCCCTCTTTTCAGGCGGCGGGGTGTGTTATTATCGCGTCCTTCTTTGCACACTCCTTGCCCCGGAAGTCTCCCTTGATTACGACCGCGAATATCACCATGCAATTTGGGGCCAAGCCCCTGTTTGAAAACATTTCTGTCAAATTCGGCAATGGCAATCGCTACGGCCTGATTGGCGCCAATGGCTGTGGCAAATCCACCCTGATGAAAATACTCGGTGGCGATCTGGCGCCCTCCTCCGGCAATGTCTCGGTGGACGAAAACGAGCGGGTCGGCAAACTGCGCCAGGACCAGTTCGCGTTCGAGGAACATACCGTCCTGGATACGGTCATCATGGGTCATGATCGCCTGTGGCAGGTAAAGCAGGAACGGGATCGCATCTATTCCCAGGCCGAAATGAGCGAAGAGGACGGCATGCAGGTGGCGGAGCTGGAAGTCGAATTCGCCGAACTGGACGGCTATACCGCCGAGGCCCGTGCCGGCGAGTTGCTGCTAGGCCTGGAAATTCCCGAGGAACAACATAATGGTCTGATGAGCGCCGTGGCCCCGGGCTGGAAACTGCGGGTGCTGCTGGCCCAGGCATTGTTTGCCGATCCGGATATCATGCTGCTGGACGAGCCGACCAATAACCTGGATATCAATACCATACGCTGGCTGGAGCGCGTCCTCAACGAACGCAACAGCACCATGGTGATCATCTCCCATGATCGTCATTTTCTTAACAGCGTCTGCACCCACATGGCCGATCTGGACTACGGCGAACTGCGCGTCTATCCCGGCAATTACGACGAGTACATGACCGCCGCCACCCAGGCACGCGAGCGGCTGCTGAACGAAAACGCCAAGAAGAAAGCCCAGATCGCCGA
>JAXHTI010000188.1:0-3824 GCA_034190045.1 Pseudomonadota bacterium
GGCAAACTGACCGGCAAGGTCAAAGGCGAGATCGTCGACGGACAGATGAAAGCGAAACTCCTGCAGCAACTGGCTGAACAGGAAGGGATCAGCACCGAACAGGTAATTGCCGTTGGCGACGGTGCCAACGATCTGCCCATGTTGTCCATTGCCGGGCTGGGAATTGCCTTTCATGCCAAGCCGCTGGTTCGCGAGCAGGCGCAACATTCCATCGCCACGCTGGGACTGGATGCGATTCTGTACCTGCTGGGTATGCGCGATCGCGAGCTTCAATCACTGGTTGATAGATAGGCTCTGGAAAATAACGCAGAGATCGCAAAGACGCGGAGGACGCAAAGAGATCTTATATCGCTCATTCTCAGCGAGCTTTGCACCCACACAACGGGCATAAACGTCTCTGCGAGAGTGTTATAGGTGTAGAGATGTAGGCCAGGTTGCGCACCGCGCTACCTGACACTCTTTGTACAGGCGGATATTCTGCGTATCGGCAGATACAGGTTCAGCCAAAGAATAAGGTGTGCATGAATTTTGTGTCCTTTGCAGTAAAAATATTGATCTGCTCATGAGTGATGAACTTCAACAACTGGAAACCGATGCGCTGGATGAGTTCTGGATGCAGCGGGCGCTGGAGCTGGCGCGCCGGGCCGAGGCGGCCGGAGAGGTGCCGGTCGGGGCAGTGGTGGTTCTGGATGAACAGGCTATCGGTGAGGGCTGGAATCAGCCGATTGGCAGTCACGATCCCAGTGCGCATGCCGAGATGCGTGCGCTGCGCGCTGCGGCGCAACGCTCGGCAAATTATCGTCTGCCGGGTACGACACTCTATGTGACCCTGGAACCGTGTGTAATGTGTGCGGGCGCGATTATTCACGCGCGGGTCAAACGGGTGGTGTTCGGTGCCCGGGATCCCAAAACCGGAGCCGCCGGCAGTGTCTTCGATATCTTGAATAGTGATAAACACAACCACCGGGTCGAGATTCGTGGTGATGTGCTGGCCGGGGAATGCGCAAGTCTGCTGACGGGTTTCTTTCAGAGTCGTCGCGCTGCAAATAAAAAAAGCTGATCGGTGCGAGGCGTCTGTAACGGACGCAGAGAGTTACAATGCCGGTGAGGAATAGGCCAGTATCGAGCTGGGTACCTGCCCCGGAGCCGGATTGGTACGCAAGTGCCAGCGCAGAATATCGTAATAACTACGAATATTATCGACATAAGTTACCGGCTCATGGCCACGGGCATAGCCGTAACGGGTTTGCCGATACCACTTGCGCTGGGTTAACAGCGGCAAATTGGTTTTAACGTCGGACCACTTGTTCGGATCGCCACCGCGTTGCTCGGTAATCCACTGAACATCGCGTACATGACCGAGGCCGACATTATACGCGGCCAGAGTAAACCACATCCGATCATCTTCGGGGATATCATCAAAGCGTTGATAGAGGTTCTTGATATAACGGGCACCTCCCTGAATGCTCTGGGCCGGATCGGTCCGATCCGCGATACCCAGCTGGTCAGCAGTGACGTTGGTCAGCATCATCATGCCGCGTACCCCGGTGGGGGAAACCGCCAGCGGGTTCCAGTGTGACTCCTGATAGGCAACCGCCGCGATCAGACGCCAGTCGAGATCGTTTTGATCGGCTGCCTTTTCGAACAACGCCCGGTAGTTCGGCATGCGGCTGCGCATGTGATGCATGAAAAACGGCGTCCCGGCGTAGTCATAGTTACGTACGTATTCATAATTCTGCTTTACCCTGTGCGCCAGTTCACCCGATTCGTGCAGCGTCTCGAAGAAATGCTTCACTTCGTCATACAGCGAGGTGTCTTCACTTCGGGGCAGGGCCCAGGCGAGTTGCCGGGGTCTGGAGAGATCGAAAGCTACCCGCAGCTCGGGGAAATAGCGCCGGTTAATTGCCACTTCGTTGGAATCGGCAACGGTATAATCAATCAGCCCCTGGGCTACCAGAGACAGCAATTCGGTACTGTCCGCTTGCGGGTTTTCATGCCACTGCAGATCGGGGTGTGATTGTTTTGTCTGGCGGAGTTGCTCGGCATGGCTGCTGTTGGCAACGATCTCCAGATAGCCGTGCCGCAGATCGGCAAAATCCTGCGGTTCGGGCAGGGTGCCCTGTCGATACACCAGTTGCGGCGTGATTTGCTGATACGCGGGGGCAAAGCGGACCTGCTGGCGCCGCTGTTCGGTCACGGTCAGGCCGGCGGCGGCCAGATCGGCACGGCCTTTACGCAGGCCGATAAACATCTCTTCCAGGTTGTGTTTGACGACCAGTTTTAACCGCACTCCGAGATGATCGGCAAAGGCCCGGGCCAGTTCGTATTCCAGCCCGGCCGGGCCGCGGGGCCCCTGGTAATAGGTGGTGGGGGCATTACGGGTGTAGACGCGCAACTCGCCGCTATCCAGTACCTGTTCCAGCGCACTGTGCTGCGGGGTGCAGGCATTGAGCGCGACGCCAATCAGCGCCGTGCCGCCCAGCAATGTTGCGAAAACCCGTCGTTGCATTCGATCTTTACCTTGTCGGTCTGTGAACTGGTTATCGGTTCATAGTTTAAATTCTGGAGTAGAATCTACTATCCGCAAGTACGTCCCGCACTTTTCGGCCGCCGGATAAAAAACTTCAATATTATAACACCCTAATATTGGTCAATCACGCACCAGATTGGCCCGGTTTGCTGTGGTCGGCTCTATAACCCCTTGATTTGTGATGAAATGGTGTCCGCCCGGACGGCTGGCCAGCTTCAGACCGGGATGGGAGAACGGATTGGCGTTGCACCGCCCGGGCATCTGGTTTAACCTTGCGCGCCTTCGTGCAATGCCTCCGGCATTGCACGGGTACTAGGCGCTAGGTTCTAGTGACTGGAAACTGATCAGGAGAGGTGTCCGAGTGGTTGAAGGAGCACGCCTGGAAAGTGTGTATACGGTAACCCCGTATCGAGGGTTCGAATCCCTCCCTCTCCGCCAAATAAAAAAACGGGCCCTTGTGGCCCGTTTTTTATTTGGGGGTGGGGGAGGCTTTGATGAGAACCCTTCGGTTCGACAAATTCGCCGGGAGCGAATTTGGACGTCGCCGTCTTTTGGCGACGCCCGCAGGGCGCAGGCCAGGGAAGGCCTGCGTCAATCCCTCCCTCTCCGCCAAATTAAAAAAGGTCCCGTTGGGGGCCTTTTTTAGTTTCTAGAGGCTAGTATCTAGGAACTAGGAACTTATTAATGTAGGCGGAGCAGGGAAGGCTGTAAGATAATCCCTCCCTCGAGACGCTCTGTTCCCGACAGCGTCACCGCCTGCATCTCCTACAGGCGTCTCCGTTATATTAAAACAAGGCCTCGCCGGGCCTGGGTTACTAGAACCTAGAATCTAGTTACTCTTGGCTGGCGCTGAGGGCAATAGTGGCCAGCAATGTCGCGATGAGGATCGCCGCTGCTATGGCGGTTGCCAGGGTTTCGGTGCCGAAGCCGCGATCCAGCAATAGACCGAACAGCGGCGGGCCGACAGCGGTGGAGAGGATCATTAACGCCTGCAGCAGGGCCCGGATCGCGCCCAGATGGAGCAGGCCGTAACGTTCGGCCAGCAGCGGTGTCAGGGCGCTGGAATTGAATCCCAGTCCCAGACCCAGCAGGGCCGGCCACAGCAACGCTGCCCAGGTGGCGTCGAACAGGGCCAGCACCGCCATGGCGGCAAACAAGGGCAGCAGAGAGGGCACGAACAGACGGGTGGCGGTGAGGCGATCCACCAGTGGCCCGGCCCCCAGCAGTCCGCCGACATGCCCGACGGCAAATAACGCCAGTCCCGAGGCGACCAGTTCTGTACTCCAGCCCTTGG
>JAXHTI010000189.1:0-3793 GCA_034190045.1 Pseudomonadota bacterium
GCGGTTGGCGATAATGACGTCGCAGGTTTGTTTGAATTCGTCGATATCCCGGATGACTTTTGAATTAAAGAATGTCTCTTCTTCCAGCACTGGTTCGTAGACGACGACTTCGATGCCCTTGGCCTTGATCCGCTTCATCACGCCCTGGATGGCAGAGGTGCGGAAGTTATCGGAGCCGGCTTTCATGACCAGGCGATAAATTCCGACGGTTTTTTTCTTTATTGCACCCTCTCCCTGACCCTCTCCCTCACGAGGGAGAGGGGATGTGTTGCTGGAGCTGTTTATCCCCTCTCCCTTGCCCTCTCCCTGAGGGAGAGGGGATCCATTGTTGAGTCGTTTGAGGATGCTGTCGGCGATGAAGTCTTTTCGCGTGGTGTTGGCGTCGACGATGGCCTGCATAATATTGCTGGGGATGTCCTGGTAGTTGGCCAACAGCTGTTTGGTGTCCTTGGGCAGGCAGTAGCCGCCGTAACCGAAAGATGGGTTGTTGTAGTGGCTGCCGATCCGGGGATCCAGGCAGACGCCGTCAATGATGTGCCGGGTATCGAGACCGTGGGTTTCGGCGTAGGTGTCCAGTTCGTTGAAGTAGGCGACGCGCATGGCCAGGTAGGTATTG
The DNA here is from genome assembly GCA_034190045.1 of Pseudomonadota bacterium. Classification (GTDB taxonomy): domain Bacteria; phylum Pseudomonadota; class Gammaproteobacteria; order UBA6429; family Thiohalophilaceae; genus Thiohalophilus. The sequence continues at coordinate 617 of JAXHTI010000189.1, forward strand.
GCAAAGAGCTTGACGGCCTCTGCCTCGGTGCTGTTCATGAACAGCACCGGGATATCCTCTTTCAGGGCCCCCTGCTTGAGCAGGTTGGCGAAAGTTTCCGCGCGTTCTGATTGTTCGCCGACGATGATGCGCGACGGGTACAGGTTATCGTGTAGTGCCTTGCCCTCTCTCAAGAATTCTGGTGAAAAAAACAGACTTGCATTTTTAAGGTCGCAGTCGGAAGTCGGAAGTCGGAAATCTCCAGTCTTTAACCCCGCTGTGTACCCTACGGGTACCGTTGATTTTATAACCATTGTCGCGGCCGGGTTGATGGTCAGGACATCTTCGATGACGGACTCGACGGTGCTGGTGTTGAAGTAGTTGGTCGTCGGGTCGTAGTCGGTCGGGGTGGCGATGATGACGAAGTCGGCGTCTTTGTAGGCGTCGTTTTTGTCCAGGGTAGCGCGCAGGTTGAGATCATTGTTTGCCAGGTAATCCTCAATCTCGGTGTCGATGATCGGGGATTTGCGGGCATTGATGAGCTCGACTTTTTCCGGGTCGATATCCAGGGCGACGACTTCGTTGTGCTGGGCCAGCAGGATGGCGTTGGAGAGGCCGACGTAGCCGGTGCCGGCAATAGCTATCTTCATTTTATTCATCTAGTTGGCAGTTTGCAGTAGAGCGAAGTTCGCAGATGGCGGTTTGCAGTTGGCAGCAAGAACATCACCTGCGACATATCACTTGTTGAGTGAGCGTGTTAGTCCGACAAGCATGGCGGACAGTTCTTTGGTTTCGTTTACCCATTTTTTACCGGTATCCTCAGGGATGTAACCGATTTTTATGCCGATATATATTTGAGTGCGTAATTCAGCACAGGACCCTTTGGCATAGGACAGAAAATTGGTGGTTTCCTTATTCGATTGGCGATCTATGCCTTCTGCAATATTGCTCGGAATAGATAAGCCGGAGCGGGTTATTTGATCCCGAAAACCAAAGTCCCTGCTCTCTTTCATATGCATATAAATTTCCGCACTCAGGTTCGCGGCTCGTTTCCAGACATCCAGGTCTTCGAAAGCCATTTTAACCTCCATGTTTTAAATAAAGTCATCAGTTGGCAGATGGCAGTCTGCAGTGACTGATGACTGCAAACTGCCATCTGCTGACTTTGTTTTCACATTTCTTTGCCCATAGCCGTGGTTCTTGCCTTGGCGATGAATTCGGCAAAGAAGGCGGCGAAGATGCCGAGCATGAGGCCAAGGACAACCGACAGGGCCATGACCAGGCCGGGTTTGGGTTTGACCGGTTGTGCGGGGGTTTTGATCTCCCCGATCTGCCGGGTCGGCATGCTCTGGGGTTCGCTGGTGGCGAATTGCAGTTCGGCCAGTTTTTCTTCCAGGTCGGGGATGGCGCGCATGACGTTGCCTTTTTCGATCATCAGGATGGCGGCCTGTTCGGGGCTTTGTGCGCGCAGCTGGCGGATCTGGATATCGAGTTCGTCAATTTGCCGCCGGTAATCGTTGAGACGGCGTTGCAATGAATCGCGGCGTGATTCCATAGGTGACAGCAATTCATGGTAACGGTTGCGATGGGTGTCGAGTAGGTCGTTGACGACTGACTGGAGATTTTCCTGTGCTTTGTCTCGATCATTATCGGTCGACACCAGAGTTACAATATTTCTGGCACCTTTGCGCCTGGTTTCGATTCTGTCGAGTCCCGGATATTCAGTTAGCAAGCGTTGCTCCAGGATATCAACATCCTCGATTCGGCCTATTTGTTCGACATCCTCAAGCTCTAAAACCTGTATAACTTTACCGACCTGCCCTATTTTACCAACATTAATCATCACCTGACTTTCATAAACCGGTTTCGCCAGGAGAAGATAGATACCCGCGGCGACAACTACCAGGACGAATACGGCGATCAGGATTTTCTTGCGCCGCATCAGGGTGTTCCAGAGATCGATCAGGCTGATTTCGTCGTCGGGGTAGTAATATTGCGGCGGCGGGGGTTGATTCTGGGGTGGTGGGTTTGATGGGTTATTATTCATTATTGTCCTGATGATTAGTGCTGAGTATAAAGACAGTTCGCAGTTGGCAGTCGTCAGTTTGCAGCAAATTCAGAGGTGTTGCTGGATCCGCTTCGCTTGATCCAGCCTACCTTCTTTTTGTTATCGCGGCGGAGCCGCTCTTACATACTGCCGGCTGCAGACTGCCCTCTGCCAACTTAGATCACCGGAACAATGTCATGGGTTTCGACGGTGACGCGGTTCTGGCGTCCGAGCATGTCCAGCAGGATGATCACTCGCTCGGTACCGCTGGCTTTTTCAAAAACGCCGTTGAGGCCGGTAAAGGCACCCTCCACTACCTGAACCTTGTCGCCCGGCCGCCAGGCGGGTTGTTCGCCCGGTTCACCCAGCAGGAGCTGTTCCTGGTGGTGAATTGTGTCGATTGCCTGTTGTGAGATGGTGGCCGGTTCGTTGCCGAAGCGGACCATGTTCAGCACACCCAGGGTCGAGCGGATGGGGGCGAAGTCATCGATGCCTATCGCCAACTGTACGAACAGGTAGCGGGGAAACAGCGGTTCGATAATTTTCTGCCAGCGCTGCCGACGGCGCTTGGCCTGGGCCATTTGCGGGAAGTAGGTGGTATAGCCCTGGCGTTCGAGGTTATCAACGGCCACGGATTCTTTTTTTGGCTTGGTCTGGACCACGTACCAGTTATGCATGGATCATCCCTCGCCTTCTTCGGCCAGTTTGAGCGCGGCGGCTTCCTCGCGCAGCTCTTCGAGTTCTTCCAGTAACTGCTCGTACTCTTCCTGCTTGCGCTTTAAAAAGCGCAGGGTCACCCGGGCCTTCTCTTCGACTCCCCTGGGAGTCAAAAGATAAGCATACTTTAATTTGTGCGGGTTCTGACGAAAATTGCCCGCCTTGACCCAGCCTTTTTCGATCAGGGCCTTGAGGCAGTAATTGGTCTTGCCCAGGCTGATGCCCAGCTCGTTGGCCAGTTCACGCTGGTTCATGCCGGGATTTTCTTCCAGCAGTTTGAACAGCTTGTAGCGGGTTTCGTCGGTTAACATAAATTCGAAGTTGGCAGTCGGCAGAATGCAGTTGGCAGAAAATGCGGTAGGCCATTCAGGCACGCTACCGCCCTGCCGTGCGGGGTACAGCATGAATAAAATCAATAACTTGTTCAAAATTCC
>JAXHTI010000019.1:0-6429 GCA_034190045.1 Pseudomonadota bacterium
CAGCCGGAAATGAAACGGGGCACCGAAGTGCCCCGTTTACTCTGGCATCGTGATTCCGAACTAGTTGTTCTGAATAACGATTTTCGGGAAGCTCGCGCTGTAGTCCTTGGCCTTGAGCGCCAGCTTGGCCGCGACCCGGCGGGAGATATCGCGATAGATTTCCGCGACCCGGCCATCGGGATCGGCTACCACGGAAGGCTTACCTTCATCGGTGGAGCTGCGAATGGACATATCCAGCGGCAGGGAACCCAGCAGATCGATATGGCTCTCGTCGGCCATGCGCTGACCGCCGCCTTCGCCGAACACATGTTCCTCGTGACCGCAGTTGGAGCAGATGTGGATACTCATGTTCTCGATAACACCGAGGACCGGCACTTCCACCTTCTCGAACATTTTCAGTCCCTTGCGGGCGTCAAGCAGGGCGATGTCCTGCGGCGTGGTGACGATGACCGCACCGGTGACCGGTACCTTCTGCGCCAGGGTCAGCTGGGTGTCGCCGGTGCCCGGCGGCAGATCGATCACCAGGTAATCGACGTCATCCCACTGGGTGTCATTGAGCAGCTGTTCCAGCGCCTGGGTGACCATCGGGCCACGCCAGATCATCGGGGTTTCCTCGTCGATCAGATAGCCAATGGACATGGACTGGATGTTATGACTTTTCATCGGCGACAGGGTCTTGCCGTCCTCGGACTCGGGCTGGCCGGTCACGCCCAGCATACGCGGCATGCTGGGCCCGTAGATGTCCGCATCCAGGATACCGACGTTGGCGCCTTCGGCGCTCAGCGCCAGGGCCAGGTTGACCGCCGTGGTGGATTTGCCCACGCCGCCCTTGCCGGAGGCCACGGCGATGATGTTCTTGACGCCCTTGATAGGCTCAACACCTTTTTGCACGCTGTGGGATACGATCTTCCAGCTGATGTTGAACTCGGCGCTGCTGATGCCGTCGACCGCTTCAACCTTTTCCTTGAGCTGGGCAGCCAGTTTGTCCGTGTAGCCGGCTGCGGGATAACCGAGCACGATGTCGACGCTCACCTTGTCGCCGTCAATCCTGATGTCCTTGACCGCCTTGGCGCTGACCAGGTCCTTTTCCATATTCGGATCGGTAACCTGTTTCAGTGCTTCTTCAATCTGTGTCTGGGAGACGTCTGCCATCTCGTTTCTCCTGATAGTTTATGTGGTTAAATAACCGAGTATTTTACTCGGGAGGTGTATGGTACACAAATTCGGGACGGAGTGCGAATTTGGCCTCAAATCCCTTTAAACTGCAAGGAAAATGATTTGCAACTGGTCGCAAACGCCCATTCCTGCTAGGGTATGCGGCTTTTGCAAGCCCACGATTTCGGCGATCAGAGACCATGCCCACACCGCGTCATATCCTTGTTACCAGCGCCCTGCCCTATGCCAACGGCTCGATCCATCTTGGCCATCTGGTGGAATATATCCAGACCGATATCTGGGTTCGCTTTCAGAAAATGCAAGGTCACCAGTGCACCTATGTCTGCGCCGATGACGCCCACGGCACCCCGATCATGTTGCGTGCCCAGAGCGAGGGGATCGAGCCCGAGGCGCTGATCGCCCGTACCCATGACGAACACACCGCCGACTTCGCGGCCTTCGGCATCGGCTTCGACAACTATCATTCGACCCATTCGGACGAAAACCGCGAGCTGGCCTCCCTGATATACAGACGCCTGCGCGACGCCGGCCATATCCATACCCGGGTGATCAAGCAGGCCTTCGACCCGGAAAAGCAGATGTTCCTGCCGGACCGCTTCATCAAGGGCGAATGCCCCCGTTGCGGCGCGGCGGATCAGTACGGCGACAGCTGCGAGGCGTGCGGCGCCACCTACACCCCGACCGAGCTGAAAAACCCGGTCTCCGCGCTGTCCGGCGCCACGCCCATAGAAAAGGAGTCGGAACACTACTTTTTTGCGCTGGGCGACTTCGAAGCGATGCTGCGCGACTGGACCCTGGGCGATCACGTCCAGCCGGTCATTGCCAACAAGCTGCACGAATGGTTCGACGCCGGACTGCAGGACTGGGACATCTCCCGCGACGCGCCCTACTTCGGTTTCGAGATCCCCGATGCCCCGGGCAAGTACTTCTATGTCTGGCTGGATGCGCCTATCGGCTATATGGCCAGTTTCAAGCAGTTGTGCGAGCGACGCGACGATCTCGATTTCGACGCCTACTGGGACAAAAAAAGCGATTACGAGGTCTACCATTTTATTGGCAAGGACATCGCCTACTTCCATACCCTGTTCTGGCCAGCCATGCTGCACGGCGCCGGTTTTCGCACCCCCAGCGCGGTCTACTGCCACGGCTTTTTGACCGTCAACGGGCAAAAGATGTCCAAATCGCGCGGCACCTTTATCCAGGCCCGGACCTATTTAAAACATCTCAATCCCGAATACCTGCGTTATTACTTCGCCGCCAAGCTGGGCAGCGGGATCGAGGACATCGATTTGAGCCTGGAAGACTTCCAGCAGCGCGTGAACTCGGATCTGGTCGGCAAGGTGGTCAACATCGCCAGCCGTTGCGCCGGCTTTATTCACAAGCGCTTCGAAGGCCGGCTCGCCGACACCTGCAGCGAACCCGAACTCTATCAACAGTTCGTCACAGCGCGGGAATCCATCGCACAACTGTATGAGAACCGCGAATTCGGCCATGCCATGCGCGAGATCATGGCCCTGGCGGATCAGGCCAACCAGTATATCGATGCCCAGAAACCGTGGGTGATTGCCAAACAGGAAGGCAGTGACGACGCCCTGCAGAACATCTGCAGCGTCGGTCTCAACCTGTTCCGCGTGCTGGTCACCTATCTCAAGCCGGTGCTGCCGAAGCTGGCCGCCGGGGCCGAGGCATTTTTGAATATCGAGGCCCTGCACTGGGAAGACGTGGCCACCCCCCTGAGCGGCCAGCGCATCAATAAATTCAAACCGCTGATGACCCGGATTGAAAAGGAGCACATCGACGCCATGATCGACGAATCGAAACAGGACCTGCAGCAGACCGCGCCCGCCGCGTCTAAACCGGCCACCGAGATCGAACCGATTGCCGAGCAGATTGAGTTCGACGACTTTGCCAAAATCGATCTGCGCATTGCCCGCATCGTCAAAGCCGAACATGTGGAAGGCGCCGACAAACTGCTGCAATTGACGCTGGATATCGGTGGAGAAACCCGCAACGTCTTCGCCGGTATCAAGTCCGCCTATACCCCCGAGGACCTGGAGGGCAAGCTGACCGTGATGGTCGCCAACCTCAAACCGCGTAAAATGCGCTTCGGCATCTCCGAAGGCATGGTACTGGCCGCCGGCCCCGGTGGTAAGGATCTGTGGATTCTGGAACCCCACGCGGGGGCGCAGCCGGGAATGCGAGTAAAATAGGGACTAGGTCCTAGGGGCTAGTTTCTAGAAACTAGCGCCTTGGGCCGGTGCCTGCGGCTCAAGGCTTTACCTGTCTTAACTGCTATTCTCGAAATAACCGGGTTTTGATCCAGCGCATATACGGGATTGACCCTTTATTTAAAATGTTATGGTAATGCGAGTATCCTAGTACCCAGACCCTAGCCCCTAGTACCTGATTCTATGGAATACGCCCTCATACTTGTCAGCACGGTCCTGGTAAACAACTTCGTTCTGGTGAAGTTTCTCGGGCTGTGTCCGTTTATGGGTGTCTCGCGCAAGCTGGAGACAGCCACGGGGATGGCGCTGGCAACCACGTTTGTGCTGACGCTGTCGTCCATCTCAAGTTATCTGGTCAACGAATATCTGCTCACGCCTTTCGGACTGGAATACCTGAGAACAATCTCCTTCATTCTGGTCATCGCGGTGGTGGTGCAGTTCACCGAGATGCTGGTGCACAAGACCAGTCCACTGCTCTATCAGGTGCTGGGAATCTTCTTACCGCTGATCACCACCAACTGCGCCGTGCTGGGTGTTGCGCTGCTCAATGTGCAGACCGACCACGGTTTTATCGAATCGGCCCTGTACGGCTTTGGTGCCGCGCTCGGTTTCTCGCTGGTCCTGATTCTGTTCGCGGCCATGCGTGAACGGCTGGCCGTGGCCGATGTACCGACGATCTTTCGCGGCCCCTCCATTGCACTGATTACCGCCGGGTTGATGTCGATGGCCTTTATGGGTTTTGCCGGACTGGTCAGGGGATAAACCACCGCCATGTTTGAAGCCATTATCGTTCTCGCTGTGCTTGCCGTGCTCTTTGGCCTGTTGCTGGGCTTTGCCGCGGTGCGCTTCAAAGTCGAGGGCGATCCGGTGGTGGATCAGATCGATGCCATTTTACCGCAGACCCAGTGCGGCCAGTGCACCTATGCCGGTTGCCGGCCCTACGCCGAGGCCATCGCCAAAGGTGAGGCGGACATCAACCAGTGTCCGCCCGGCGGCGAGACAGTCATTCAACAACTGGCCGATCTGCTGGGTGTCGATCCCAAACCACTGAATGAGGAACATGGCGAACACGGCGAGAAAACTGTCGTCTACATCGACGAGAACGAATGCATTGGCTGTACCCTGTGTATCCAGGCCTGCCCGGTGGATGCCATTGTCGGTGCCGCCAAGCAGATGCACACGGTGATCGAATCCGAGTGCACCGGCTGCGATCTGTGTATCGAACCCTGTCCGGTGGATTGCATTCATATCAAGCCGCTGGAAGAAACCCCTCAGACCTGGAAATGGCCGGCACCTCCGCTGCCGCTGGAAAAACCACCGCACGAGGCCAGCGGCTCATGAAGCGTCGGCTGTGGCATTTTCATGGTGGTTTGCGCCTGCCCGGTCACAAGGCCGAGTCCATGCAGGAGCCGGTACATACTGCCAGCATCCCGCCGCAATTGATCGTTCCCTTGCAGCAACATATCGGTGAGCCGGCCGAGCCGGAAGTGGAAGTCGGTCAGCGGGTTCTGAAAGGGCAGCGCCTGGCCCACGCCACCGAATACGTGAGCATCCCGGTACATGCGCCTACCTCCGGCACCATCCGTGCCATCGAGGATCATCCGATCCCCCATCCCTCGGGATTACAGACACCTTGCATCGTGATCGACAGCGACGGCGAGGATGAGTGGGCCGAACTGACACCCCATCCCGATTATACCGGGCTGGAGCCCAGCGCCCTGCGTAACGTGATTCGCGAGGCCGGGATTGTCGGCCTGGGGGGCGCCGGCTTCCCTGCCTTTATCAAGCTCAACGCCGGCCCCGGCAATGTCATCGACACCCTGGTTCTCAACGGTGCCGAGTGTGAACCGTATATCACCTGCGATGCCATCCTGATGCAGGAACAACCGCGGCGGATTATCGATGGCCTGTTGATCATGCGCCACGCGGTCCAGGCCAGGCACTGCATTATTGCCCTGGAGAACAACCAGCCTCAGGCCTATGAAAGCCTGCGCGAAGCACTCAGTGACGAGGAAAAAACGTTTATCGAACTGGTGCAGGTCCCGACCATTTACCCTACCGGCGGTGAAAAACAGCTGATCAAGGTGCTCACTGGCAAGGAAGTCCCCAGCCACGGCCTGCCACTGGATATCCACATGGTCTGCCACAATGTCGGCACCGCCGCGGCCGTGGCGGATGCCATTCATCATGGCCAGCCGCTGATCTCCCGTTATGTCACCGTTACCGGCGAGGCGATCGGTCAACCCTCCAACCTGGATGTGCTGATCGGCACCCCCTTCTCGGCCCTGCTCGAACAGTGTGGCTGGCGCGACGATCAGGATCATGAACTGATCATGGGCGGTCCGTTAATGGGCTTCAATGTCGCCTCACCCGATGTGCCGGTGATCAAAACGACCAACTGTATTCTTTCCTGGCCGAAAGCGGCGGAACAACACACCCCCATGCCCTGTATTCGTTGCGGGGAATGCGCGCGCGTCTGCCCGGCGCAATTGCTGCCACAACAGCTTTACTGGTATGCCCGGGCGAAAAATTTCGATCGGGTCCAGGATTTCAACCTGTTCGACTGCATCGAGTGCGGCTGCTGCGCCTATGTGTGCCCCAGCCACATTCCGCTGGTGCAGTACTACCGCTTTGCCAAGACGGAAATCTGGGCCCAGGAACGGGACAAACGCAAAGCCGATCTGGCCCGTGAACGGCATGAGTTTCGCCAGGAACGTCTGGAACGCAAGAAACGCGAAGACGAGGAACGCAAGCAGCGTAAAAAAGAAATGCTCAAGAAAAGCCAGGGCGATAAAACAGAAGGCGACGACAACAAGAAAGCGACCATCGAGGCGGCCAAGGCCCGGGCCAAAGCGCGCCGGGCGGAATCCGCATCAGCGGACAACCCTGCGGACGCGGCACCCGCCCAGAACAATGACAAGGAAGAATCATGAGCCTGTCGTTACATAGCTCGCCGCACATACAAAGCGGTAACCGGGTCAACCGGATGATGCTGGCGGTGATCTATGCGTTGATCCCCGGCGTG
>JAXHTI010000019.1:6529-13893 GCA_034190045.1 Pseudomonadota bacterium
CTGATCTATATGCGCATCATCAGCTGGCATATTCCGCTGGCCATGCTGGCGACCCTGTTTCTGGTCTCCGGACTGTTTCACCTGAACGATCCCGATGCCTTTACCTCGCCCCTGTTCCATCTGTTCGGTGGCGCGACCATGCTCGGGGCTTTTTTCATCGCCACCGATCCGGTCACGGCGGCCACCACCAACCGGGGCCGGATCATCTACGGCATTGGTATCGGTCTACTGCTGTATATCATTCGCACCTGGGGCGGCTATCCCGATGCCGTCGCCTTTGCCGTGCTGCTGATGAACATGGCGGTTCCCACCATTGATTATTACACCCGGCCACCCGTCTTTGGCGAGGGACAGTCGTGATGCGGGCACTGGCCAAACACATGACAATCAGCGCGGTTCTGCTGGGCGGTTTTGCCGTGATCGGCGCCGGCCTGGTCGCCTGGATCCATCAGCAGACCGCACCGACCATTGCCGCCAACAAACAGGCCGCCCTGTTACGTAATCTGCACAGCCTGGTACCCCCGAAGACGCATGACAACGAGCTGACCCGGGACACCATTCAGGTACGCAATGAAGCACTGCTGGGCACCCCCGGACCGGTCACGGTTTACCGGGCCCGCAAGGACGGGGAACCGGTTACCGCGATTCTCAATGTCATCGCCCCGGACGGGTACAGCGGCCCCATCAACCTGCTGGTGGCCATTCGTTATAACGGGGAACTGGCCGGGGTCCGCGTCATCAACCACCGCGAGACGCCGGGACTGGGCGATGCGATCGAGGCGGACCGCTCCGACTGGATTCACAGCTTCAGCGGCAAATCCCTGGACAACCCCGGCCCGGCCGGCTGGAAGGTCAAAAAGGACGGTGGCCAGTTCGATCAATTTACCGGCGCGACCGTGACCCCGCGCGCCGTTGTCAAAGCGGTGCATAACGCGCTTAAATATTACGAGCAACATCGCGAGCAACTGTTTCGCCCAACCGACAACCCGACGACGGACGAGTCAACATGACCAATAATCCTTACAGCACCCTGATCCGCGACGGCCTGTGGACCAACAACGTGGCCTTTGTCCAGTTACTCGGCCTGTGTCCGTTGCTGGCGGTCACCAACACCACGATCAACGGCCTGGGGCTGGGCCTGGCCACCATTTTGACCCTGGTCGTGTCGAATACCACCGTCTCGCTGATTCGCCGCTGGGTACGCCCCGAGATCCGGGTGCCGGTGTTCGTCCTGATCATCGCCTCGGTGGTCACCGTGATTGAACTGAGCATGAATGCCTGGTTTCACGAGCTGTATAAGATCCTGGGCATATTCATTCCCTTGATCGTCACCAATTGCTCGATTCTGGCCCGCGCCGAAAGTTTCGCCTCCAGGAACCCGGTTCCGCAGGCCTTCACCGACGGCCTGTTCATGGGCCTCGGCTTCACCGCCGTGCTGGTCACCCTCGGCGCCATGCGGGAAATCCTGGGCTTCGGCACCCTGCTGCGCCAGGCGGAACTGATGTTCGGCCAGGGCGCCGAGTGGATGCCCCTGGTTCTGTTCGAGGACTACCGCGGTTACCTGCTGGCCATCCTCCCCCCCGGCGCCTTCATCGGCCTGGGACTATTGATCGCCGTCAAAAATTTAATTGATAGACAACGTGCGGAACGTAAAGCCGCAGTGAAAATTGAACAGCTTGACGGCGAGACGCTAGGGGCTAGGGGCTAGGGGCTAGGGGCTAGAAACTAGTACCTAGCGCCTAGGACCTTGTCCGCCGGAGGCACAATCACCTTGTGCCAACTGAATAACTCTAATAACCGAGAACAGGATGAACCCCCAGAAGCGACGTGAGATTTTCAAGCGGCTGAAAAAAGAGAACCCGCATCCCACCACCGAGCTGAACTATCGCACGCCGTTCGAGTTGCTGATCGCGGTAATTCTCTCGGCGCAGGCCACGGACAAGGGCGTCAACAAGGCGACCAAAGAGCTGTTCAAGGTGGCTCGCAGCCCGAAAAAGATCCTGGCGCTGAAAGAATCCGGTCTGAAGGAGTACATCAAGACTATCGGGCTGTTCAACAGCAAGGCCAAAAATATCATCAAGACCTGCCAGATCCTGGTCGAGCAACACGGTGGCAAGGTCCCCGAGGATCGGGCAGCGCTGGAAGCGCTACCCGGCGTCGGGCGCAAGACCGCCAACGTGATTCTCAATACGGCCTTCGGTCATCCCACTATCGCCGTGGACACCCACATCTTCCGGGTCAGCAACCGCACCGGCCTGGCGCCTGGCAAGACCGTGCTGGAGGTGGAGAAAAAACTGCTCAAGGTCGTACCCGAGGAGTACAAAAAGGACGCCCACCACTGGCTGATTCTGCTGGGACGCTACACTTGCGTGGCGCGCAAGCCACGTTGCGGCGCCTGTGTCATCGAGGACCTGTGCGAGTACAAACACAAGACCTCCGACTGATTCCCTTTTTATTCCCAGCTGCCGACGAGCAAGCCCCGGCAAAGACGACATATTAGCAAGCACTTATATAGCGACCCGGGCCAGGAACCATCGGGCTCCGACAGGGTCACAATTCGGGATTGGCGTGGTTTTTTTATGTAAATTCTGTTGTAAGGTTTGGCCCGATACCACGACTAAATAAATAACCAACAACGATACACATGGAGAATGCAGATTATGTCTAACAGTAAATCATCGAAGACCCTGACACTTGCCCTGGGTACGGCCTTTGCCGCCAGCATGGCCGCCAGCAACGTTGCCACGGCGGCCGAAGCCGGCAGCAACCCCTTTGCCATGAGCGAGCTGTCCAGCGGCTACATGCAGCTGGCCGACAACCACATGGAAGGCAAATGTGGCGGCAGCAAGAAGTCCGACAATGAAGGTCGTTGTGGCGAAGGCCGCGACAGCAAGAAAAATGACATGGAAGGCAAATGCGGCGAAGGTAAATGCGGCGGCGACAAGGAAATGAAAAAGAACATGGAAGGCAAGTGTGGCGGTGACAAGGCCAAGAAGGAAGGCAAGTGCGGCGAAGGTAAATGCGGCAGCAACAAGTAAGCGGCCAAAGGTACTGACATGAACACGACAACTTATCCTGTTCATGGCGCCGGACTGGGGCTGCGGCGGTCCATTATGGACCTGCTCGCAGCCCCCTTCCCTTCGCAGGTCGATTTCATGGAAATCGCCCCGGAGAACTGGATCGGCGTCGGAGGCCGTTACGGGCGCAAGTTACGCGAATTTACCGAACGCTATCCGTTTGTGACGCACGGCCTGTCCCTGTCACTGGGCAGCCCCGCACCGCTGGATGAAGCTTTCTTGCAACGCCTCAAGCGGTTTCTCAAGCAACACAATATTCGTATTTACACCGAACACCTGAGCTACTGTAGCGACGACGGACACCTTTACGATCTGATGCCGATTCCGTTTACCGAGGAAGCCGTGCATTATGTCGCCGAACGTATCCGCCGCGTACAGGAGATCCTGGAACAGCCCATTGCTGTGGAAAATGTTTCCTACTACGCGGCACCGGGCAAGCAGATGGAAGAAATCGAGTTCATCAACGCCGTGCTCGAAGAAGCCGACTGCCGGCTCCTGCTGGATGTGAATAATATTTACGTCAACAGTATCAATCATCACTATGATGCCGAACAATTTTTGCGCGCGCTCCCTGGTGAGCGTATCAGCTATATCCATGTTGCCGGACACTATAATGAAGCCGAGGACCTGATCGTCGATACGCACGGCGCCCCGGTGATCGATCCGGTCTGGGATTTGCTGAAAAAAACCTATCAGCATTTCGGCGTGATCCCGACCATGCTGGAGCGGGATTTCAACCTGCCGCCGGTCGAGGAGCTACTGGAAGAAGTTGCGACGATCAGCACCCTGCAAGAGCAGGCACAGCCGCAACAGACATGGCATGAACAATCGAACTGAGAAGATGGATTTTCAACAACAGCAATACCGCTTTGCCGCGCACATCCGCGATCCGCAGGCCAGTCCGGCGCCGTCAGATGTCGAGGATCGGCGCATGGCTATCTATCGGGAGCTGTTTTACAACAATGTCGAAGGCTTCATGGCCGACAGCTTTCCCGTCCTGCGCCGGCTACTGGATGGCGAAAAATGGCACCGGCTGATTCGTGACTATTTTGCCCGTCACAGGGCCACCACCCCGCTGTTTCCGGAAATGCCCCGGGAGTTTCTTCACTACCTGGAGCATGAACGAACCGCTGAAGCCGATGACCCGCCGTTTCTGTTCGAGCTGGCCCATTACGAGTGGGTCGAGCTGGCATTGAGCCTGTCCGAACAGGAACCGGACTGGTCCCGGCTCGATACCGATGGCGATCTGCTCAAAGGCCGACCCCTGCTTTCCCCCCTGGCCTGGCCTCTGAGCTATGACTATCCCGTCCAGCTCATTGGCCCCGATTTTCGCCCCGATCAGCCCGGCGAACAGCCAACCTGGTTACTGGTCTACCGCGACGCGCGGGATGAGATCACTTTCATGGAGCTGAATCCGGTCACCGCCCGGCTGTTGGCGCTGATTGATAACAGCGAGCTTGCCAGCGGCGAGGCGATGCTGGAACAGATTGCCGCGGAGCTCAATCACCCCGATCCCGCTGTTGTCATCGAAGGCGGACGGCAAATTCTGAACGATCTCTACCGGCGCGGTGTCATACCCGGTACCTGGTTGGCCGGCAATACACCGGACAACTGACTGGTTTTTCCGATCTCCTCCTGGAAACTGCAGCCGGCCGATGTTTGGGCCGGCTTTTCTTTTTCGCCGGGGCACCGGTCACGCTTTCGAGACTATAACTCACTGACATTAATGGTATAATGCGCCGGAGTTGCCCCGGAGCCTGGCGCGGCTGTACCTGTCAGGCCGGCTGTAATACACTGCAACGGCCTTCGAAAAGCGGGATTGGGCCGTATCCGGCACCAGAATCTGTTTCGGACACCGCATCCACCATCATGTCGGCCGCGGGCTGACAGTTGAACGACGTTTACTATGAAAATTTCCGCCTCGATCTACTCCAACAAGCACAAGGAACTCAGCGACATCGTTGCCGAGCTGGACGCGCACGGGACGGATTATTTTCACATTGACTGCAACGACGACCCCGCGGTATTCGACGATATTGCCAGGATCCAACAGCTGAGCAGCACCCCGATCGATCTGCATATCATTACCCCCCGGCCGAGCCGTTATTACGATCAGATTGCAGCGCATCAGGTGGCAGCGGTCTGTTTCCAGTACGAAGACCTCGAGGAAGAACTCGCGATCCCGGCATCCATTGAGGCCCGGACCGGACTGGCCATCAGCTCCAGTACCGACATCGATGTCTTTGCGCCCTATGCCGGGCAGCTCGACTTTGTGCTGATCATGGCCACCACACCGGGCAAGAGCGGCGGCACTTTCGACAAACACAATTTCCGCAAGATTCGCCAGTTCCGCCAGCGCTTTCCCCAAACCCGGATTCATGTCGATGGCGGCGTGAATCACGAAGTGTCGTTCATCCTGCGCAACATGGGCGTGTATGCCGCTGTCTCCGGTTCTTACCTGATGAACAGCGATTCCATCGGCGCGGCCATGCTGAACCTCAAGACCCATGATATCGGCTCGCATTACCTGGTCGGGGATTTCATGCGTCAGCTGGATGAGACGCCGCTATTGCGTCCCGACCAGCTGAGTGTGCGCAATATTCTGCAATCCATCGAGGACAACAAACTCGGGTTTACCCTGGTAGCCGACGAAACCGGGGTATTGCTGGGCATGATCACCAATGCCGATGTACGCAAAGGACTGCTGAAACATATCGACAACCTGAATGCACTGGAAGTCGCCGACATGATCAACCCATCGCCCGCTGCCGCGCGCGAGGATTTTACCGTACAGGAACTGCTGGCCTATATTCAGGAACAGACGTTCCCCGTCAATTATTTACCCGTCGTCAATAGCAAGCATGAAGTGACCGGTTCGGTGACCTTCATGAATCTCGTTAAAGGTGAAGTATGATTATCCATTTCGACAAAAACACCGACCAGAAAACCCTCGACAAGATCGGCTGGGAACTGGACGCGTTTCATATCAAAAAACCCGACTATCATGTGATGGTCACTCCCTCGGCCCTGCAGGAAGTGCCAAAAGAATATCAAAGCATGGTCGTGGAAAGCTTTGCCTTCCCCAACGACATGCAGTTATCCAGTGCCGAATACCTGCCGGAAAAACGTCGCATCGACATCGGTGATATCAGCATCGGCGGCAACACCCGCAACACCATGATTATCGGTGGTCCCTGCTCGGTGGAATCCGAAGAGCAGATTACCTCCTCGGCCAGGCTGATGAAGGAACTGGGCATCTCCACCCTGCGCGCCGGCTGTTACAAGCCTCGTACCTCGCCCTACAGCTTCCAGGGCCTGGGAGACGAGGGACTGCGCCTGCTGGACAAGATGCGCGGCGAATACGGCCTGAACATCATTACCGAGGTACGTGATTCCACCCATGTGGACGAAGTGATCGAAACCACCGACATTGTCCAGATCGGCGCCAAGGCCATGTACGACCAGGGCATTCTGCGCACCTGTGGCCGCAGCAACAAGCCGATCCTGATCAAACGCGGTTTCGGCACCACGCTGCAGGAATTCGTCCAGGCTGCCGAGTTTGTCCTCTCCGGCGGCAATGATAACGTTATCCTGTGCGAACGCGGGATTCGCACCTTTGAAACCAAGACCCGCTTCACGCTGGATCTGTGCGGTGTTGCCTATCTGAAGGAATACACCAACCTGCCGATCATCGTCGATCCCAGTCACGCCATGGGTTATCGCTACGGGGTGCCGGATCTCGCCCGGGCCGCGACGGCCATGGGGGTCGACGGTCTGTTGATCGAGGTGCATCCCGATCCGTCTGTCGCCAAATCCGATGCCTCGCAACAGCTGGATCACGATGCCTTCCGGCAGCTGATCGGTACCCTGCGCCCCATCGCCGACGCCATCGGCTATCATATTGTCTGAGCCTGTGACGATTCGCTCGGATATCAAGCTGCTGGCCCTGGACATCGACGGGGTCATGACCGACGGTGGCATGTACTACACCGAGGGCGGTGAAGAGATCAAACGCTTCGATACCAAGGACGGTCGCGGCATTATTCACTTGCAGCGCGAGGGCGTGCCGGTCGCGGTATTGAGCTCCGGCTACAAAAGCACGATCATCGCCGGGCGCTGCAAAACACTGGGCATTGAGAAATTTTATGTCGGCACCGAGCCGAAACTGGAGATTCTCAAGCAGTTCTGCGCCGAGCTGAACATCGATCTCGAACAGGTGGCCTATATCGGCGACGATATCAACGATCGCGACATTATCCATGCCGTCGGCTTCAGCGCCTGCCCCGC
>JAXHTI010000019.1:13993-33176 GCA_034190045.1 Pseudomonadota bacterium
CAGAGCGCAACAACATGTCATGGATGGACTGTTCGGTTTTGCTCAGGCCCTGGGTATCGAGGACAGACAGCTGCGCTGGGATATTCCCGTTTCGGACGCCGATCGCCGGATAGCTGAACAACTCGCGGATCCGGCCCGGCCCTATCTGGTCATCAGTCCCAGTGCCAGCAGCGCCTATCGCAACTGGCACGTGGCCGGTTACGCACAGGTGGCCAACTATGCCGTCAGCCAGCATGGGCTGCCGGTCTACCTGACCGGCGGCAACAGCGCCGCCGAGCGGCAACTGGCCGAGGCCATCGAGAACAAGGCCGGCAATACCCGGATTACCAACCTGGTCGGCAAGACCTCGTTAAAACAGTTGCTCGCGATTCTGGACAATGCCACAGCCCTGATCTCACCGGATTCGGGACCGGCCCACATGGCCACCACGGTCAACACCCCGGTTATCGGCCTGTATGCCTGTGCCAACCCCGAGCGGACCGGCCCCTATTTGAGCCAGCACTGGACGATCAACCATTATCCCGATGCGGTACAGGACAAGTTCCACAAACCGGTGTCCGAGTTACCCTGGGGAATCCGGGTACGTGATCCCGGGACCATGGACCGCATCACGGTCGAAGAAGTAGAATCGACGCTGGACCGGTTACTTCATTCACACCAGAACAACATTTCAGACAAAGAACCCCGCGCATGAGCTTTCATATCGTCATCCCCGCCCGCTACGCCTCCAGCCGTCTGCCCGGCAAACCGCTGCGCGAGATCGCCGGCAAGCCGATGATTGCCCACGTCATCGATAACGCCCTGCAAAGCGATGCGGAGCGGATTATCGTGGCCACCGACGATGAACGTATTCTTGAAGCCACAGCAAGCTTCCCGGTGGATCGTTGCCTGACCTCCGACAGCCACAATTCCGGCACCGAACGCATTCATGAAGTGATCGAAAAATTCAACCTGCCGGATGAGACCATCATCGTCAACATGCAGGGGGATGAACCGCTGATGCCCGGCGCCTGCCTGAACCAGGTTGGCCATGCCCTGGCCGCAGACCGTCGGGCCGAGATGGCCACGCTCAGCACCCCGGCAGAGAGTGTCGAGGAACTGTTCGACTGGAACGTGATCAAACTGGTGCGCGATCACGAGGACAATGCCCTTTACTTCAGCCGCGCCCCGATTCCCTGGGATCGCGAGGCATTTCGCGAATCAACACCCACCCTGGATGATTTCAGTGACTTTCACCGGCATATCGGTCTGTATGCGTATCGCGCAGGGTTCGTCAAACAATATATCGCCTGGGGCAGTTGCGCGCTGGAACGGATAGAATCACTGGAGCAGTTACGGGTGCTGTATCACGGGCGCAGAATCAAGGTTGTCACCGCCGAACAGGTGCCCGGACCGGGCGTCAACACGGAAGAGGAATTGCAGCGGGTCGCTTCAATACTGTCTGAGCAACAGACGGGTTGACCTGGTTACAGCTTACTTTTCCACCATCTTCGGACGATCGATGTGATAGCCCTGCACATAATCGATCCCGATCTCGACCATCTTTTCGTAAATCACCTCGTCCTCGACAAACTCGGCCACGGTCTTGATACCCATGGCATGGCCAATGTCGTTGATCGCCTTGATCATTGATGCGTTGATCTTGTTGACCACGCTGTTGCGGATCAAATCGCCGTCAATCTTCAGGTAATCCACATGCAGGTTCTGCAAATAAGCAAATGAACTGACGCCGCTGCCGAAATCATCCAGCGCGAAACGGCAACCCACGTCGTGCATCATGGACATGAACTTCTGGGCATTGGCCAGATTGGTAATCATCGCGGTTTCGGTAATCTCGAAAATCAGCCCACGGGGATCGATCCGGTATTCCTCGAGCTTGGTGACGACATAATTGATCATGTCGGTATCGCCCAGGGAATCACCGGAGAGATTAACGGAGACTTCATGAGTGTTAAGACAGCCGGTACTGATCAGGCGAAACGCCTCGTTGACGACCCATTTGTCCACGCTTTTTATCAGATTAAAGCGCTCCGCCGCCGGAATAAACGCTCCCGGGGAACAGTGGGTGCCGTCTTCTTCCACCATCCTGACCAGTAATTCATAACGCTCGTCACTCATGTTCCGGGTGGAACGAATACTCTGTTTGTACAGACAAAACTGGTCTTCACTCAGGGCCTGCTGCAAACGATGGGCCCATTCGATATTCTTGATATGCCGGCCCAGTTCATAATCGTCCTGTTGATAAACGTGTACCCGGTCGCGCCCGGTGTCCTTGGCCACATAACAGGCCGTATCCGCTGCACTCATCAGATCCTTGACGCCGCCACTGTGGTGCGTAACAGGTACCAGGCCGATACTGGCACCGATGGTAAATACATGGTTTTCCCAGACAAAGCGATACTCGGCTATTGTTTTTCGAATCTGTTCGGCAATCTCCCGGGCTTTTTCCACGCCACAACCGGTCAGCAACAATCCGAACTCATCACCGCCCAGGCGCGCCAGGGTATCGCTATCGCGGATTTTGTCCTGCAACAACCGTCCCAGCTGGCGTAACAACTCATCACCGGCGCTGTGGCCGCATTTATCATTGATTATCTTGAACTGGTCCAGATCGATATAACACAGGGCATGTTCCCGGTTTTCCCGCAGGCTCTGGTCAATCAACTGGTTAATCCGGCGGTCGAATTCACTGCGATTAACCAGACCGGTCAGGCTGTCATGTGTCGCGAAATATTCCATTTCATCCGCCATGTCGCGGATTTCGGTGATATCCCAGGAATAAATGCGCACCACCTGGTTCTCCTTCACATAGGAGAATTGCTGTTCATAGACCATCGCGCCGACTTCAATGCTGCGCATGATGGGCCGGTCGCTGCGCGTGACTTTATCTATCATCTCGTTCAATCGGAACAGGGCGGGATGTTCGGCACCCAGCACATTCAGGCGTACAAAATTATCGTGGGCCGCGGCATTGGCATAGGTAATTTCGCCCGCCAGGGTGACTTCGATAATCGGCATCGGGCTCAGTTCCGGGAAACTGGCCAGGCGATGTAACTCACGTTCGGCTTGCTTGCGCTCGCTGACATCCCGGATCACCGCACAGACGGAAACCTTATTGTTCACACTAATCGGTGTCAGGCTGATTTCCACCGGCAGGGTTGTACCGTCCTTGCGTCGACAGGCCAGTTCACCACTGCCCATGGGTCTGGGACGCGGGGCATCCAAAAACATCTGCCGCAGACCGACATGCCGGGAGCGTAAATCTTCCGGCAGCAATATCTCCACCGACTCGCCAATCAGCTCGGTATTCTTGTAACCGAGAGCCTGGAAACACTGGGCATTGGCCTGTTCGATAACCCCCTCGCCATTCACAATAATCTGCGGATCGGGAGAGGCTTCGAACAAATCGCGAAACTGTTGCTGGGTATCGAGGTATTTGTTTTCCGCCGCGCGGATCAGGCTCAGGTCCTGAATATGTTGAATGATCCCGCTCGGATTGCCCTGTTCATCCCGCACCACGCCGATGCGTACCTGGATCGAACAGCCGGCATGATTGCGCGGATCGTCAGCCTCCAGGGTGACCACGGTATCCTTTTGCGCCAGACGCGCACGACAGACCGGGCAGGGATCCGCCTCCCCTTCGGGGTGAAAAAAGCGGGTAATCGGCTGGCCGATCACGTCCTCGGGCGGCCGGCCCAGACGGGCAAAGAATGTTTTATTGGCCTGCACCACCCGATCATCCAGATCGAGCAGACAGATCGGCTCATCCAGAAAATCGAGTGCCGTTTTCCAGCCGTTCGACAGGGTATCGAGTGTCACCGCCTCGGGGGCTAAAGCCATACATCACTTCTTGCAGTTCCCGATCCCTGGCGTTGAATGAGTGAAATCCTCCCGGATTTCAACGATGTAGCAGGTTGTCGGTCCGCGGTGTTGAAACTTTACCCTGCGCCCTCTCCGGGAATAGACGTGACTTTGGTAAAGTTATTCCAATCTATGGAATTTGATAAGGCTTTCGCGCCCGGCGAGGCGGGCGCGGGAAGGGATAACAAGCCAGGCCGACCGTCAGCCGGAACGGCGCTTGGCGGCAATACGCAGGCGCAGGGCATTGAGCTTGATAAAGCCCTCGGCATCCTTCTGGTCATAAGCACCGGCATCTTCTTCGAAGGTGGCGATCTTTTCATCGAACAGCGAATCACTGTCGGAGCGGCGGCCGGTGACGATCACATTGCCCTTGTAAAGCTTGACCCGCACCTCGCCGTTGACGTGCTCCTGGGAGGCATCGATCATGCTCTGCAGCATTTCCCGCTCCGGCGACCACCAGTAGCCGTTATAGACGAGCGAAGCGTATTTGGGCATCAGCTCGTCCTTCAGATGGGCCACCTCGCGATCCAGGGTCAGGGATTCGATCGCCCGGTGGGCCTTGAGCATTACCGTGCCGGCCGGGGTCTCGTAACAACCGCGGGATTTCATGCCCACATAGCGGTTCTCGACCAGATCATCCCGGCCGATGCCGTTGGCCCCGGCCACCTCGTTGAGCGTGCTCATCACCTGGGCCGGGCTCATCGCCTCGCCATTGATGGCTACGATATCCCCCCGCTCGTAGCGCAAAGTCAGCTCGGTGGGCTTGTCCGGCGCTGCCTCGGGCGAAACACTCCAGCGCCACATGTCCTCTTCCGGCTCGGCCCACGGATCCTCGAGAATGCCGCCCTCGTAGGAGATGTGCAGCAGGTTGGCATCCATCGAATAGGGCGACTTCTTGCCGGCCTTTTTGAAATCCACCGGTATATCATGCTGTTCGGCGTAGGCCATCAGCTTCTCACGGGAATTGAGGTCCCACTCGCGCCAGGGGGCGATCACCTGCACATCGGGCTTGAGGGCGTAGGCGCCCAGCTCGAAACGGACCTGGTCATTACCCTTGCCGGTGGCACCGTGGGAAATCGCATCGGCGCCGGTCTCGTTGGCAATCTCCACCAGCCGTTTGGCGATCAGCGGGCGGGCAATGGAGGTGCCGAGCAGGTATTCCCCCTCGTAAATGGTATTGGCACGGAACATGGGGAACACGTAATCGCGGGCATACTCCTCGCGCAGATCCTCGATATAGATCTCTTTCACGCCCATCGCCTCGGCCTTGGCCCGGGCCGGCTCCACCTCCTCGCCCTGGCCGATATCGGCGGTAAACGTCACCACCTCGCAGCCGTAGGTCTGCTCCAGCCATTTGAGAATGATGGATGTATCCAGGCCACCGGAATAGGCCAGCACTACCTTCTTGATATCGCTCATGAAATTCGGCTCCGTCGCGAGGAAAATTACGCCAGATTCGGTAAAACGCCGCGCATTATACCGGAAAAGACAAGAAAAAACGTGGTGGGGAGCGGACCGGTTCAGCGACGCCAGCGGCCTCTCGAGCCAGCTCGATCCCGACAAAAAGAGCCCCTCAGGGGGTATTTGAGCCTGAAAAGCGGCGAAATAGCCTCTAAATCGCGGGATTCGTCACAAACTGGCGCTTTAACCTTTAGTCCGCACGAAAAATCGTGCTATAAATGGGTATTATTAAAATAACCTAACACAGGGACATGTATGGGACGACTGACTCTGATCATTCTGGTCCTGTTTTCAGTGACCGCCATCTACAGCGAGGCCAATGCTGCCGCAACCCCGGCCGCTGACACCGGCACGACGCTGCAGAACCTGCAGACTGCGCCTGGCGAAGTGCGTGGAGAGCGCCCTCAGCGCTGAGCGTCAGCGACTGAGAATAATCTCCACGCGCCGATTCTTGCGCCGGCCTTCCTCGGTCCGGTTGTCGAACTTCGCCTCGGTCTCCTCGTAGGCCCGGGTGGTAATCAATTGGGCATCCACACCCTGTTCCACCAGATAGGCCCGCACCGCGTCGATCCGCTGGTTGGCCACCACCCGGTTCACCCGCGACAGGCCCAGGCTGTCGGTATAGCCTTCGATGCGCACCCGCTCGACGTCCTCATCCTGGCGCAAATAGCGAACCAGCTCATCCAGCTGATTGCGCTGGGTCTGCGACAAACGGGTCTGGTTGCTCTGGTACAGCAGCACGGTCTGGCGCACATCCTCGAAAGTGTACGGCAGCAGCCCCCTGACGCAGGCGCGAAATTCGCCCACGACCGCTGCAAAGCCCAGCGGTGAAATCCGCACCCGGACAACATCCTGTGGCTCGACCCAGTCCTGGTAAATGAACGTCGGAAACAGTCCCGCTTCCAGCTCGGTCATCACCCGCCGCGCCCCCGATTCCCCCAGGTAAAAGGGGACCTCGCCCGGCACCACCGGCAGATCGCCAAGGTCCCGACCTTCATCATAGTGCTGCCAGCTGGCCGGCAGGGACAGCAGGCGGGCCTCACCCGCGATGGCCGAGGCAGGCTGCTCGACCTGCATCCGGAACACCAGCTGGCCATCGCTCTGCTGGCGGAATTCTGCGACACCGTAACCGGCAATCTCATGGGTCAGGCGGCAAATCAATGCCGTCCCCTGCAACTGCCAGTCGGCCTCGGCCAGCGGGGTCGAATAGATTCGCAGGCCCGCCCAGCTCGACGAGGCCGACAGCAAGCCCAAACCCAGCAAGATCATTGAAAAAACACGCATCATACGTCCTGAAATGCAATTACCGGGCCAGCCTGGTAAATTGAATTTGAATCCGTCACGATCAATGCAGTAGCCTGACAGCCAGCCCATCAAAGGATCCCATGCCATGGATATTCTGGTCATCGATCACCAGCAGGTCAGACAGCTGGAGCATTTACCCGAGTCACTGCCGCAAACCGGCTTTCTCTGGCTGGATATTATTCGTGACGAGGATAGCGACTGGCCGCAACAGGTCCAGCATCTGAGCGGTGTGACCCTCCACGAACGGCATCTGCGCGACAGCCAGAACCTGGAACACCCCTCATTTTATGACGGTACCCGGGATTACGAGATGCTGATCTTTCGCGGTCTCTCTCCGGCGAATCAAACCAGTGATTTTCAGACCCGCCCGGCGGTGTTCTTTGTGCTCGACCACCTTTTGTTGACCATCCGCCCTGCCGACAGCGTTTCGGTCTCCCTCGTCAAACCGCGCCTGCTGGACAAAACCGTGCGTATTCCGCGCCGACCGGCCGGACTGATGCACCAGCTGATGACTTACATGGTCGACCGTTACCTGGCCCTGCGCGAGCCCCTGCTCGACCGCTACGATGAATGGCGCCGGGATCTGCTCGATCCGCGTCGCGACTTCAGCGACTGGATGGCAGTGATGGATTACACCAGTGACCTGCGTAAACTGGAGCGCCTTTGCGACGAACAGCTCAATGCGCTGCGGGCCTGGCGTGAGGATACCGATACCGAATTCGATGATCATCTCACGGTCCGGTTCAATGATCTTGTCGAACATATCCAGCGCGTCATCAGGTTCAGTCAGGAACAGAAAAACGAGGCTGAAGCCCTGGTGCAGTTACACTTTTCCGCCGTCGCCCATCGCACCAACGAAATCGTCCGCGTGCTGACCGTGATCTCGGCGATCTTTTTACCGCTCACCTTCCTGGCCGGCATCTTCGGTATGAACTTCGAGAACATGCCCGAACTCAAACTGGAATATGCCTACTTCTTCGCCCTCTGCGGAATGGGTGCGCTGGCACTGGTATTGCTGTTCCTGTTCAGGATCAAGAAGTGGTTATAAGCGAGTACAGCAAAACGTGGAACCAGCGAAACACTGAATCCACCGAACTCACTGAGAATATGTTGTTTTGATTTGTTGCCTTGCGGTATTTTCGGTGACTTCAGTGACATCGGTGGTCCGTTCCGAGATCACGGCTATTCCCCGGAAATCGGGTTTGATTTGATATACACATCCCGCTGCGGGAACGGGATGGTGATGTTGTGATCCTTGAAGGCCTGCCAGATGCCCAGGTTCAATTCCGAACGGATATTGTTGACCCCTTTTTCAGGATCATTTATCCAGACACGTAATTCCAGACCAATGCCGTTATCCCCGAATTCCAGCAGCCTTCCCACCGGTTCGGGTTCCTGCAGTACGCGGGCATTGTCTCTGGCCAGGCCGACCATTAATCGCATCGCCAGCTCCGGATCGTCCCGGTAGCTGATCTGTACCGGAATCTTGATCCGCACATTGCGATCCGCGTAACTCCAGTTGATAACTTCGCTGGTGATCAGGTTTTCATTGGGAATCAACGTATCAACCCCGTCGCGATCACGAACCACGATATAACGGGCATGCAGCTCATGGACCCAGCCAAACTTGGTCCCCACGCTGATCACATCTCCCGGCTTGATGGAGCGATCGAACAACAATAAAAAACCGCTGATAAAGTTGCTGGCAATACGCTGCAGACCAAAGCCCAGGCCCACACCCAGCGCACCGCCAAATACCGTCAGAGCCGTCAGATCGATCCCGACCGCATCCACAGCAATCAGAATTGCAAGACCAATCAAAAAGAACTTGATCACCTTGCCCAGGGCCGCCTGCAACCCCGCACCCAGGTAAGTCGCGCGCTCCATTCGCCTTTCGATCATCGCCGAGAACCAGATCGCAAAGGTGAACAGCAGGGCCACCAGAAGCAGAAAATTGATTACCGATAGCGCGGAGATCCGGTTACCCGCCAGGGTAAAGGCAAAGCTGTCGAGGGTTTGCAACACAAACGGCAGAATCCCCAGCAAATAAAGCGCAACGATGCCCCAGATAGTGGTAGAAAGAATGTTCTCCCAGGCCTTGAGCATGGGCGTCGGCGCAAAGCCCTTGCGCAACATATAGACCAGCAGACGAATCCCGGCCAGGGACAACAGCAACAAGTTGGCCAGAACCAGCAGCTGAGTGGGTTGTTCCAGATACCGGAACACACTGCGGACGATGATAATGATCAGCAAGGCCGCCAGCGGGTAGACAATCCGCTCGACACTGCGCAGAGTAAACTTTCTGAAACCGGTCAGATCCGCTCCCTGCCTGGCATCCAGGCGACGGCGAATGCCACGGGCAATCGTCCAGGCCACAGCAAGCGACAGGGCAATAACCGCCAGTTGCCACCAGTTTCCGGGCTGGTTGAAATCCCGGGCCCAGAACAGCAATTCGGTCCACCAGTTTGATATCAGTTCCATCGAGTTATCCGCATCGTTGAATCACGCTCAGAGCAGCTTATCATTAATTGGTTCGCCCGGAAGGTGTTGTTCCTGCCGGTTGTCGTTCCCTCACCCGGCATGCGTCGTCCACTGCCACGGAGACAGTTCGGCTTATTCGATTAGCGGGGTGAGGCACTATCCGATAAACTCCAACCCTTTAAATTCACAGGTTTTGTGAATCGTCCGGAGCCTGGGCACGATCCTCCAGTGAATAATCGCGGACGACGTGGCCCACTCGAATCCGGTAATGCTCGAATAACGTCTGCCGGCCCTTCGCCTGTGCGGCACGATGCTGCTCCAGGTTTCGCCAGCGGGCAATCGCCGCCTCGTCTTCCCAGAAAGAAAGCGAGAGTATCTTGTTCTCATCGTTCAGGCTTTGAAAGCGCTCGATGGAGATAAAACCGGGAATCTCTTTCAAATGCTCCCGCAGCTGCGCTGCAATGTCCAGATACTCCTGCTTTCCTTCACTACTGGGCGTCACTTCAAATATCACTGCGATCATGCTTCACCTTTACAATGGCAGATCGGACGGGCATCCGGTAAAGTGTAATCCGATTCTATACCGGACAGTCAGCGGATTACACGTCGTTGGCGCGGCGCAATCTGGCCTCGACACGAGCGGTATTCAACAGGCTGTCATCAACCACCTCGGGATAGAGGTGATAGAACCGCTCCACTTCAAAGACATGGGCACACGCAGCCTGTTCCAGGCGCTGGCGCACCGCATGCGGCAATCCGTCCATCATCAGCAAGCGTGGCGCGAGTCGTTGCAGATAGAGATCGCACAATCGCTGGCATTCCGGGTCCTCCCAGTCCTCCCTGATCAGACAGGGTGGAAAATTTTCTGTCGCCGCCGTGCGCTCGAACCAGGCTGCCCGTGGCTTGCTGCCGGCCCGTTCCTCGATCTGTTTCTGCAGGCGATAGTTGACCGGTGGCAGATAAGTCGTCTGTGCCGGTGGTTCCGGATCCGTCACGCTCAGTTCCGCCGCAGGCATGGCCAGCCATTCCGGGGACGGAACCGGCAACTGCATCTCTTGCGCATCGACACAGGAATGCAGCAGTGCGAGAGGCGTTTCGTCCTGGTCGTCCAGCAGCCAGTACTCGAAACGGTCCGCTGCCTCAAAGGGAATCCTGACATCCCGGAGGGTCTCGAAAAGCTGCTGGCTATCGGTGCGGACCCGTTCGGGGTCCAACGAGGGGTGAACGGCGCGGGTCTCAAGCCGGTCTCCATCGATACTTACCACCAGGGAAAAATTCACTCTCGGATCGTCCCTGAACGGCCCGTTTCGCACCTGCTCATTATCATTCTGCGCATAGCGTAGCGCCCAGTTCTTTCCGTCCAGGCTCAGGGCACGCCCCCAGCCCAGTTCCGCAACCTGGATCACGCCAACGAAGGGCAACAACATTTTTTTGGAGTACAGGCGGCTCATTCTCGCAACGCAGCCATTCTGTGGTCGTCACCGCAACTTTGCCACCACCAGGCGAGTCATGGCCAGCGTTTTTCAAAAGCCGGACGCGCTCCAGGGGCTATTCGTGGCGGCGACACCTTGTCCCGGTATGCAAGCATACTCGGATTCCGGCAGGCCGCACGAGCAGGCGTCAAGCGAGGCGAGGCGCCTGGGGCATAACATAAATGGTATAGCGTGGAATCTCTGACCGCAGGAACGGCCGTCAGCTGGACAATGCGAATAATTCAGGACATGCCCACTATCCCGCCAGGGATGCTGGGATAAAGCAGAAACGATGATGGAAGGAGAAGCCGCGCGACCTTTGCAGATACGCGCGGCCGATCGCCTCAGGGCTTCTTGGGGGTGGTGTAAGGCACTTCTTTCTGGAAGGATTCCCAGATAGTGTCATAACCCACGTAACCCTTCTCATTAGCCTGTTTCTGACGGGTTACCAGATAACGTGACTTGCCATCGGGAACCTTGGGCCGGGTTTTTGGTGCATCGCTCATTATCATCACTCCTCAATGGTTGAAACGGGAGGAATTAAAACAGGGATGTCAGCCCCTCCCACTTAACTGACGAAAATCATATACGCTAGCGCGTGTAATGTCCCTTTTTGGGGATCACGTGCCGAACGCCCCCCTGGGGATTCTCGGCATCCCCCTTGTAGCGGGGAATGACATGAATATGGACGTGGAAAATACTCTGCCCGGCCGCCGGCCCGATGTTAACGCCGATGTTATAGCCGTCAGGGTTAAACTCCTCGTCCAGCAACCTGCGCTCTTCGGTAATCAGCGCCATGCAGGCACTGATCTCTTCGGGCGTCAGGTCAAAAAAGCTGGCGACATGGCGACGCGGTATAACCAGGGTATGCCCCGGGCTCACCGCGTAGGTGTCGCGGGCGCTGTAAGCCAGTTCATTTTCAAGTGATACCCCGCGTGGATCTGTACAAAACAGGCACGGGTTGTTGGGGTCTCTTTTTTGTTCTGCTTTTACTTCAGACGACAAACTTCTGCTCCTGTTCGCCTGGCACCCAATTATTGCACAGGAACCTTGGTAGTCCCTTCAACATCCGGGACATCGTCGACCTTGCCACCGAATTCGATTTCTTCCTCGGAGGCATCACGAACTTCCTGGATTTCCAGCTTGAAAATGACTTGCCTGCCACACAGTGGGTTGTTGCCATCGATAGTGACGGTCTTTTTATCCACTCTGGTGACCAGGAAAGTCTTGGTCTGACCCCTGTCGTTTTCCATCAGGATAGACGTACCGACTTCGCGATATTCCTCGGGCACGTTTTCTATTGACTCGACAATCACCAGGGACTCGTCTCGAGGACCAAATAATTCGTTACAGTCGATCGGCACTTCGAGCACATCACCCGCCAGCTTACCTTCCAGCTCCGCCATTACAGCCGGAGCCAGCACTTCGTTAACCCCATGGACATAACCGATCGGGTATTCGACCTCAGTCAGCACAGATCCGGACTTTTGATCGATGACCTTGTACTTGAGTTCGACGTACTTGTTGTCAGCGATAGCATCTTCGAGTTGTTGATTCATATTACAAGCTTTAAATCTGTATTGAGTAAGGTTTTAAAAAAACAGGACAAGGTGAACAGAACTCAGAAAATGGAGGCACCAAATATCCTGACTTCACCATCCTCATAACCCAGTACCATGCGACCCAGCCACTCACCTTCTTTCTTGGTACTGCGTACACGGTAGAGAACAGTGACATGCTCGCCACGGCGAATCGTCCCGAGAAAGTCATAATCACTGGAAAGACTTCTGGTCAACTCGCTTTTTGCAAACTGCTTTCCGACCTCGACTTCATTCAGGCCAAACAGCAGGTTGTAAGAGAATTTTTTAATGAATTTGCCGTACTGGCCTTTATTGGAATATTTGATCAGGTCTTCCCACATGGGATGTGCAATAGCCAGCAACTCCTCATCAGGCAAATTAATAATATTCTGCTGGTTTTGTGTCTCGATTGATGCTTCAGTTGTCATAGTCACGCTTCTATTGCTACCAATAAATCAGTTTTCCAGATAAACAAACAAGACCCGCTTAACTTTTCCAGACGGAAAAGAAACACCAGCAACCCCTCTAAAAACAAGAAGTTGCTGGTGCTTTACGGCCTTCAAGGCATATCTTATTCGTTTTCGTCAACCAGGTGATAACAAGGAGCTTTCTCCATTGTATATTCACCGGTTTTCGGATCACGACGAGAAACGGTCAGTACATGCCAGTTTTCATCATCCAGCTTCAGTGCATCACCACGGTAGTAGTAACCGGGCCACCGGGTTTCCTTACGGAACAGGGTATGATGCATTACAGACTCTGAAGCGCGATGACGATGTTTCAGCTCCCATGCACGCAAAAGTTCATGGAAATCTTTTGCAGCAATTTTCTCCAGGTCCTCTTCCAGAATGGCCAGTTTCTTCAGACCAATATGCAGAAGCTTTTCGTTGGTCATGTAGTTGACGCTCGCGCCACCACAGTATTCGTCCATCAGTTTCTGCAGACGATCCAGACCCTGGCGAGGATTGATGTAGTTGGGATTAACATCACCGGCAGTGATCTCGTTGCGGTATACCTTGTAGTGCTCCATCGGCTTGAAGATCTGCGCCTTGCGGTCGTTGATCTGCTTCTCGGAGACACGGATACCTTCAGCCTTGCCGTCGTCGATGTACTTGCAGGCGGCCTTGGCAGCCAGACGACCTTCGGTAAAGGAACCGGAGGAGAAGGCATGCGGCGTACCGCCCACGGCGTCACCGGCACCGAACAGACCTTCAACAGTGGTCATACGGTTGTAACCCCAGAAGTATTCTTCCGGTGAAACATCCTCGGGGCCTGAGCACCAGGCGCCACAACCGGTGGCGTGCGAACCCATTACATACGGCTCGGAGGTGGTCAGTTCCGGGTTTTCATTCTTGGGATCCACGTCGGTGGCGGCCCACAGTACGGCCTGACCAACAGTCATGCCCAGGAAGTTATGCCAGCCGATCTCTTCGAGATGCGGGTCCTGGAAGGCTTCCATGGTAACCATGTGAATCGGACCACGACCGGCGTTCACTTCGGAGATCAAAGCGTGGTTACGCAGGCAGGTCGGAATCGGACGATGCGTTACGTGAGACGCTTCCGGGTCCAGGTATTCCTTACCGACGATTTCCTGCAGACCGGGCCACCACTTGGACTCATACTCTTCGCCCAGGCAGTTCTGGGTGTAGGTCTTCAGATGCAGGAAGTAAGCACCAACCGGGCCGTAACCGTCTTTGAAACGGGCCAGTACGATACGGTTTTCCATCTGGGTCATTTTGGCACCGGCTTCGATCAACAGGCCATAGGCTGAACCGGATGACCAGGGCGCGTACCAGACACGACCCGCACCTTCACCCACGGAACGCGGTTTGAAGATGTTGGAAGCACCACCGGCACCGACGATAACGGTCTTGGACTTGAATACGTGGTAGTTACCGGTACGTA
Organism: Pseudomonadota bacterium; assembly: GCA_034190045.1. Taxonomy (GTDB): domain Bacteria; phylum Pseudomonadota; class Gammaproteobacteria; order UBA6429; family Thiohalophilaceae; genus Thiohalophilus. The sequence continues at coordinate 28,059 of JAXHTI010000019.1, forward strand.
CATTAAAGCCAACAGCACCGGCAACGCGGTTTTCCTTGGCTTCATCCATCAGCAGGTGAGTGACACAGATACGGTTGAAGACCTCATCCGCAGACTTCTTGGCGGCTTCGGCCACGATCGGCTTGTAGGACTCACCATGAATCATGATCTGCCAGCGGCCTTCACGCTGATAGGCACCGGTCTTGGGATCGCGCATCAGCGGCAGACCCCATTCCTCGAACTGATGCACAGCCGAGTCCACGTGACGAGCCATATCAAACAGCAGGTCTTCACGGACCATGCCCATCAGGTCGATACGCGCATAACGTACGTGATCTTCCGGGTTATTTTCACCGAAACGCGTACCCATGTAGCAGTTAATGGCGTACAGACCCTGTGCAACCGCACCGGAACGATCGATGTTGGCCTTTTCGGCGATAACGATCTTCTTGTCTTGGCCCCAGTATCTGGCTTCGAATGCAGCGCCGGTGCCACCAAGGCCCGCGCCACAAACCAGGACGTCGATGTTGTCTTCTATTATTGTTTTATAAGCCATCAGTAGTACACCCCTGCTTTCAGTTTTAACCCGTTTGATTTCAAGGTGTGTATATCCCCGTCATCAAGACGAATATATTTCGGTTCGTTGAACAGCAACTGGCTGTCACGCATTTCCTTGGTAGGACCTTGCACTGAAGAGAGCTTGGGAATGTGTTTACCCCACGGCTTGGTGGTAATCGGTGCAAGCAGTTCCATATCTTTTTCGCCGTTACGGAACTTGATGCGCCAGGCAATAACGCCTTTTTCCTCATCACGTTTCACACGTACCGAGTGTCCCAGCGGCGCAAAGTCTGCATAGCCACGCACGTCGATGGCGTTCATCGGGCAGGCTTTTACACAGGAGTAGCACTCCCAGCACATGTTGGGTTCGATGTTATATGCACGACGAGTTACCTTATCGATGTGCATGATGTCTGACGGACAGATATCGACGCAGTGGCCACAGCCATCACAACGCGTCATATAGACAAAAGTTGGCATTTTTATTCTCCTGCTTTCGAATTAGTAGTGGCGCGGAGCTTCACGCTTGATACCAAGACCCATATATGAAGGGTTCTTGCCCATGTATTCAGGAATATCCGGGAATTTCGCCTGTACTGCAGGATCCGACAGATCGAAGTCGTCAGGCAGGTTTTCACGTGAACCATCCGCTTTGATAACCCGTTTCTGGAAAGCCGCGGCGGGCTTGAAGAACATGTGGGCAAACTTGGACCACAGCACGGTGCTGAACAGTACAGTCGTGGCTACGATAAACAGAACAAAGAACAGCATATCCCAGCCGGCAACACCCTTGGACTGCAGGATCGACCAGATCAGACCAAATGTAGACATGGCCAACAGAGAAAGGATAAAGATATCGGCCTGACGCAACTGGTACCATTTAACCGCTTCTGCGGAAACATCCACCCGGATGAAAAACCAGAACCAGTAACCACCTACGACAAGCATCAGGGCACCGATATGCCACAACATCGGGATAGTCCCGGATGAAGTATCTGCTCCGAAAATCATCATCGCGGTTGTCACGACGAAGATGATGAAACCGTACATGGTCAGCAGATGTGAGATTCTGCGACGAATATTGCAGAACTCGGAAGAAGTGATAACTTCACTGGCTACGGTCTTGACCAGCAGTGATGCTTTTTCACCACCACCGACTGTTCGTTTGGCAGCCTCCTGCGACTTTTTCGAATTTTCGAAAAAGTACTTGGCACTTTTCTTGTGCATCATATCCAGCACTGTACCCAGCACCACCAGGATAATCATTAATATAATGTAACCCTGCATGATCTCGGGAGATATCAATGCTGTGAGTTCAGAGAAGGGGTTGGTGGTCAGCATATGAGACACTTCCTCTATTTATTGTTTATGATTTGTAACTGTCGTTACGTCCGCAATAACGGAGCCAAGATTAACATTGCTCTTGCGGTTCGACCAGACAATCACGATAAACGTTTTTTATCCATCATTCCGAAAGTTGATAATGGCCCTGGCCCGATGGGGCGAGGCCGGAATTGTAGCCCTTAGTGGCGCGCAACGCCAGTTGAGCGACAAGCCCGGCTGTCATGACGCATTCACAATACATTCTTAATTTTAGTATTTGCTAATATTTTAATGTTCGTCCACCAAACCTGGACTCTTTCTAAATCACACTTACCCACCCGGTGCGGCGACGCGCGCCCCGATACTATGACCAACGGCAGCACTGCGAGATTCGTCCCACGAACCTTGTCACCGTTTGCCCGCATTGGGGGCGGTCGCCCACAGCCTGATCCGGCACTCGCCTCACCCGGTTCATAGGCCGCCATGTAACCGGACCCACCCCGACGCTCACCTCAAGAACTTCCCCAAACATGCAGCTTGCCACGGCTGACGGCGTCTCCCCGGATGAACTTCTGCTCTGACGCCGGTGTCAGCTAACTATGAATGATTCTGATTTACATAAAGCCCGCGCCAGATGGCAACACCGCGGCCAGGCCCGCCCGGGTTTTGCGATCGAGCCGGGCCCGGGGCAGGAATCGGTCTGGGACTATCCGCGCCCGCCGGCGGTGGTACCGGACCGACGTCACGTGCTGGTCCGCCTCGGCGATTTCGTGCTGGCCGACAGTCATGCCCCGATCCGCGTACTGGAGACCGCCAGCCCGCCGGCGTTCTACCTCCCGCCCGACGATGTCGATTTCACTCTGCTGCGGCCCGACGCGGGCCACACCTTCTGCGAATGGAAGGGGCAGGCCGATTATTTCTCTGGGGAACTCCACGGCCAGATCATCCCGCACCTCGCCTGGTGCTATCCCGAGCCCTTCGACGGGTTTGAGAAAATCAAAAATTACGTCAGCTTCTATCCGGAGAAATGCGCCTGTTTTATCGAGGGCGAACGCGTACAGGCACAGGGCGGCGGTTATTATGGCGGCTGGGTCACCGCGGAGATCGTCGGTCCCTTCAAAGGCCAGGCCGGGACATCGGGATGGTAATTCGACGGCCGCCATCGCAACACATTCTTCACTAACCCCGGACAGTCAGGCTTTCATTCATTCGGGGTAAGGTTCCATCTCCAGCTTTTGCAGCTGGTGTCCCAGCATGTGGATATAGCCATTATGGCGACGCTCCCCGCTGCTGGTGAATTCGAAGCCATACAACCGGTAAAGCGCCAGAGCCCCACCCGGCCCGCGTCGCACTCGCAGCCTGTGCAGCGCGACGCTATCGTCAAGGAACTGCACCTGTGCCTCGCGGCATGCCCGGGCGCCGGCACGACGGGCAATCTCCTTGCTGCCCATCCCCTTCCACCACAATACCGCCAGCAGGGCGACAGGGATAAAAATGAGCAATCCCGTCAGCGTCATTCGACCTGACCAGTCCATTGATGCAGAGGCATATGAGAATGATTCGTAGTGCTATTTATCATCATCTGATTTTACCCATTAACCGTGTTCAATGTGCACGCATTGCAGAATGGAGACCAGGACTGGCGCAGTATGTCATTCACAGTACAGCTTGCCAGCCGAACCCGCTATGATTTGATATAACTGCCACATATCCAGCACAGGAGAATTGCCATGAATAACACCTGGGTGCTTGTCGCCAATGCCAGCGAGGCCCGCCTTTTCAACCTGTTCAAGTCCGACCTCGAACCGGTGAAAAGTTTCTCGCACGACGAAAGCCGCATGAAAGGCGAAGAGCTGGCCAGCGATCGTCCCGGCGCCTACCAGAGCGACGTCAACCGCGAAGGGCACGGCAGTTATGCAGAACCAACCGATCCCAAGGAATATGAAAAAGACCGCTTCGCCCGGGAACTGGCAAACGCCCTCAACAAGGCTCGCAGTGAGAATCAGTTCAACGAGCTGGTCATCGTCGCCTCACCCCACTTTCACGGCCTGATCAACAAGCACCTCGATGATGAAGCGAGCCAGAAAGTCAGTCACCACATAGAAAAAGATTACACCCAGGTACAGGATAGTGACATGCTGGACACTCTCCTCCCCTACCTGCGTCCGTACCTGAAGGAATAACCATTGGTCCCCTCCCGCTCATATCAAACCGGGAGGGGAAATCAGTAACCTGTGATGGCCCCCACCAGCGAGCCGGGCCGGAATTCGGATCATCCACGTACCATCTTGTGTGCCGTCTCAGACATAGACCAGTATCGCCACGTAATGGCTGATACTGCCGCCCAGCACACACAAGTGCCACAGGCCGTGCATCCACGGATAGCGGCGGTCCAGGGCGAAAAACACAATACCACCGGTATATAACAGCCCCCCGGCCAGCAACCAGGCAAAACCGTTCAATGGCAACTCGGCCAGCAAGGGTCCAAGCGCCAGCAAAATAAGCCAGCCCATCAGAAAATAGATAACAAACGGCGCAACCCGTATACCGTGGCGGAACACGCCATCGATCACCATACCCAGCACCGCCAGCCCCCAGATCGCTCCGAACAACCACCAGCCCGTGCTGCCCTGCAGTGTTACCAGCGTGAATGGGGTATAGGTGCCGGCAATCAGCAGGTAAATCGCCTGGTGATCCAGAATACGGAACACCCGTTTCGCTCGCCCACGCAAACCATGATAAAGCGTCGAGATCAGGTACAGCAGAAACAGCGTGGCCCCGTACACGCTGAACGAAACAACCCGCAGCACCTCGCCACTGACCGATGCCACCACCAGCAGTACTACTACACCGGCCAGCGCAAGCGAGGCGCCGACCAGGTGAGATATCGTATTGAACCGCTCTCCCTTTTTCATGCACTCAGTTTATTTCAGGGACAAAGCAGTTTCCGGTCAGAATGTTCTTACAGGCTGCGACCATCGAAGACATCGGCCTCTAGTTCAAAAGGATCCACCCCCTCGACACAACCCAGGTTGGCCCGGTAGTGCCCCGGGAACCGTCCCGGAATGTGGAACGGGTAGATACCACAGTGCTTGCAAAAATAATGAAAAGCGGTTTTTTCACCAAACTGGTATAACCCCAGCGCCCCTTCCGCGGCCTCGATTTTAAATTTGGCTTCGGGAATGGGTTCCGGGGACATCATCGCCCCCTTGCGCGAGCAGAGCGAACAATTGCAGCGCAACCCTTTTTCGATTGGCG
>JAXHTI010000190.1:0-3793 GCA_034190045.1 Pseudomonadota bacterium
CTTTGCTATTTCTGGACCGGGAGCATCACCCCAACGCCAATAAAGAGAAAAAATTATTGATAATTACAATCTTTATGGTAATGTGCTGCAAAATTATTCTAGAAAGGTGGTGTTAATGGCGTCTTACGTTTATCAAGAGTTTGCCGTTATGGTAAAACCAGGGCATAATTTACAGATAAATTTTCCTGATACGTTATCAGGAGTTTCGCACTCAGCAGAACCTTGGAGTGGAAGCCCGCTTAGTGATAGATTCGGGCGTATAGCTGCTCACAGGGTAACGTTGAATAATCCTCAAGACTTTCCGTTGGCAACCGCTAAGATAGAGCAGTTTTCAAGTGACATTGCCTGTAAGGCTCTAGGAAGTCCAACACCACTCAAAGGGTAATAGGTTGTTATCACGTTACAGCAAATCCTCATCTTGTCCTAAGGATCTGCAAGGGGTTGACTGATAATCACCATTACGAAAAATGATTTGAAATAACCCCAGAGAAATCCGGAAGACAAAACCAGCCGCACCCACCTGCGGCTGGTTTTCTATTGCAAAACCCAAATACCCGCAACCGCTGTATGCGCCACCGTATGTGTGCTTTTACTTGTGGACAGAATTGCAAAAACCCTTGCCCTTGAATGGGGTTCATGTGAACGTTCACTGAACGGCTTACGTTACCGATACCGAACCCCATGACTGAACAGCAGTTCTTCAGCCTGTCCGGGGCCGCAAAAGCAACCGGTAAAAGCAAGGCAACGCTCTCGAATGCTATACATTCCGGGCGGTTGTCCGTTCATGAGCGGACGGATAAGGGATACCGGATCGCTGCCTCCGAACTCTTCCGGGTGTTCGCCCCGAACGGTTCAGAGAACGGGTCTCGTTACCGGGACCGAACCCCAGAACCGAACGGCCTGAACCCCCCGTTTTCAGCAGACAATGCCGTGTTGCAGGAACGGATAGCCGGGTTGGAGCGCCAGCTTGAACAGGAACGCGAAACCGTCGCGGACCTGCGTCGCCGCCTCGATGCCGAGGCCGAGGAACGACGCAGGCTTACAGCCCTTCTGACGGATCAGCGCAACACAGCCCCACAGACGCCCGTCAGCGGGCGTCTGGCGCGCGCTTGGGCAATCCTAAGGGGAAATGCCTAAAAGCCGCTCCTGGGGCTCCTGCGGGGCGCGGCGAGTTATTCCGCCGGTTCGTAGGGCCGCACGGTGGAAACGTAATCCGGTATATCGGCGGTGCCGTCTTCCTCGGCCATGCGTTCAATCTCTTCGTCGGTCAGGCTTCGGAGATAATCGAGATCGGTCTTGTCCTCCGCCTCCTGCCAAGTTCCGTCCGCCTGTTCAATGTAGACCGTGCCGTCAACGAGCCTGGCCTCCATAATTCTGCTGTGAGTTTTCATATCTTCGCCGCTCATTCCAGCAAGCCGACAGCGGACACTATGCTTTCTCCGGAGCCTGGTAGGGCCGGACAACGCGGGCGCGCTTAAGGTCGTCGTCGCTCATTTCCGGCGCAACGTCAGGATCGGCGGCAATCTGGCGGGCGATATCCTCATCCGTAAGAGCGTCGAACTTCTCACGGTTGATATAACCGCTGCCGTCGCGGCGAATTTGGTCAGTTGTAGTACGAACGATAGACATCGCGCTCTCTCTTGCTGGCCTTCCTGGCCGATATAATCCGGCGGCGGTCATCCCGCCAGGTATACACAACCGTCAGGATATCGCCCCCTTCCCGGCCAACAGCGATGAACCGGGTTTCACCATAATCTTTCCGAATATCCTGCCATTCTATCACGGGGCCGTCAAAAATACGAGCAGCCTGATAAAAGTCGATTTCTCGCTCAATGGCGTTCCTTCTGGACTTTTCTGGATCGAACTCAATGTCTGCCATAACAAAATCCGGTTTGAGTAACGATAAACCTGGCAACAAGCCCCACCTGGAAAGCAAATACGGACTTTCCGCAACCTCGATATTCGAAATTTGAGAGAGAAACAAGCTGTCATTCCCCTGGTGAGACAGGAAAAACGACATTCCCCCGGAGCCGACACTTTCAGAACATCGCCGCGCGCAGCGAAGGTCAAGGGCGCGAAGCGGGACCGGAGCCACGCGCAGGTGAGCGAAGCGAACCGAGCATGGCGAGGACCCACCCCTTGACCGAGTGAGCACGGTGATAGGCTTGGGTGTCGGTTCGGCTGGTTTTTACCCACGCTTCCCTGCCGAGATAGGCGACTGTGCGAAAGGCCCCATGCAGGTGACCGGCCTTTGGTCCTAATAAGACGGGATCACGGAAAAATATCAATATTTTTCAAAGCATTAGTGTTCATGCTGGCGGTGTTTCCCCGCTCGAAGTGCTCATCATGACATTGGTTAAGCGCGAAGTTATCCACAGGCTGGAGAGTGTTAAAGTAGTGTTAGAGTCTGTGTTACGGTGTGGATAATTGGTCTTATCGCATTGAAATATAACATGAATTTTCAGGATGGTGTGGGTAAAACCACGAATCTCCGTGGGTAAAACCACGAATCTCCGTGGGTAAAACCACGAATCTCGTTGACGGCGTGGGTAAAACCACGAACAATCGCTGCATGGTGGGTGAAAACACGAATCTCCCTGTGGGCGTGGGTGAAAACACGAACCCAGTTCTTTTGCCGGACCGGCATCCGCAACATGACCTGTTCATCTGCGACGTGGCCGATGCCGTCCTGAAAGACATCATGCAGCAAATGGAACACCCGTTTTATTCGTTATCAAAAAAACCGGAAACCTCCATACGTAGATACGAGCATAATGGAAACTGGATCGAAATAACTCCAAGTGTAAAAGGACTCGCAACGATATATGATAAGGATATTCTTATATACTGTATTTCACAAATAATGGAAAAATTGAAACGAGAAGAGCCTGTATCACAGATAATACGTATAAATTCTCGTGAATTATTGATTTTTACGAATAGAGGGACGAGTGGACGAGACTACATGGCCTTGGTTGAAGCTCTTGACCGGCTTGAAGGAACGCGCATCCGCACAAACGTCATTACGGGCGACGAGGAACAAACTAACGGGTTCGGTCTGATCGACGCATCGGCGATCCGGCGCAAGCACGGCCTAGACGGTCGGTTACTCTGGTGCGAAATCAAGCTCTCAGATTGGGTCTTCAACGCAATTCGGGCGCGTGAAGTTCTGACGCTCCACCGGGATTATTTTCGCCTTCGCAAACCTATTGAAAGGCGGCTTTACGAATTGGCAAGAAAACACTGCGGTCGCCAAACAGAGTGGCGAATTTATGTTAGTACGTTACTAAAAAAATCCGGGTCAAAAGGTGATCTACGGGAGTTCCGACGATCTATCCGACACTTGGCCAAACATGACCATCTTCCAGATTACCGTGTCGAATTTGATGATAGTGCGGATGTTGTGATCTTTCGGAACCGGGGCGCACTTCAACCAGGACCCGCCGAGGAAAAAACACCTACACTGACCGGTATGCTTGATCCCGACACCTACGAAACCGCCCGCGCGCTTGCGCCTGGCTGGGATGTCTACGTCCTCGAACAGGAATGGCGGGCCTGGGTGACGGAACCGCCACGGAACCCGGATGCGGCATTCCTGGGGTTCTGCCGGAAGCGCGGCCCCTGCCGCCGGTAATCGAGCTTTGTATCGTACGATTGAATCCGGCCTGGCTCACCGCTCCCACCCGTAATCCCGGCCCATGGACCGGCCCCGGCCCTGGGACCGCTCGGCGCTGTTGTCGTTCGCCCGCTCCCCTCCGGCCTGGCGCTGCTCGGCCTCCCCGAGGTCGCGCCA
>JAXHTI010000191.1:0-3737 GCA_034190045.1 Pseudomonadota bacterium
TGGAGCCGTGCAAGACCGCACTCAAGGATGCCGGCCTGTCCGCCTCCGATGTGGATGATGTCATCCTGGTCGGTGGTCAGACCCGTATGCCCAAGGTTCAGGAAGCGGTCAAAGAGTTCTTCGGCAAGGATCCGCGCAAGGACGTGAATCCGGACGAAGCCGTGGCACTGGGTGCGGCCATTCAGGCCGGCGTACTGGGTGGCGACGTCAAGGACGTGCTGCTGCTGGATGTGACCCCGCTGTCGCTGGGTATCGAAACTCTCGGCGGTGTCATGACCAAGCTGATTGAGAAGAACACCACCATCCCGACCAAGGCGACCCAGGTGTTCTCGACTGCCGATGATAACCAGAATGCGGTGACCGTCCACGTCCTGCAGGGCGAGCGCGAACGCGCTGACGCCAACAAGTCGCTGGGCCGGTTCGATCTGCAGGATATTCCGCCGGCGCCGCGCGGTGTGCCGCAGATTGAGGTCACGCTGGACATCGACGCCAACGGTATCCTGAATGTGTCGGCCAAGGACAAGGCGACCGGCAAGGAGAACAAGATCGTGATCAAGGCCTCCAGTGGTCTGTCCGAGGAGGAAGTCGAACAGATGGTCAAGGATGCCGAAGCCCATGCGGCCGAGGACCAGAAGTTCCACGAAATGGTCGATGCCCGCAACCAGGCCGACAACCTGATCCACGCGACCCGCAAGTCCATGGATGAGCTGGGTGACAAGCTGGAAGCTGGTGAAAAGGAAAGCATCGAAGCCGCGATCAAGGATCTGGAAGAGGCCATGAACGGCGACAGCAAGGAGGAGATCGAGGCCAAGACCAAGGCGCTGACCGATGCTTCGGCCAAGATGGCCGAGCGGCTCTATGCCGAGCAGGGTGCCGCCGGGGCAGGGGCCCAGGCCGGTGCCGAGGCCGCTTCTGAAGCCGGTGGCAACCAGGCCGACGAAGATGTCGTCGATGCCGAGTTCGAGGAAGTGGACGACAACAAGAAATAAGTCGTCACTTTCTCGGCTGTCACTACCCTGGCTGGATGCAGGTAACTGTATCCAGCCAATTGCTGTGTAAGTTTCGGTGTTAAGCGTATGAAACTATAACCACCGAAAACACTGAATACGCTGAAAGACATTGAAAATAACGTCAAATAGCCAGTTTAATTCGGTGAGTTCAGTGATGTCGGTGTCTGGTGTCTTCGGTGGTTACAAACAACGTATATAGATAGTTTGCGATTGATCAGGCGCGAGCACAGCGTTTGATGAGTTGGTTTTCAGGACATGAGCAGTTACGTGTTGAATACGGGCTGCGTTCATTCACTACAAAGCAATAACGATTATGGCCAAACAGGATTATTACGAAGCACTGGGCGTTTCTAAAAACGCCAGTGATGACGAGATCAAAAAAGCCTTCAAGCGCATGGCGATGAAATACCATCCGGATCGCAATCCGGATGATGAAGAGGCGCTGGAAAAGTTCAAGGAAGCCCGGGAGGCTTATGATGTATTGAGCGATCCGCAAAAGCGGGCGGCCTACGACCAGTTCGGCCACGCCGGCCTGGACGGGGCTGCCGGTGGCGGCGCCGGGTTTGGCGGCGGCTTTGGGGGTGGCGCCAGCTTCAGCGACATCTTCGGTGATGTCTTCGGTGATATTTTTGGCGGCGGTAGTCACGGCGGACAGCGCGTCTATCGCGGCGCGGATCTGCGTTATAACCTGGAATTGAGCCTGGAAGAAGCCGTCAAGGGCTATTCAGCCAGTATCCGCATTCCCACGCACGTGGCCTGTGAAGAGTGTGACGGCAGCGGGGCGAAGAAAGGCAGCTCCCCGAGCACCTGTACCACCTGTGGCGGTCACGGTCAGGTGCGTATGCAACAGGGATTCTTCTCATTGCAGCAGACCTGTCCGCGCTGCCAGGGTACCGGCCAGATTATCACCGACCCCTGTGGCGTGTGCCACGGTCAGGGCCGGGTCGAGAAAACCCGGACGCTGTCGGTCAAAGTCCCCGCCGGCGTGGACAACGGGGATCGCATTCGCCTGGCCGGAGAGGGCGAGGCCGGCGAGAACGGCGGCCCGCCCGGCGATCTCTATGTGCATATTCACGTCAAACCCCATCCCATCTTCCAGCGCGACGGTAACGATCTGCACTGTGAAGTGCCGGTCAGCATCGGCGTGGCCGCACTGGGCGGTGAGCTGGAGGTCCCGACCCTGGACGGGCGGGTCAAACTCAAAGTCCCGCCGGAAAGCCAGACCGGCAAACAGTTCCGGATGCGTGGCAAAGGCGTCAAGTCGGTACGCGGTGACGGTATTGGTGACCTGCTGTGCAAGATTTCGGTCGAAACCCCGGTCAACCTCACCAGCAAGCAAAAAGAGCTGTTGCAACAGCTCGACGACGCCATGCAGGAAGATGGCATCAAGCACAGCCCGCGTGCCGCCTCCTGGTTGGATGGCGTGAAAAAATTCTTCGAAGACATGAAATTCTGATTCAGGACGTTATTCGCAAACATTGATTCGACAATCAACGCGAAACAACGCGAACAGAGCTACAATATTAAAAATATTTTGAAAATTATTCGCATTCAGTGACATTGATTTGCGAAGAAACACCACCGAGGAGCCATTATTCATGATCAGGGTTGCAATTGTGGGTGCCTCCGGGCGTATGGGGCGGGTGCTGCTCGAAGCGACACATCAGGACACACAGGCCGAAATTGGCGCGGTGGTGGATCGCCCCGGCAGCAGTATGGTCGGGGTGGATGCCGGCGAGCTGGCCAGTCTTGGCCAAATCGGGGTCAGGGTCGACGACAGCCTGACCCGGATGGTTGACCAGTTTGATGTGCTGATCGATTTTACCCGTCCCGAGGCAACCATGTTGCACCTGGAAATCTGCCGTGCCGCCGGCAAACGCATGGTCATCGGGACGACCGGTTTTACCGATGAACAGAAAAAACAGATCGCCCATGTTGCCGAACACACAGGTATCGTCTTTGCCCCCAACATGAGCGTTGGTGTCAATCTCTCTTTCAAATTACTGGATATCGCCGCCCGGGTGCTGGGCGACAGCGCGGATGTCGAGATCATCGAGGCCCACCATCGCCATAAAGTGGATGCCCCTTCGGGGACGGCCCTGCGCATGGGCGAAGTGGTGGCCGATGCCCTGGGCAGGGACCTGATGGAATGCGCCGTGTTTGGCCGTGAAGGCAATACCGGCGAACGGGATCGCCAGACTATCGGTTTCGAGACGATTCGGGCCGGTGATATCGTCGGCGAACATACCGTGATGTTTGCCGGAGCAGGCGAACGGGTCGAGATTACTCACAAGGCCTCCAGCCGCATGACTTTTGCCAACGGGGCGGTGCGCGCCGCCAACTGGATCATGCAACAGGACAAGGGGTTGTTCGACATGCAGGATGTGTTGGGCTTACGTCATATACAGTGAGTGGGGTGACAATCCTCCGGTGCGTGATGCGTCGGTGGGCCGTGTTCCCCGGAGTATAAGTTTTTCTTATCAAAATCAGATGGTTGTGTGGCCAGATTTATTCCTCGTTGCCCGTCACGCGGGCCTCATTACTTGTGGTTACAAGACCAGTTGGTTAGAATAGAAACGTTCTGAGTTGAAGTTCAGATCGACAAATTGAATCGAAATTTTGCATAGCGGGAGACTCCAGATTGGTATCTCCCGCTTTTTGCAGGCGCCCCGCGCAAGGGAGGACTCTTGAAAAAACCGGCACTGCTGGCGTTGGAAGACGGTACCA
>JAXHTI010000192.1:0-3735 GCA_034190045.1 Pseudomonadota bacterium
ACGAACAGACGGGTGGCGGTGAGGCGATCCACCAGTGGCCCGGCCCCCAGCAGTCCGCCGACATGCCCGACGGCAAATAACGCCAGTCCCGAGGCGACCAGTTCTGTACTCCAGCCCTTGGCGTCGGCCAGCGGGATCTGGTGAAAAAAGACAATGGTGACGGTAAACGGCGCGGCCACGGCGGCCGGCACCAGCAGCGCAAAGCGCCAGTCTTGCACCACCTCGCGACGTGACCAGTCACGCGAGTAGTGGGCTTCCCGCGTCTCGGCGGGCAGTTCACCGCCGTGGGCGCCTTTTAACAACCAGAGCAACAGCGGTAAAAACAGCACCAGCACCACGACACTGCCCAGCAGCCAGAGCTCACGCCAGTGCAGATAGGCCAGGGCGGCCACCGCCGTGGCCGGAAACACCGCCTCGGCCAGCGGCAGGCCCATGGCGGCAATCGAGACCGCCTTGCCGCGCCCGCCGTGAAAGCGCTGCGCCATGGTGGTCAGGGCGATATGAGTCATCAGCCCCTGGCCGCCCAGACGTAACAGGAACAGAGCGAGCAGCAGCACGACAAGGCCGTGGCTGGTGCCCAGCAGCAGACAGCCGATGATCAGCAGTAGGGCAGCACCACTTAAAAACCAGCGCAGATCGCTGCGATCGTAGAGCTTGCCCACCCAGGTCAGCAGCAATGCGCTGGCGAGTGTGGCGCTACCATACACCAGCCCCAGTTCACCGTGGTCCAGGTTGAAACTGTCGCGTAGCTGGGGATTGAACAGGCCAATGTAAAAGGTCTGGCCGAAACCGGAGAGCATGGCGGTCAGCAGGCCAAAGGCCAGCAGGCGCCGGTGTGCCCATAAAAAGGCAACATAGTCGCGGGGCAGGAGACGTTGCATGGCGCGCAGTCTAACAGAAAGGCGGGTGGGACCACGCGATGGTATACTGGTGTCTGTGAAACACGGTGCTGAACTTCCTGCCAAGCCACTGGCTTGCCCGCTATGCCGACATCCCGCCGACTTTTTCTGTGCCGATCGGCGCCGGCGTTTTTACCACTGCCCGCAGTGCGGGCTGATCAGCGCCGATCCGGCAACCCATCTGCCGATTGGGGAAGAGAAGGCGGTCTACGATCTGCATGAGAACGACCCCGCCGATTCCCGCTACCGGGATTTTTTAAATCAACTGCTCGAGCCGCTGTTGCAATACCTGCAGCCCGGCATGCAAGGGCTCGATTACGGCTGTGGCCCCGGGCCGACCCTGAGTGACATGCTGCGCCAGGCCGGCATGGTAATGCATGATTACGATCCCCTCTATGCGCCGGATGACACCTTGCTGGCGCGTGAGTACGATTTTGTCACCTGCACCGAAGTGGTGGAACATTTTTGCGATCCGGGTACAGCCTGGCCGCAGCTGGCGGCCCGGGTAAGGCCCGGCGGCTGGCTGGGGGTGATGACCTCGATGGTACCGGAGCTCGATCCGGCGGCATTTCGCGCCTGGGGCTATAAAGGCGACCCGACTCATGTCAGCTTTTATCGTTCGGCGACCTTCGACTGGCTCGGCAAGACCCTGGGCTTTAGCGTGGAGCAGGTGAGCGGGCGAGTCGTTCTGATGCACAAAGCCCGGCAGTGATGTGCTACCATCGCGGTTCGGATGTGTGAAAACCAAAGGGGCCCGCGGCCCTTTTTGTTTTTCGGCACACTGTCAGTTCAATGGCAGCTTGTGCCGGTCCCCTCGCGACGATAAACCGTGAACCCGGTCAGGCCCGGAAGGGAGCAGCCGTAGCGGTGGACTCGGGCGCCGGGGTGTGGCTGGTACGAGCTGTCACCCTTTCCCCGGGCGCCAGGTACCAGGTTCTAGTTACCAGGACCTGGCTCCTGGCGCCTTATCAGTGATGCACCGCCCCGCCTGGACAGGTAGAATGGCTTTTCCATGAAGCTTCGGATGAGTTTGGACAAAGCATGAGCTACCAGGTCTTGGCACGCAAATGGCGGCCGCGTACGTTTGATACGCTGGTGGGGCAGGAACATGTCTCCCGGGCGCTGATCAATGCGCTGGATAACGATCGCGTGCATCATGCCTTTTTGTTTACCGGCACCCGCGGGGTGGGCAAGACCACCATTGCGCGGATTTTCGCCAAATCGCTTAACTGTGAGCAGGGGGTCAGCTCGCAGCCCTGCGGCGTCTGCAGTACCTGCACCGAGATCGATGAAAACCGCTTTGTGGATCTGATCGAGGTGGACGCCGCCTCGCGTACCAAGGTCGAGGATACCCGCGATCTGCTCGACAATGTCCAGTACGCGCCGACCCGGGGTCGTTACAAGGTGTACCTGATCGACGAGGTGCACATGCTCTCCGGGCACAGTTTCAACGCCCTGCTCAAGACGCTGGAAGAGCCGCCGCCACACGTCAAATTTCTGCTTGCCACCACCGACCCGCAAAAGCTGCCGGTCACCATTTTATCCCGCTGCCTGCAGTTCAACCTGCGCCGCCTGCCGGCGGAGCTGATCGTTCAGCATCTGGAAAATGTTCTGCAGCAGGAAGGCATAGAATTTGAGACGCCGGCCCTGCAACAGCTGGCCCGCTCCGCTGATGGCAGCATGCGCGATGCCCTGAGTCTGCTCGATCAGGCCATCGCCTACGGTGGCGGGGCAGTACGCGAGGCGGACGTGCGCGCCATGCTCGGCAAGCTGGATCAGCAACCGGTCATTGCCCTGCTCGATGCCCTGGCCGACGGTGATGGCCAGAAAGTGCTGGAGATTGTTCAGCAGGCCATCGATATCATTCCCGATTACAGTGAGGTTCTCGCCGAGCTGATCACCTTGCTGCACTCGCTGGCGCTGTTGCAGCAGGTTCCCGGGGCGTATCATGAGGGCATGGGCGACCAGCCGGCGCTGCAGGCCCTGGCGGAAAAACTGAGCCCGGAAGACGTCCAGCTCTATTACCAGATCGCCCTGGCTGGCCGGCGCGATCTGCCGCTGGCACCGGATCCGCGTAGCGGTCTGGAAATGGCACTGCTGCGCATGCTGGCATTCCGACCCGTGGCGGCGGGCGATAGCGGAGGTGCTGTTACGGGAAAAAAGCCGCAGGCGGACGTGCCGCGTCCGCCACCCGCGAAACCGGCACAGGCGGATAACTCACCGGCACCGGCAGCACCGGTCACGGCGTCGCCTGCCGAACAGGAGTGGGCAACGATCGTGGGAAGTTTGTCGCTCGGTGGTGCGGTCAAACAGCTGGCGGCCCATTCCGTGTTACTGGCCCGGGAGGGTAACAGCCTCAAGCTGGCACTGGATCAGACCGGTGCCCCGCTGTATACCAAAGAACGCCAGGCCAGTTTACAGCAACAATTGAGCGAGTATTTCGGCCAACCGATCAAGCTGAGTATCGAGGTAGGCCAGGTGGAAGGCGAAACCCCGGCGCGTCGTGAAGCCCGGGAACGAGACGAGCGGCAAACTGCCGCGGTGGCGGCGATTGAAAACGACGCCAATGTCAAAAACCTGATGGAAACGTTTGACGCCCGGATCAACACCGCAAGTGTGGAACCAATCGACTAAACCGACAGTAATGCATTGAGGTAAAAACTATGAAAGGCGGATTAGGCAATCTGATGAAGCAGGCCCAGCAGATGCAGGCCAACATGCAAAAAGCCCAGGAAGAGATGGCCAAACTGGAAGTCACCGGCCAGTCCGGTGGTGGTCTGGTCCAGGTCACCATGACCTGCAAGCATGATGTTAAACGCGTCCAGATCGATGACAG
>JAXHTI010000193.1:0-3702 GCA_034190045.1 Pseudomonadota bacterium
GAACTGCAGCTGGAAACCCTGGATCTGAATCACATCATCGACGAGGTGCTGGATCTGTATCGCACCAGCAATCACCAGATCCGCTTTCGACTCGAACTGGACCCGAGCATGCCGCAGATCGAGGCCGACGCCGGTCGGGTGCGCCAGGTTCTGCACAACCTGTTCAAGAACGCGCTGGAGGCGATGGAGTATGCCAGCGGCTCGCGCATCCAGGTCAGCACCCGCTGTGCCCACGAACACAGCTGCCGCTATGTGGAATTGAAAATCGAGGACAACGGCCCGGGCATTCCCGCCGATGTCTTCGACCAGCTGTTCGATCCCTATGTCACCACCAAGCCGCGCGGCAGCGGCCTGGGGCTGGCCATCGTCAAGAAAATCATCGAGGAACACGGCGGCATGCTGTGGGCGGAGAACAACCCCGACGGCGGCGCCACGATTATTATTCGCCTGCCGGTGGTTTCCTCCGGCGGGGAAATCGGCGATACAATGGACAGCGATTCCGAATCAACCTATAACAGCAAAGATGATGCAGCCGCCTGAAGCCGCCAGCCGGGACCTCTCCCAGCCCATCACCTCCGCCCCCTATATTCTGGTGGTGGATGACGAGCCGGATATTCGCCAGTTACTCCAGGAGATCCTCGAGGACGAAGGTTACGAGATCGCCGTGGCTGAAAACGGCGCCGCCGCCCGCCAGCAACATCGTCAGCGCAAGCCGGATCTGATCCTGCTGGATATCTGGATGCCGGATATCGACGGTATCAGCCTGCTCAAGGAGTGGAAAGACGAGGAGCAGGCCGGCGGACCGGTAATCATGATGTCCGGCCACGGCACCGTGGAAACCGCCGTCGAGGCGACCCGCCTGGGGGCCTATGACTTCATCGAAAAGCCGATCTCCCTGGCCAAGCTGCTGCTGACCGTCGAACACGCGCTGGAAACCCAGAAACTGCAACGGGAAAACCAGGGGCTGCGGCGTCACAGCCTGCAGGTGAACGAGCCCATCGGCAAAAGCGCGGTCATGCAGGGCCTGCGCGATCAGCTGCGACGCATCGCCGAACACGACAGCGGCGTGTTGATGAGCGGCGAACCGGGTTGCGGGATCCATATCGCCGCCCGTTATCTGCACGACGCCAGTACCCGCCGCGACGGCCCGTTTGTCGAGGTCAATGCCGCCAGTCTCGCACCGGACAACGCCGCCCGCGAGCTGTTCGGTGCCGAGCAGGGCGGCAGCGTGCATTACGGCCTGCTCGAACAGGCCAACGGCGGCACGCTGTTGCTGTACGATATTGCCGAAATGGATCTGGCCACCCAGGCCCGGCTCTATTCGGCGCTGGATACCCACAGTTTTTATCGTACCGGCGGCAATCAGCCGGTCGAACTGCGCGTGCGCATCATCGCCGCCACCCACCAGGATCTGGAACAACGGGTGGCCGACGGCCAGTTTCGCAAGGATCTGTTTTATCTGCTGAATGTCGTCCCGGTACGCATCCCCGCGCTGCGCGAACATCGCGAGGATGTCCCCGAGCTGCTCAATTTTTTCACCAACCTGCTGGTGGACCAGGAGAAGCTGCCCTATCGCAAGTTCACCCTGGCGGCCCAGAACCGGCTGCGCAACTATCACTGGCCGGGCAACCTGCGCGAGCTGACCAACCTGATCCAGCGACTGCTGATCGTCGGTTCCGGCCACGAAATCGATGTCGAAGAGGTCGATATCGCCCTGGGCGACAGCGGCGCCTCGCAGCACAAACGCGAGGTCGAGGTGAATTACGATCTGCCGCTGCGCGAGGCCCGCGAACAGTTCGAGCGCGACTATCTCGAATATCAACTGCGTAAGGCCCGGGGCAGTGTCGGCAAGGTCGCCCAGGCCGTGGGGCTCGAGCGGACTCACCTGTATCGCAAGCTGCGCTCGCTGGGCATCGATCCGAAAAATGTTCCCCAGGACGGGTAAACGTCCGGTAAACACTTTACAATTGCCTTCAAATAACAAGAACGGCTCTGGACCTTTATGAAGATCATTATTCTCGGCGCCGGTCAGGTCGGCAGTTCACTGGCGGAGAATCTCGCCAGCGAGGCCAACGACATTACCCTGATCGACCAGCGGGAAGAGGTTCTGCAGGGACTGCAGGATCGGCTCGATCTGCGCACCGTCATCGGTCATGCCTCGCATCCCGAAGTGCTGCAGCGCGCGGGGGCCGACGACGCCGATATGCTGATCGCCGTCACCGACAGCGACGAGACCAACATGGTTGCCTGCCAGGTCGCCTATACTGTCTTCCATACCCCGACCAAGATCGCCCGCGTCCGCGCCCTGGAATACCTCAAGTACAAGAACCTGTTCAGCCCGGCCGCGCTGCCTATCGATGTGCTGATCAGTCCCGAACAACTGATCACTAATTATGTCCAGAGCCTGATCAATCATCCCGGTGCCCTGCAGGTACTCGACTTTGCCGACGGACTGGTCCAGCTGGTCGGCGTGCGCGCCTATTACGGTGGCCCGCTGGTCGGCCATGAGCTGCGCACCCTGCGCCAGCACATGCCCGGGGTCGAAGCCCGCGTGGCGGCCATTTACCGGCGCGGGCGGCCGATTATTCCCGAGGGCCACACGGTCATCGAGGCCGATGATGAAGTCTTCTTTATTGCCGGCAGCGCGAACATCCGTACCGTGATGAGCGAGCTGCGCCGCCTGGACAAGCCCTACAAACGCATCATGATCGTCGGCGGCGGCAATATCGGCAAACGGGTGGCCCAGGCGCTGGAACGCAAATACCAGGTCAAACTGATCGATCACAACCCGGAACGAACCCGGCTCATTTCCAACGAACTGAGCAAGACCATGGTCCTGTGCGGCGATGCCGCCGACGAAGAACTGTTACTGGAAGAGAACATCGACAAGACCGACGTGTTCTGTGCCCTGACCAACGATGACGAGGCCAACATTCTCTCCTCCATGCTGGCCAAGCGCCTGGGGGCGCGCAAGGCGATTACCCTGATCAACCGCGCTGCCTATGTCGACCTGATCCAGAGCGGCGTAATCGACATCGCGCTCTCCCCCCAGCAGTCCACCATCGGCAGCCTGCTCGCCCACGTGCGCCGCGGCGATGTGGTCAAGGTCCATTCCCTGCGTCGCGGTGCCGCCGAAGCCATCGAGGCGATCGCCCACGGCGATATTAATACCTCCAAGGTGGTCGGGCGCAAGATCGAGGAACTCAAACTGCCGCCGGGGACCACCATCGGCGCCATCGTGCGCGGCAAAGAGGTCATCATCGCCCATCACGACACCCTGATCGAATCCGACGACCACGTCATCCTGTTCCTGGTCGACAAGGCCCGCATCCCCGATGTCGAACGCCTGTTCCAGGTCAGCATTACCTTCATTTAATAACAAGGTACGAGTTACGAGGGACGAGTGACCAGGAATATGAGCTCAATCTGCTTTTTTAGTGCCGGGAAACACCGCAACGCCGCGTATCGCTCTAGCAACAACACGGCACGTGTAATGTTTTCTCAGCACTCAGCACTCAGAACTCAGAACTATTACTGATTATGCATCTGCTGGTTATCCAACGCATCCTGGGTATTTTGCTGATGGTCTTCAGCCTGGCCATGCTGCCGCCGCTGTTTGTCTCCTTTCTCTATCTCAATATTACCTTCGAAGCGTTTTTTTACAGTTTTGCGATTATCCTGATCAGCGGGATCGTCCTGTGG
>JAXHTI010000194.1:0-3649 GCA_034190045.1 Pseudomonadota bacterium
CTGTCTTTTTTGGAATTCCTAAGTTCCCATACACTGCAGCCATGTAAGTCTGAAGTGTAACAAACCCTAAACCGGTGACGTGCTCCGCACTGTCAAAATAGCCAAATGCATCAGGATCGGGAACTGAATTACATAAACTAATAATTTCCTCAATTCGCTTATCAATTGTCTCTACTAGCTCTTTTGACAAATCTGTTTCGATATTGATTAAAGCATGAGTTTTCACTATTAACGCCTAACAGTTTGTTAGACAGACATCTGTCTTGTACGGTGTTAGACTGACATCTGCTATCCAAGATCCAGATCCTGATATTACAGAAATTACCCATAATCCTAGCAGGGAGGAAGTAGGTTTTCGAGGTTAGCACGACCTTGTTTTGCCCAGGTATCAGGGTTTTCCCCTACTATCGCTAGCCAGGTTTTAGTCCCGTTAGACGCCGCCGAGCATCGCAGTGGAGGGAGGAACAGCCCGCAGGGTGCGCGCATGGACGCGCGCACTCGACAGTCGGCACAGGGACGTGCCGTCTGGCGAGCCCGACTGGAGCGAGAAGCGCAGGGAACCGGTATAGCAATTGATAAATTGCTGTACCGGCGGTGTCTTTCGGGCGCGTTTCCTTTGGTTCGTTTCGTTGTCGCGTTACAACGAAATGAACCCGAGGCGCGCTGGCGGGTCAGCGCATTAAAAATTCAGGCCGCCCGCAGGGTGATCCTCTTACTCGAGACTAGATTCCGGCCTGCGCCGGAATGACGAGATACTTAGGCGCGAGAGCCCGCTTTCAAGATCAAGGCCGCCCGGAGGGCGACATTTAGATAGGAGTTGGATTTAGATCACCCCTCCCTCGCCCTCCCCTTGCAGGGGAGGGATAACTTCTCCCATCTTCCTCACCCACCCCTTGCAGGGGAGGGAATAATTTGTTCCTTCTCACTTAACTCATCCACCACCCGCTCAATGATCTTATCTATCTCACCCGATATGAAAGCAACATCCGGATTTTCCCCCGCATCCAGCCCCAACAGAACAAGCCCCTCTGGTAACTGCCCCATGGCTGTAGCCAGCGCCACCGCCTCGGCCACACCAAAGTTATGACTGGAAAGCCCTGCCGCCTGCTCACTGATCTGCCCGGCATCAAGCCGAATAACTGTCCCACGCGGCTTTCCCGCCTGCACCGCGTCGATCAGAATCACCCGATCATATCCCTGCAGTTTCTCAACAAGACTCGCACCAGGTCGATCCAACTTGATGAGTTCGCAGTTGTGTCTCTCGAACTCTTGATGTTCAGTTAGACTATCGATGACCTGCCAGCCAAGCTGATCCGCCCCGAACGGCGAGCCGATCCCCGCCACCAGCGTAGTCTTCACCGGCGGTCGACCCGGATCTTGAGAAAGTGGGTGGAGCAGGAGATGCAGGGATCGTAATTGCGGATCACCTTCTCGCCATGCAGGCGTAATTCGTCATCGCTGTGCTCCAGACCGTAGGCTTCGAGCGACTCGCGCAGGTCCTGCTCGATGCGCTCCTGGTTCTGGCTGGTGGGCGGCACGATGTTGGCTTTGAGAACCATGCCTTCGGCGTCGAGATCGTAACGGTGCCAGAGAATGCCGCGCGGGGCCTCGGTGCAGCCGTAGCCGGTGCCGGCAGCCGGCTCGATGAACTCAGCATACTGGTTCGGCGGGGCATAATCCTCCAGTAACCGGACGGCTTCCTGCAGGGCGTAGTACAGCTCGATGGCCCGGGCGACGATGGAATGGAACATGTTGCGACTGGGAAACTGAATACCACTGGCATCGATCAGCGCCTGGATATTGTCCGGCAGTTTATCCCTATTCAGGTTCAGGCGCGCCAGGGGGCCGACCAGGTAGGGCTTGTCATGCAACAGGGAGTGAAACGAGGTGGAGTGCGGCTCCTGGAATTCACGAAAATGCTGTTCGTATTCGGCGATAGCGATATCCAGGCCGTCGTCCGAAACCAGGCGGCCGTTATACATGGGATACTCGTTCTCATCACGCATGGCCACGCTGGTAAAGCGCTGTGGATCATCGGGCAGGTCCAGCTCCGCGGTCCAGCTGACCAGTGCTTCGGCCTGCGGCAACGCCTCGGCCAGTTCCCGGCGCAGCTCTGTTACCGCCTTGACTGGCGGGGCGTGATGAAACCCGCCAGCGCAGACGCCCACCGGGTGCACCGAGCGACCGCCGAACAGGGCGATCAGTTTGTTACCCAGTGACTGCAGGTGCAGGCCGCGGCGCACGGCATCGGCATGTTCGCCGGCCATCTCGATCGCGTTGTTGAAACCGAGGAAGTCCGGTGCGGCGAGCAGATGAATATGCAGGGCGTGGCTCTGGATCCATTCACCACAATACATGGCACGGCGCATGCGTTTGACCCACTCATTGTCGGGGGTGGCGAAGATGTTCTCGATCGCCTGCACCGCGCTCATTTGATAGGCCACCGGGCAGATGCCGCAGATGCGCGCGACCATGTCCGGCACTTCACTGTAGCTGTGGCCTTCGAGAAACTTTTCAAACAGGCGTGGCGGCTCGAAGATACGCAGACGCAGTTCGTCGATCTTTCCCGCGCTCGCGGTCAGTTCCAGCGCGCCCTCGCCCTCGACCCGGGCCAGTACCGGCACATTAATGTTGATATCGCGTCGCTCGCTCATGACTCATCCCGCTTCCAGCGCAGGCCGGCGCTGGTAAACGGCTCCGCGCCGCTGTTGATAAAGTGAAAACGGCGCCCGACGGTCGCCGGTAACAGGCCCAGTTGACGAAACTCCTCACCCAGCGCTTCGGGGTTGATGTTCTCCGCCGGCCCGTAACAGGCATAACAGTCACGCCCCAGGGACGGACAGATTGCCCCGCAGCCGGTGCGGGTCACCGGCCCCATGCACGGTTCGCCCTTGGTGACCATGACGCAGACATTCTGTTGCCGCTTGCATTCCAGGCAGACCTTGTCCTGTTCGATTACCGGGACGGCACCGTGTAACAGTGAACGGATCGCCCCCATCACCTGCCGGCCATTGACCGGACAGCCCCACAGTTCCAGATCCACTTTGACATGTTGGGATATGGGTGTGGAGGTGGCCAGGCTGTTGACGTACTCCGGCGTAGCATAGACATCGGCCAGCCACTGTTTGCCATCGGCTAGGTTGCGCAACGCCTGCAGCCCTCCGGCGGTGGCACAGGCCCCGATGGTGATCAGATAACCGCTGTTTTGACGAATACGCTGAATGCGCTGTTCATCGTGCGCTGTGCAGATACTCCCTTCGACAAACGCGATATCGACTTGTGCCTCGGGATTCATCGGCCCGGCCTCGGCAAAGTGCACCAGTTCCACCTGTTGCGTCAATGTCAGCAACGCTTCACCGGCATTGAGAAAGGCCAGCTGGCAGCCGTCGCAGGAGGCGAACTTGTGGACGGCAACGCGGGGTTTGATAGTGTGTTTATCACTCATCCCATAATCCTTCTAGCACCCTTCCAAATACGTGTTCCGAACAGCAGTCCATTTTACGCCGTAGCCTGGATCAAGGAGCAAGGCGACGGATTCAGGTTTTGCCGTGGTTCTGGTGGAACCGCTTCGCTTGTTCCACCCTACTTATTATTCAGAAGCCCTTTATCCCCAGCAGCGGTTTGAGTTCCGGGTAACTGAACACCGGGC
>JAXHTI010000195.1:0-3639 GCA_034190045.1 Pseudomonadota bacterium
CATCAGCATCAGCACCGGCAGTTCGGGCATATACAGCGTCCCCAACCGCAGCGAAAACGCCGCCCACAGCGCCACCACCAGCAACAGCGCATCCGACACCGCCATCACCGCCTGCTTGTGCATCCGGGGCAATCCCCCCAGCCAGGTGGTGAATTTCGAAATGCTCATTGTCATATCCCTATTATAATCATTGAGACTCTCTTCTCATATCGGGGAAATCCCCAATAACTTTAGCCTATTTGTAGCCTGTAGGAGGCGCTTGATGTACAGGGACGTACTACCCTGGCTCTGTTCCCGACAGAGCCAGGATACACACCATCCCTGGTGATAATGTCGCAGGAGGCAGGACGACCTGAGCAAAGCGAAGTAGTGCTGAATGAAACCCGAAGGGGTTCTACAGTGAGCCGTGAGCGACCCAGCGGCGATTTGCCGGTATTCGCGAGGTCGCCCTCCCACAACCGATAGTCCCCGGCACTCAGCACTTTTATATTCTGCTGACTGCAAACTGCGACTGCCTACTTTCCCTCAGCACTCAGCACTGACAACAAAAGTCAGCCCCTCATTGGCCTCCAAAACCCGAAGCACTGTTGTCAAATTGGAAAGAGTCGGGTTGCCTTTCGGGCCAAACATCCGGTGCAGGCTTTTAGCGCTGATCCCTGTCTCTTTGGCCAAAGCTTCAAAACCAAGGGTGGCATTAATATAATCACGCAGTAGCGCACGTGCTGTATCAGCATCACCGGTAACGACTGCCTCAGCCGCTTCAGTCAACAAAGCGACCCGAAATTCCGGATCGACTTGTGCACGCTCGCGAACCGTCTCGCAAAACTCACGTGTCAGTGCCATTCGTTCCTCCTTCGCACCGCTGCAGATAATCCACCCAGCGTTGCTTTGCCCGTTCAATATCCTGTCGCTGACCCTGCTTCGTACCACCACCCAGCAAAATAATCAGTCGGTTCCCCTCACGTCCAAAGTAGATTCGATATCCCGGCCCAAAATGGATCCGGCGCTCCAGGACGCCCGAACCCACACTCTTGATCTCAGATAAATTCCCCGCTTCAAGCCGGGCCAGCGCCGTGGTCACCTTTGCCGCCGCCCTGGCATCCAGCCCTTTAAACCAGCGTGCAAAAGCCGATCGTCCCGCTTCATCCAGATATTCCCTTATCTCCAATGCGACCTCCTCCCTCGATCACAATAGTAATATATACGTTACCATCAAAAAAATCTACCCAGAATCAGCACTAAGCTCTAAGCTCTAAGCTCTAAGCTCTAAGCTCTAAGCTCTCAGAACTTAGCACTCAGCACTTATATTAGCCCCAAAACCAAAAAAAACGGCGCCAAGCGCCGTCCATTGTTATTTCATCTATGACATCTGACCAAATAGTCTTCTCGTGGTAGGCGCTTATAGCGGCGACTTGCCGGTAATCGAGAGGTCGCGGCAGAATGCCCCTCCCACAACAGACAATCTCAGAACTCAGTACTTGCTTTTCTTATAACCTCAACTAACACTGCACAAGTTTTCTTAATTTCCTGTTCAGTAAGTGTGGGATGCACCAGAAACATCAAGCTGGTCTCACCCAATTCTCTGGCAACAGGCAATCGGCTCTCCGGCCGCCAGCTGGTGTCATCAAAGGCTTTTTCTAAATAGACTTCAGAACAGGACCCGGAAAAACAGGGTACACTCCGTTCGTTAATCGCCTCGATAATGCGGTCGCGATTCCATCCAGTTCTTAATCTGTCAGGACGAACGAACATATAACATTTGTACCAGGCATGTTCGATATCACCCGGAACAGTTGGCACCCGTAACGCCTCACAAGTGTGGGCAGCGTCCAGAATCATCTGTGCATTGCGCTTGCGAGATTCATGCCACTCGCCCATCCGTTTCAGCTGAATACGACCGATCGCTGCTTGCATTTCTGTCATCCGCCAGTTAGTACCGAATGATTCATGCAGCCAGCGGAATCCCGGAGGGTGCTCACGGTGATAAACAGAATCGTAACTCTTACCATGATCTTTGTAAGCCCACGCTCGCTTCCAAAGCATTTCATCATTGGTCGTTAGCATCCCGCCTTCACCACCCGTAGTCATAATCTTATCCTGACAGAAGGACCACGCTGCGACATGGCCGATAGTCCCCACTGAGCGACCTTTGTACGTCGCCCCGTGGGCTTGAGCGCAATCCTCAATAACATAAAGTCCATGCTGCTCTGACAGTGCCATAATGCTCTCCATGTCACACGGCCAACCGGCAAGATGCACACAGATAACAGCCCGGGTACGTGGTGTCAGAACGCGTTCGACACTCGCTGCGGTGATGTTCTGTGAGTCAGGATCCACATCCGCGAATACCGGCCGAGCTCCGACCGCCACAATCGCGCTTGCCGAAGCAATAAAAGTGCGCGGTGTCACAACCACCTCGTCTTTCGGACCGATATTTAATGCCTTCAACGCAAGTTCAAGAGCCACCGTTCCATTTGCGAGAGCAAGTGCATATTGGGCACCAGCCCAGCTCGCAAACTCCTGTTCAAAAAGCCGGCACTCTTCGCCAGTCCAGTAATTAACCCGGTTCGAGAGTAACACCTGCTGTACTGCATCGGCTTCTTCTTGCGTAAATGAAGGCCAGGAAGAGAATGGTCCGTTTAACATAGGTAATCTATTATTAGCCAGCTATGGTCTGCCAGATATACCGGATATCACCTGTCAGACTCCAGTTTTCGATGTATTCGCGATTAATTCTGACTTTATCAGGAAAAATAACGTTGCGATTGTACGCTTCAGGATCCGATTGACTGGCGAGGATAGCTTCTTCATCGCGATACTTTAATGTGGCCGGACCGGTGATACCGGGTCGTATTGAAAGCACGACCTTATCCTCACCGGCCAATGTGTCAGCAAAACCAGGCACATCCGGTCTAGGCCCCACAAAGCTCATATCTCCCCTAAGCACATTGATCAGCTGTGGAAGTTCATCAATTTTTGTATTGCGCAAAAACCGCCCAAGGCGCGTTATCCTCGCATCATCCAGGGTCGTCACCGTCGTGTTCACACCGGCCACATTTCGCATAGTGCGGATCTTGATAACATTAAACAGTCGACCATTCAGCCCCACCCGCTGCTGGGTAAAAAATCCGTTCTGACGGGTATCTATCGTCGCCGTAACCCAGGCCAGCCCTATCAGCCAAAAGGTCAATACCAGGCCAAACGAAGCAACCAGTGCATCGAAGCTTCGTTTGGTCGCCGCTTGTAGCATGGACAGAGCCATCAAACGTACCCGTAACGCGCCAGCGTATGATCGACCAGTCCGTCAATGCGCTGTAACGCATCATCATTCAGGGCCGCCCGTCCCTTGCCGATACTATCCGCCCGTACACCCACGACCGTCTGTTTAACTTTATCAGAAGCCACATCAACACCCAGAAATTCTATTACGCGGGCAAACTCGCTCTCCGGTTCACGGACAAAATCCTCATAGGCAATTTCCAGCCAGCGATCCGCTGGCATCGCCGCAAACGCATCAGCCGCCTTATCGACACAAGCCTGCCACTGAAGGGCACAAACTTCATCCAGGGGATGTTTTTCCAGCAACTCAGCCATCCCGTCAAGTTGCGGTCCCCAGAAAGCAAGACGTTTTTCCCGTGA
>JAXHTI010000196.1:0-3619 GCA_034190045.1 Pseudomonadota bacterium
CACCCCGACGTCCTCCACACGCAGATGTCCATGGACCGCGCCGAGCCCAATGGCACTGAGTGCCTGGCCGCGGATTATTCTAATCGCCGCGTCGGTGTTCTTTATCGTGGAACTGGAAAAATGGATCATCCGCCGCTGGCTTGGGAGTACTGTACGTGGCAAATCCGTAAGATAGTTCAGATGAAATGTTCACGTGCGTATTGGATACGCTGGGCAGGCTGAGGCAATCCCGGAGAGACTTTTTTGACCTGCTCGAGACGCAGATTCAATCCCTGCCGGTTCGCGATCTGGATATTCAGTCCCGGACGTGCGTTGAGTTCGAGCATTAGTGGTCCGAGATCCCTGTCCAGAACAATATCGACCCCCAGATAGCCGAGCCCAGTCAGTTCATAGCATCGGGCAGCGATCTCCAGTAAATGATCCCAGCGAGGTAATTGAATCCCGTTGACCTCTGCGCCGGTGTCAGGATGCTCGGTAATCGTCGTGTTATGCCAGACAGCATAAGTGGTCCGCCCCGAGGCAATACTCACCCCCACCCCGATCGCTCCCTGGTGCAGGTTCGCCTTACCATCGGACATCTGGGTAGGTAGTCGGACCATTGCCATTACCGGTACACCGAGAAAGACGATAATGCGGATATCGGGAACGCCCAGATAGCTGATGTCGTTAAAAATAGGATCAAACCTGACCCGATATTCAATTAACGCCTTGTCGGGGTGACCGCCCAGGCTGTACATCCCGCTGAGAATGTTGGACAGGTGATGAGTCAGTTGCTCATGGCTCAATAGTTGACCGCTGATCTTGCGGTAGGTTTGCTTTCGGCGACCGGTAATCACAATAATCCCATCGCCACCACTGCCGCGTGCTGGCTTGACCACAAAGTCGGTACGGCTTGTCAGTTTATCGTGAATGCAACAGGTCTGACGCTCAGTCTCCACCATCTCATACAGTTCGGGCACTTCAATTCCTGCCGTTCTGGCAAGAAGCTTGGTTTGATATTTGTCATCGACCAACGGATAGTGCTTGCGATCATTATATATCAGCGTGTAGTCAGCATTGCGCCGGTTGATACCCAGCACTCCGGCCCTGGCGAGAATTTTACTCCGCCGCAAAAGACTCAAAGGACCGAGCATCAGTAAAACTCCCTGAAGCGAACGAGCTCGGTGAGACGATATCCGGAATAGCGTCCCATAAGCATGATCAATGCGAGCACCAGTAACGTCAGCTCCGGGAAAGTGAAAAACAGGTGTACCAGTTGCGGACTGGTCATCAACAGATAAGCCAGTGCCGCGACCAGCAGGCTACCCAGCCCCTGCTGAATTGCTTCGGCCGCGCCTCGCTCCTCCCAGACAATCGACATGCGTTCGATTGTCATGGCGAGAATCACCATTGGGAACAGGGCAACAGAAAGGCCTCGTTCGATATCCATCCTGTTGGTAATGATGCTAACCAGCATCATCAGAAGAATCACAATAGTCAGTACTGACGCTAACCTGGGTACCAGTAGCAGCTTTAGATGCTCCAGATAAAAACGAATAGACAGGCCGACCCCGACGATCAAAATGAAAAAGATAACGCCCCAGAGTAACTGGGTTTCACGAAATGCCAGCGCGATCAAAATCGGCATAAACGTACCGAATGTCTTGATTCCGATAACATTACGCAGCAACACCAGCAATAGCGCACCAATCGGAATCATCAGCACAATGCGATAAACATGCTGGGTATCCAGCGGAAGACTGGCCAGGGAAAAGGATTGCCAGAGCGGGTTTTTATGCGCACCGGACAGCAACGCCGACTTCAGGGCGGTTTCCTGGCTGCGACTGGTTGAGAGGTTAAAACGCTCCAGGTGTGCCCCTTTCAGCTTGATGATATCCCGCTCGCCCCGCCACCAGGTAAGATAGTCACCAGAGAGGTGATCCAGTGTCTTGAAATCATAGGCCCGCCAGCCCTTGTCATAGACTTCCAGCCAGTCATGAACAGCAGCGTTGGCTGTATCCTCGCCAATAGCAATGCCGTGCACCGGCCTGGCCGCAATGCCGGCATAATTGAGCAATCGACTGATAGCCGCCAGCGTATCGGCTAGCGACAGACTAACGGGCACCAGGGTACGCAGGTTTTCATCGGCGGAATCGAATTTTGCCCGTTTCAACAACGTCCGTATCAGGCTGTCGGTGTCGGCGGACTGTTCATACAGTTCGCGGCGCAGAATCTCGGCGGCCTGTTGTTGTTGTTCGTTGTAATCAGGCGGTTCAATTTCAGGGGTAATGCCTGTATTAATGACGTGATCCCGACTACCGAGCTGGTGAATGGTCGCCGTATAGTAAAACGTGTGTCTGCCCGGCGCGTTGCGTTTGGACCAGGTTGCCTGGCGGGTCCCATCAACGGTGCCGGTGGTGAGCCCGAACCCCCGCGAAACGAAGTTCTCGTTGACCACGGCAAACCGCGAGCTGCTCCGGGGTATAGCCAGTATTGCCTTGATCGGTTCGTCAGCGGCGCTAATCGTCAGCTTCGCTTCGACTTTCCAGAAATCGCTTTTGGTGGAAGATAGCAACGGGAAACCCAGCACGAACGCCTTGTATAGAAACAGTGCCGCACCTGTCAGGCCCAGCAGTCCGGTCAGCAGATAGAGATGCCGTTTACTCATTCTGTTCAGGACAGGCTTTCGCGGTGGTATTGCGCAGCTCAGGATCGATAATAAACTGGCTGCGCAGAAAATCGCGCCCGATCAATAAACGGTATTTGTAATTATGCCGGTCCACCAGGCTGAAACGGGTCGTGCGAAGAGTCCCGCCCAGGCACATCTCCAGCATAACCACGAACCGTGGCTGGCTTTCTGTCCCCTTGCGTTTGACTCTGGTCATTTTATACAACGGGCGTTCCAGCGTTTTCTGCTGCCCGCTGTCATCTTCCAGCTCAAAGCGTATCCAGGTCTCCCCTTCCCGCGAGAGTACATTGAGGGATTCGATGTCGATCGAGGAATAATCGGCGCCGCTGTCGATCTTGGCGGCAAACTTAAGTGACGACTCACCGTCCAGAATGGTTACCGGTTCGACCCAGCCGATGATGCGCTTCTCGTCGGCCACCGGCGCGGCGCTGTAACAACACAGCCCGATCAGGCAAAGTCGAAGCAGTCGCTTCGAGCCGCGAAGGCGATAAAAGAGTGCATGAGAAAAGTGATTCGAAGTCAAACGTCTGCACAGTAAAGTCATTATTATAATGACAAGTATAGCGCAAGTTAGCGAATCGCAACCGGGAAGATTGCCGTATTCACCGACCTGTCAGACCGGGTCGTCCCGGTTTGTCGGATAGTAACCGGCTGTCTATAAACAAAAAAGCTATACAGAGAATGGTGCCCGGGGCCGGAATCGACAAATCCGTCAGGATGACGTACATGGATGTACTAATGTCGCGGGAGACAGGATGTCGGGAGCGACGCGGATTTGGCCGCACTTTAGTGCGCCCGAAGGGGGCGTGCCATGGACGGCACGCCGCAGCCGGCACGGCCCCGTGCCGGTTCGCCCACTAATAAACAAGTTATAAACGAACCAATGAAAGTTGCTTAAAGGAATGGTGCCCGGGGCCGGAATCGAACCGGCACGGTCGCAATGACCGAGGG
>JAXHTI010000197.1:0-3551 GCA_034190045.1 Pseudomonadota bacterium
TCCTCCGTCGGTTTGTTTTTATTCTGCTTCAGCTTCGCCTTGACCGCCGAAACCCGGCTCGCGTCGTCCCACTCCAGCTCGGACAACTGCTTGTAATAATGGTAGCGGTGTTGCACCTCCTGCTGTGCCTCGGCCAGGAACCGTTCGGCTTCCTCGGGATGGGTATGCCACAACATACTGAAGCGGGTTTCGGTCTGGACGAACTCCCGGTAGGGGATCGACGGTTCACCGGAATCGAGATGCAGGGGATTCCTGCCCTGTGCCGTGCGCGCCGGGTCGAACCGGAACAGGGGCCAGTGCCCGCTGTCGACCGCCAGGTTCTGCTGGCGGTGGTTATTGGACAGATCCACCCCGTGAGCGATACAGGGGGAATAAGCGATGATCAGCGATGGACCGTCGTGCGCCTCCGCCTCGAGGAAGGCGCGCAGGGTCTGTATATCTTTAGCGCCATAGGCCACATGCGCCACGTAGACGTTTTCATAATCCATTGCCAGCAAGGCCAGATCTTTCTTGCCGGTCGGTTTCCCACCGGCGGAGAACTTGGCCACCGCGCCACGGGGCGTGGCCTTGGAGGTCTGCCCGCCGGTATTGGAATAGACTTCAGTATCCAGCACCAGGATGTTGACGTTGGCACCACTGGCCAGTACGTGATCCAGCCCGCCATAACCAATGTCGTAGGCCCAGCCATCGCCGCCGATAATCCAGACGCTCTTTCGAGCCAGGTTTTCGGCAAGATCCAGCAAGGTTTGCGCCCGTGCGTCCTTCAGTTTTTTCAGTTGCGTGCGCAGCTGTTCGACTCGCTGACGCTGATCATAAATGCCGGCCTCGCTTGATTCATCAGCGTTCAGAATCGCCTCGACCAGATCGTCATTCAGCTGGTCGCGCAATGCCTGGATCAATTCGCGCGCCTGCTCGCGTTGTTTATCAACCGCAATACGCATGCCCAGGCCGAATTCGGCATTGTCCTCGAACAGCGAGTTGTTCCAGGCCGGGCCGCGTCCTTCACGGTTGGTCGACCAGGGAGTCGTCGGCAGGTTACCGCCATAGATCGAGGAACAGCCGGTGGCATTGGCCACCAGCATACGATCCCCGAACAGCTGGCTTGCCAGCTTGAGATAAGGCGTTTCGCCACAGCCGACGCAGGCACTGGAGAACTCGAACAACGGTTCCATCACCATGGACCCCTTGAGCGTTGTCACTTTCAATTCACGCCGGTCATATTCGGGCAAGTCCAGGAAGAAACCGAAGTTCTCCCGCTCCTGCTCGCACAACGGCGGCTGCGGCGCCATGTTCAGCGCTTTGCGACTGGCATTGGACTTGTCGTGAATCGGACAGATATCCACGCACAACCCGCAGCCGGTACAATCCTCCGGCGCCACCTGGTAGCTGATCATCATGCCCTCGGGGAAATCCTTGCCCAGCATTGGATGGGCCTTGAATTGCGCCGGTGCATCTTCCAGCTCTGCTTTGGAGAAAATCTTGCTGCGGATCGCCGCATGCGGACAGACCAGCGGACATTTGCCGCACTGGGTACACAACTCGGGCTCCCAGACCGGGATCTCCAGCGCCAGGTTGCGCTTTTCATACCGGGCCGTCCCCAGCGGGTAACTGCCATTGGCCGGCAACCGGCTGACCGGCACCGCGTCACCATGGCCGGCGATGATCTCGCCGGTGACCTGTTGTACGAAGTCGGGCGCATCGCCCGGCACCGGCGGTTTGATCTCGAAGTCACTGTCACTCTGTTGAGGAATGGTCACTTGCTGCAGGTGGTCGAGGGCCGCATCGATGGCCTGGAAATTGATATCCACAATCCGCCGGCCCTTCTTGCCGTAGGTTTTCTCCACGGCGCTCTTGATCGCCCCGATCGCCTGTTCTTTGGGCAAAATACCGGAGATGGCGAAAAAGCAGGTCTGCATAATCGTATTGATACGTTGACCCATCCCGGCCTGTTCGGCCACACGATAGGCATCGACGGTATAAAAACGGATCTGCTTGTCGATGATCTGCTGTTGCATTTTACGCGGCAGGCTTTGCCAGACCTGGTCGGCCGGCTCCGGCGAGTTGAGCAAAAATACGGCTTTGTCTTTCGCTTTATCGAGCATGTTATAGCGATCAAGAAACACCGGCTGATGGCAGGCGACAAAATCGGCATCGTTATCGCCGATGAGATAGGTCGAACGGATTTGCCGCGGACCAAAACGCAGATGCGAGACGGTAACCGCCCCGGCCTTCTTCGAGTCATAGACAAAATAGCCCTGGGCATGCAGGTCGGTGGACTCACCGATGATCTTGATACTGTTCTTGTTGGCGCTGACTGTTCCGTCACTTCCCAGGCCGTAGAACATGGCCTGAAAGGTATCCACATGGGCATCGGTTCGAAAGGCCGGATCCCACTCCAGGCTGGTATGCGTGACATCATCGTGAATCCCGATGGTAAAGTGATTTTTCGGTTTCTTCCCGTGCAGCTCATCGAACACCGCCATGATCATTCCCGGGGTAAACTCCTTGGAAGAGAGCCCGTAACGACCACCGATAATCTTCGGCATCCCCTGGAATCGGCAATCGTCACTACAATAATGCTGGGCCAGTGCCGTGACCACGTCCTTGTACAACGGTTCGCCATCGGCGCCCGGCTCCTTGGTGCGATCCAGCACCGCGATGTTTTTGACACTCGCCGGCAGACTCTCAATCAGCGCTGCGGCATCGAAGGGGCGATAAAGCCGGACCTTGAGCAGTCCGACGTTTTCGCCCTGACGGTTGAGGTACTCCACGGTCTCCTGGGCGGCCTCGGCACCGGAGCCCATCAGGATCATGACCCGCTCGGCCTCCTCGCTGCCGATATAGTCAAACAGGCGATAGTGGCGCCCGGTCAATTCGCCAAAACGGTCCATCGCCTGCTGCACCATCGCGGGAAATTTTTCATAAAACGGATTGACGGTTTCACGCGCCTGAAAATAGACATCCGGGTTCTGTGAGCTGCCACGCAACACCGGGTGCTCGGGCGACAGGGCGTTGCGACGATGGCGCTCGATCCAGTCGGGGCGAATCATTGCCGCCAGCACGTCATCATCAATGCTTTGCAGTTTGGTCACCTCGTGAGAGGTACGAAAACCATCGAAGAAATGCACCATCGGCACCTGCCCCTCCAGCGTTGCCGCCTGGGCAATCAGGGCAAAGTCCATCACTTCCTGGGGTGAGTTGGCACACAGAAACCCAAACCCTGTCATGCGTGCGCTCATCACATCACTGTGATCGCCGAAAATCGACAGGGCCTGACAGGCCAGTGAGCGGGAGGCCACATGAAAAACCGTCGGGGTCAGCTCCCCGGCAATCTTGTACATGTTGGGGATCATCAACAACAGGCCTTGCGAAGCGGTGAACGTCGTGGTGAGGGCACCGGCCTGCAGGGCACCATGAATCGCGCCGGCGGCCCCGCCTTCACTCTGCATTTCAACGATGCGGGGTACCGTACCCCACAGGTTGGTCTGGTCCCGGGATGACCACTCGTCGGCCCATTCCCCCATTGGCGATGCCGGGGTAATGGGATAAAT
>JAXHTI010000198.1:0-3473 GCA_034190045.1 Pseudomonadota bacterium
CGGGAATCCGCAGAAACTCGCCCGGCGGATTCTCACCCCCCATCCCGGCGAAGCCGCCCGCCTGCTGAACCAGAGCCCGGCCGAGGTGCAGGCCGATCGGCTGGCCGCGGTGCGTCGCCTGCAGACGGAGTACGGCGGAATCGTGGTGCTCAAGGGGGCCGGAACGTTAGTGAGCACTGACGCGGGTAACAGCGTCTGTACCGCCGGTAATCCCGGCATGAGCAGCGCCGGCATGGGCGATGTGCTTACCGGGGTGATCGCCGCCCTGCTGGCGCAGGGGCTGGCGCCGGAGACGGCCGCGCAGCTGGGGGTTTGCCTGCACGGTGCGGCGGCGGATCAGGGAGCCCGGGCCGCGGGTGAGCGTGGCCTGCTGGCCGGGGATTTGTTCGGCCCGTTACGCCGACTCGTCAACGGCTGACTCGCCGGCCGAATTCTTTCTGCCGGCGGCATGCCGTTATTGGAAAAATTCCGCTAAGCTTGGATCGATGGAACAGTATCTCGAAAACGAAGCGGCCACCGTGCAGCTGGGTCGGCGGCTGGCGCGTCTGTGTGTGGCCCCCTGCCTGCTGTTTTTGCACGGCGAACTGGGTGCCGGCAAGACCACGCTGGTGCGGGGCCTGCTGCAGGAGCTGGGCCACAGCGGCCCGGTCAAAAGCCCGACCTACACCCTGGTCGAGCCCTATCACTTTGATCACAAAAAGGTTTTTCACTTCGACCTGTACCGGCTCGGGGATCCCGAAGAGCTGGAATACCTGGGTTTTCGCGATTACCTGGACGAGCATTCGCTTTGCCTGGTGGAGTGGTCCGAGCGGGGCCAGGGCCATCTGCCCCATCCCGATGTGGAGGTGTATCTCGAGCCGCGCGGCGAGGGTCGCCAGGCGCGCATGATTGCCCACGACCAGGCGGGCGAGGCTCTGCTGGCCCGGCTGGAGCCGTTTTGATCCACCTGCCGGCGCCAGGATCTCGAAAAAACTCTAGAAATCCTGGCTATCTTCATAATAAATATCAAATTTTGCTTGATTTCTCCCGCCGGGCGGCACAATAATAAATTGAACGCAGGTAACACGGGAGGGGAGCACCATGCGTACAGCTCGGGCGCTGCTATGGCTGATGTTGTCCGTTATACCGCTGACCGCGGCCGCCGCCGCCGCCGGGGTGCAGGTGGAAGGCGTGCGTATGTGGCCGGCACCGGATCACACCCGACTGGTACTCGATCTGAGTCAACCGGTGGATCATCGTCTCTTCTCCCTGGAAAATCCCGACCGGGTGGTGATCGATCTCAAGGATTCCCGTTTCCCCGGCAGCCTGCCAAACCTGAGCTATGACGGCGCCCTGATCGAGAACATCCGTTACGCGCACCGCGAAGACAACCAGCTGCGCTTTGTGCTGGATCTCAAGTCCGAGGTGCGCCCGAAAAGTTTCGTACTCAAACCGCAACGCGAATACGGCCATCGACTGGTCATCGATCTGCACCAGCCGCAAAGCGAGCAGGCCGCGCCGAAGGTGACGAAGTCGGTCAATGATGGCAGGCCCCGCAATCTCATCATTGCCATCGATGCCGGTCACGGCGGGGAGGATCCCGGCGCGCTGGGCCGGCTCGGCACGCGGGAAAAAGACGTGGTCATGGCTATCGCGCGCAAGCTCGAGGCGATGCTCAAACGGGAGCCCGGCTTTGAACCCGTGATGATCCGCACCGGTGACTATTATCTGAGCCTGCGCGAGCGGGTGGAAAAAGCGCGGCGCGCCCAGGCCGATCTGTTTATTTCCATCCATGCCGATGCCTTTCACGATCGGCGCGCGCACGGTTCCTCGGTCTATGTGGTCTCCGACGGCGGCGCCAGTAGTAAGGCCGCCCGCTTCCTGGCCGAAAGTGAAAACAGTGCCGACCTGATCGGCGGTGTCAGTCTGGACGACAAGGAAGATCTGTTGAAGATGGTCCTGGTCGATATGGTCCAGAACTCCACCATCGAAGACAGCCACCGGGTGGCCAGCGAGGTGCTGGGTCGGCTCAAGCACGTCAATCACCTGCACAAGCGACACGTGGAGCAGGCCGGTTTCCGGGTATTGAAAGCACCGGATGTCCCGTCGATCCTGGTGGAAACCGCCTTTATCTCCAACCCGGCCGAAGAGCGCAAGCTGCGCAGCAGCGCCCATCAGACCGAACTGGCCCGTTCCATGTTCTATGGAGTCAAACGTTACTTTGCCCGCCACGCCCCGGCCGGTACCCTGCTGGCCACCCGCAAGGCGCGGCGGCATGAAATCAGCCGCGGCGACACCCTGACGGGCATCGCCGCCCGCTACCGGGTCAGCGTCTCGGCCATCAAACAGCACAACAACCTCTCCGACAACATGCTGCGCGTCGGTCAGGTGCTGCGAATTCCCGTCATCTGACGTTCCACTTTTCGGGGCCTCTGGAAAGTAACGCGGAGTTCGCCGAGGCGCGGAGTCGCAGAGTAAAAATGGATCGATGGACCGTGGTGCCCTCGAACACTATTCAAACTAGGTAGTGCCATGCTGCGTTTGTAGTGGCATGGGGTAGATGCCAGATTCCGGATTTTCATCGCAATAACTAATGTGACTTTCGGCAAAATAAAATAATTTTCTCCGCGTCTCTGCGCCTCCGCGTTCTCCGCGTTTTTTAACCGGTACTGCCACGAAGCCCGTTCACCTTTTCAGATAACGCGGTTAAGCTATTCGCATGCAACCGGCCCGCCGTTATCAACCCGATGCGATCATCCAGCGCCTGCCCTCGACTCTGGCCAACCAGATTGCGGCCGGGGAGGTGGTGGAGCGGCCGGCGTCGATCGTCAAGGAGCTGGTGGAAAATGCGCTGGATGCCGGCGCCAGTCGGATCGAGGTACAGATTCGTAACGGCGGGCTGGAGCAGATTCAGGTCAGTGATGACGGCTACGGCATTCGGGCCGAGGAGCTGGAGCTGGCGGTCAGCCCGCACGCCACCAGCAAGATTGCCCGGCTGGACGATCTGGAGAATCTGGCCAGTCTCGGTTTTCGTGGCGAGGCGCTGGCCAGCATCGGGTCGGTGGCGCGCCTGGTGATCGATTCCCGTTTCAGCGATGCCGACGAGGCCTGGCGCCTGAGCCTGACCGATCGCGAAACCGGTCCGCAACGGGGTCCCGTGGCTCATCCGGAGGGCACCACCGTCAGCGTCTCCGAACTCTTTTATAATACCCCGGCGCGACGCCGTTTCCTGCGCACCGAGCGCACCGAGTACCGCTATATCGAGGATATGCTCAAACGGCTGGCCCTGAGTCGTTTCGAGGTGGGCTTCAGTCTGCGACACAACCAGCGCGAGGTTTTTCGCCTGCCGCCGGCGACCACCGCCGCGCAACATGCCCGGCGGGTCGAGCGGCTGTGTGGCAAGGCGTTTTATGCGCAGGCGTTGCACATCGATTACAGCCTGGACGGGTTGCGCCTGTGGGGCTGGCTGGGACGGCCCGAGGCGGCGCGCAGCC
>JAXHTI010000199.1:0-3469 GCA_034190045.1 Pseudomonadota bacterium
GAAGAGAACCGTGCCTGTGGCGCAGGTCGGTAACAGTTTGCGATCCGACTTTCACATTATTGGCATCGTCGGCATAGCGGGCACCGATATGCTGTGCCGAGAGGCCGGCGAACCAGCCGTCGTTGAAGTTATATTCGGCATCGATAAACACGCTCCAGTCAGGCAGGCCGGGCAGATCGTTGTCGCCGGCGTCATCGAAACGGGCATCCATGTACGTTACTGCGCCGGCCAGTTCCAGGCGGGGCAGGGCTTTCGGCCACCAGCGCGCACCCAACTCAAGCCCGTCGCGACGGGTGCGATCGGCATTACGGTAAAAGGTACGCTCATCGGTCGGCGCCGCGCCGGGGTCGTCGTCGACGATGATCTCGTCTTTGACCCGTACCGTGAACAGGCTGGCTTCCAGTTGGTAATGGTACTGACGGGTACGCAGGCCGACTTCGAAGCTTTCGCTGTACTGCGGTTCCAGCCCCGGTCGAAAGCCGCTGCCGTCGGGGTTGGCAAACTCGGTAAAGGTGGGTGCCTCGAAACTGGTGGCGAACTGGCTGAAGGCGTTCCAGTGTTGATTGAGCGCATGACTGTAACCCAGGCTGTAATGGGTCTCGCGATACAGGCGCTCGCCCGAGTTGTCGATGCCGCCCGGTTGCAGTTGGTCGTCGATGGCCAGTTTCAGGCGATCGTGACGCAGGCCGAGGATCCAGCGCCCCCGTTCATTGAGTACCGGGCCGGCCAGTTGCAGTCCCAGGCCGGTGTTGCGTGCCCGTTCGATCTGATCCAGTGCCAGGTCGGTGCTGATCCCGCTGCGGCACAGATAGGGATCGAGATCGGTATTGCGACAAAAACGCTGTCGATCGTCGCGCTGGGCTTCCAGGCTGAACTGGGTATGCAGGGTGAGTTCGCCGAGCGGGCGCTGATAGTGCAGCGCACCACCGAGGATGCGCCGATCATAACGGATCAGGCTGTCGCCGGGAAAAGGCAGTTGCTGCTGAAAATTGCGTTCGGTGAGCCAGGTCTGCACGCGCAGTCGATGCTCCGGGTCCGCAAACTGCTGCACCACGCCGAGCGAGGCGATGTTCTGATCCACCTGCTGGCCGGCATCCATTTGCGCGGCCAGGGGGGCGGCCTGTTCGGGATCGTCCTGCCACTCGTTGTAGGTCAGCCCGCCGGGATCCTCGGCCAGCGGGTTGTACAGGTGATTGAGGATCGCAAACCACTGGCGATCGCCCTGCTGATAATCCAGGTGCAGGCTGGCATTGCGCCGCTCGACTTCGCTCTGATCGCGGTAGCCGTCCTGGTTGAGCTGGGTGGCGGCAACGCGAAAAGCCCGTTGCCCGGATTGGTGAGCCAGGGCCGCATGGCCCCGGCGCAGGCCAAAGCCGCCGACCTGGGTCTCCGCCCGGGCGAAGGGTGCCTTGTTGGGGGAGAGCGAACGGTAATCGAGCAGGCCGCCGCTGCCATTGCCGTGCAGCACCGCGTTGGCGCCGCGCAGCACTTCCACGCTCTGGATGGAACCGGGATCGATGGCGTCGACCTGCGCCTGGCCGTCGACCGTGGTCAGGGGAATGCTGTCCAGTCGGACCCGCACGCCGCGAATGCCGAACGGCGCACGGGCGCCGAAGCCGCGGATCGACACGCGCGGGTTTTGCGCGAAGTTGTCGCGGTTCTGAACCAGTACGCCCGGCGCCAGGCTCAGGGCATCGGTTGGTTGCAGCGGCGCGCGGCCGTCGCGGATATCCTCCTGATCGATCAACGTGACGCCACTCGGTGCTTCCTGCCAGCGGGTCTCGATCAGCGGTGCGGTAATGCGAATGGTTTGAAGCTCATCCTCCTGTTGCGCGATCAGCGGCGCGGGCCAGACCCAGCCGGGGGTCAACAGCATGAACAGGAGCAGCGGTCTGGGCATAAACAACACAACCGGGGAAGCCGGGGATGAGCGTGGCAGCGTAGCAAGTCTGACCGGCAGCGGCCAGCACGACGGGTTAACGAAAAGTGACATGATCGTGCAACAACATCACAGACTGCCGGGGTTTATCGTGGCTGTCGCAATGGGCGGCTTTTCCTTTTAATATAGTCCGTTCACTGGCACGGACGGTCCCATGCAACCCATCGTTTCGATCGACAACCTGTCCAAGGTCTACGGCAACGGCTTCCAGGCGTTGAAGCAGGTCAGCCTGGATATCCAGCCGGGCGAGATCCTGGCGCTGCTGGGGCCCAACGGTGCCGGCAAAACCACGCTGATCTCGATCATCTGCGGCATTGTCACGCCCAGCTCGGGCACGGTCACCGTGGACGGCTATGATATCCGGCGCGATTACCGCCAGACCCGCAGCCGCATCGGCCTGGTACCGCAGGAACTGAGCCTGGGCGCGTTCGAGAAGGTGTGGCACACCATGACGTTTAGTCGCGGGCTGTTCGGCAAGCCGCCCAACCCGGCGTATATCGAGCAGGTGCTCAAAGACCTGACCCTGTGGGAAAAGCGTAACAACATGCTGATGACGCTCTCCGGCGGGATGAAACGCCGCGTGCTGATCGGCAAGGCACTGGCGCATGAGCCGATGGTGCTGTTCCTGGACGAGCCGACCGCCGGGGTGGACGTGGAACTGCGCCAGGAAATGTGGGCACTGGTCCACCGGCTGCGCGCGGCGGGTGTGACCATCATTCTGACCACCCACTACATCGAAGAGGCCGAGGCCATCGCCGATCGCGTCGGAGTGATCAGCAACGGCGAATTGCTGGTAGTGGATGACAAACAGACCCTGATGCACAAGCTGGGCAAGCGCCAGCTGGTGATCGATCTGGAAACACCGCTGCGGGAGTTACCGCCTGAATTGCAGGAGTGGCCGCTGGAATTATCCGAAAGCGGCGAGCAGCTGACCTATACCTACGATCCGCATCGCACCCATACCCGGATCCATGAGTTCCTGCAGGCCATTGCCGGTGCGGGACTGGTGATCAAGGACGTGCAGACCACTCAGACCTCGCTGGAAGAGATCTTCGTTAACCTGGTGAAGGGTAAAGCATGAGAAGAGATAGTTGGCAGTTGGCAGATGGCAGTCAGAAGTGGAACCCGGGATCAGGCGAAGCCGAATCACCGGTATTAACAATCCGGGTGAATAGGGATAGAAAATGACAGTCTGTGAGAGAAACGGATGAATTATTACGCCATACGGGTGATCTACAAACATGAAATGCGCCGGGCGTTCGAGACCGTGGCGCAGAGTTTTGCCTCGCCGGTGCTGACCACGGTGTTGTATTTCGTGGTGTTCGGTTCGGCCATCGGCTCGCGCATCGAGTCGGTCGGTGGTGTGGGCTATGGTTCGTTCATTGTGCCCGGGCTGATGATGCTGGCCATCCTCACCCAGAGCCTGGCCAATGCCTCGTTCGGCATCTTCTTTCCCAAGTTCACCGGGGCGATCTACGAGCTGCATTCGGCGCCGGTGTCGTTCGTGGAGATTGTCATCGGTTACGTGGG
>JAXHTI010000002.1:0-58843 GCA_034190045.1 Pseudomonadota bacterium
GCCTATGACCCATACAGCACCACTGACTCGGTCAGCGTGGATATTTCAGACTGCTAAATTAATAATCTTAGATAAACAGAGGCCGCTTCGCGGCCTCTGTACTTTCCATGAGCCGTTTATTCCCCGCTCTCGCCCCAATCCATGTGGCGATTCCCTCAATCATCTTGTTTTTCACCGCTTTTATCGCGGCGCTGATCTTCAACGGTTTTTATCTGCAGTATTACAGTCTCGCCCAGCTCGCCCTCTTCAGCTGGCTGCTGCTGGCCCTGCTGCACGGCTATCACCGCCATCACACCATTGTCATCACTCCACTGACGATCGCAGTTGGACTGTTTCTCGGCTTTCTCGGATTCAGCCTGATCTATCACCCGGTGCCGTACCTGGGCGTGATGAATCTCTGGTGGGTCGGGGTGTTTGCCCTGATCGTCGCGATCTATCTTTTGCTGCCCGAAGCCGACACCAGCTGGCGGTGGAATTTCACCCTGTTGTTGCTCGTGGTGCTGGGACTGGCCTTGTGGGGGGCAGCGGAGCAACTGATTTACGGCATAGCGCCGGATGCCAGTTTTTATAACAAGAACTCGCTGGCGGCGTTAATTAACCTGGCCCTGTTCCCACTGGCGGCGATCTATCTCGCCGGTGACAACAAGCCTATTCGTTATGTCAGCGGCCCGGCATTGCTGCTGTTCGCGTTTGTGCTGGGCATCATCGCCAGTCGCGGTGCGCTGCTGGCCTTTGCCCTGGGGATCGCGGTACTGGGCCTGTTGCTCTGGCATCCGGCCGGCCGACGACGCCTCGCGGCACTGACGGGCTGGCTGGCCGGCGGGTTTGTGCTCTCAACGCTGTATATTCAATTGATCGGCGGCAGCGGCCGGGACATCTTCTCGCGCATGGCGACCCTGGGTGATCCCGAGACCTCGGGCAATCCCCGCTTTGCCCTGTGGCAACCGGCCTGGGAGATGCTGCAGACCCAGCCCTTCAGCGGGATCGGCCTGGGCGCCTTTTTCCTGAAACTGCCGGCTTCAAGCAGCCTGGAGGATAAAAGCGCCGGGTATTACGTGCACAACGATTACCTGCAGATTGCCACCGAAACCGGCCTGCCGGGGCTATTTTTCCTGTTACTGGTCATTGGCGTGTTGATCTGGCAATTTCTTCGCCTGGTGCGGCGCTATCGGGCCAAAGGTGTCTCTGACAATACAGAGCCCCTTCAACCCGCCAGCAACGGTTCCACCACAATTTCATTGTCGGCCTATTTCGAGGCCGTCGGCCTGTTCAGCGCCTTGCTCGCCTTTGGCCTGCACAGCGCGTTTACCTATAACTTTTACGTGTTGCCGCTGATGATTGTCGCCGGCCTTTATCTGGCCCGGCTGGATCGGCTGTTTGCCCGGCACAGCGCATC
Organism: Pseudomonadota bacterium; assembly: GCA_034190045.1. GTDB lineage: Bacteria > Pseudomonadota > Gammaproteobacteria > UBA6429 > Thiohalophilaceae > Thiohalophilus. The sequence continues at coordinate 1,397 of JAXHTI010000002.1, forward strand.
ATCCACCTGGCGCTTCACCTGGAAGCCCCATTTTCATCCGCTGTCGTTTTATCTTGTGAGTTTTGCCATCGTGCTGATGGCCGCGGGCTATTTCGTTACCCTGGCGCTGGCGGATCATTACCATCAAAAAGGCAACGCCCTGGCGGCGACCGGCCGCCTGCAACAGGCCCATTTCGCCTACGAACGGGCCCAGCAATTGTCGCCCTATATGGACAACCATTTTTATGCCGATGCGGATCTGCTTCTGCGCAGCGTGGCGGTACTGCCAGAGGCGAGTCCCAAACGCGGCGATCTGCTCGATTATGCGGCGGACAAGCTCGACACCGCCGCCGAACTCAATCCCTATCAGGCCTATACACCGTATCTGCAGGGGCGGCTGCAGGAACTGCGCGGTGCCGAACCCGGGCGGGCTATCAGCAATTATCGTCAGGCACTGCAGAACAATCCGCGCTTTTTGCCCGCCCGTCTGGCCCTGGCCCGCGCCTATCAAGGCCAGAAACAGCCCGAACAGGCCTTTGCTATACTGCAGGCGGGGCTCGACTATCCCTATCACAGCCTGAGCCGCGAATTGCTGGATTACGTACAACTGACTGCCGAGATAGCCACACAGACCGGGCATGATGACCTTGCGACACAACTCCAACAGCGACTCGAACAGTTCCGCCAGGCCTATGCGCAGCAGTCAACGCAGCAACCACGCCGCCCCTCGCAACGTTATTGATCCCATGACTCGCCGACTGCCAACAACCACAACAGCCGGGTTTACCCTGGTGGAGCTGATCGCGGTGATCATCATTCTTGGCATTCTGTCGGTAGTGGCGGTTTCGCGGTTTATCGATCGCGGCAATGTGACACCGTCTTCCGCCCAGGCCCAGGTCATCAGTGCCGCCCGTCATGCGCAGCAGCTCGCGATGAACAACGGTGGTAACGTTCAGCTGAATATCGACACTACCAGCAATCAGCTCACCATAACCCATAGCGGTGGCAGCTCACCCGAGTCTTTTCTACTTCCGAACGACATCAATATTATCTTTATCACCGGTTCCAATCCTGTTAACTATAATGCCCTGGGAGATACCCTGGGTGGATCGGTGGAAATTGATATAACCAACGGCGTCAGCCGTTGTGTCCGCATAGAAATCTCGGGTTATGCTCATGACTGCTAAACAGCGTAACAAGGCACGAGTAACGAATGTCGATACCGGTTTTACACTTGTCGAAATGGTGGTGTTTATCGTGGTGCTGGCGGTGGGATTATCCGGCGTGGTGCTGGTGATCAACCGCACGCTGCTGGATGCGCCCGAGGCACTGGTCAACACGCGGGCGATGGAAATCAGCCAGTTATACCTGGACGAGATACTGGCAAAAAAATATGACAACAATACGCCTCAAGGTGGCACCCCACCCTGTAATACTGCCGGGAACCCCTGCATCCCGGATGATACCTGTAATCATGCTGACCCCAACACTTTTGGCAGTGACAGCGAATCCCGAGATCAATTTGATGATGTTGATGATTATTGCACGACAGATTTCCAGACTGTAGCTGACGCCAATGATAACGATCTACCCAATTATGACGGCTATGATATTAAAGTTGACGTTGTGTATGCAGGAACAGACCTCGGACTGAATCTTGATCAGGCCAAACGTATCACCGTGACCGTGCGCACACCGCGTAATCAACAAATACCCGTCACTGTGTACCGGACCAATTTCTGATGCGATACCTGTCCCGACAATCCGGATTTACACTGGTCGAGCTGGTGGTCGTGATCGTGGTGCTCGGCGCCATCAGTGCCGGCACGGCCGTGTATATTGTGCGCAGCATGGAGGCCTACAGCGATACGGTGCGCCGCGATCAGCTGACCTCCACCGCCCGCGTCGCGGTAGAGAAAATCACCCGCGAACTGCGTAACGCGCTGCCGAATAGTGTACGCACCTATAACAATGATCAATGTATACAATACATACCCGTCAACCGAGGATCTTCATATCAAAATATACCTTTGACCGCTGCTAATATTTCATTTTCTGCGATTGAGAACCATTCTCCCGATAATCCGATTTATGTTGTGGTTTATCCTTACGACCGCGATCAACTCTATATTGAGCCAACCACAAGCCCTGGTTCCATAGTTGAGTTTGACAATTATGACCCTTCAACAGGGACGGTGACTCTTGGTCAGAACTACCGCTTTAGTCATGGTTCACCACGCAAACGATTTTATTTTACTGCTACCCCAGTGAGCTATTGTGTTACCAACAGTCAAAAGCTTATGCGCTATAACAATAATTTGACGGGTAATTTGAATCAACAGCCTCTCCCACCTGAACCCCTCCCACCTGGAAGCAATTGGTCTCGGGTTGCAGATAATATTCAACTAACCGATGGCGGTAACACAGTTTTTCCTTTTGCATATACTGAGGGAACCTTGCAACGTAATGCAGTAGTAACTTTGGATTTCCGTTTTATGGAAGACAGCGAGTGGGTCAGACTACTGCACGAGGTACAAATCCGCAATGTGCCCTGATAACACCCTCACCTTTATCCGGCATCAACGGCTGCGCGCACCGCTGACCGATCAACAACAAGATCGTGGTCCGGCCCCTTTATTCCGGCGTAGGCCGGGATCCAGGCCCTGCTACTTCTCACTGGACTCCGGCTTGCGCCGGAGTGACGCCCTGCGCGAAGAGTACAGGCGTGACAGGGCAGGCTGCGCCGCTCCGGATCTCTCCGAGATGGAGCGTCTGTCGTCTGCCAGACACCTGTACCATTTATCTGCCTCGTCCCTCGTCCCTCGTCCCTCGTCCCTGCCCGCAGGGAGCAGGCGCCAGAGCGGCTTCAGCCTGCCGCTGGCTGTTTTCATCATTGTCATCATGGCCCTCATTGGTACCGCCATGGTCAGCCTGAGCCAGACCGGCCAGCGCTCGGTTGCCAGCGAAGTGCAGTCGATCCGCACCTTCTACGCCGCCGAAACCGGCGCCCAGACCGCCGTCGCCCAGCTATTGCCGCTGGATGGCAGCAATCCCGGCTGCACCGCTGCTTTGAGTATTTTTGATCCGCCCAGTCCAAAAAGTACCTGTGCCGTAACTGAGGAAGACGCAAGTATGACTATTTCAACCCCCGAATTGAGCGGTTGCACGATCGACCTTTGCTGCGCGGCACTAACCCTCGCAGGCGATGACTATTACCGGATTACCAGCGATGCCGACTGCAGCTTTGCCGGCAACGACACCCGGCGGCGAATCGAGGTGATGGTGCGCCATCCTGATTCATGACTACAGAGGCCTGGCATTACTACTGCATTGAAGCCGCCGACGCCGGTCTGTGAATTAGACTCATAATCTCGTTATTAATTGATAATCAGGGCCTTATAGCCGATAAACGGCCCGATAATAACCACCGGGATTGCTAAAATTGAAAGGATTTACTGCCGATAAGTCACATATGCCCGACTCATCACTCCCCAAGCTTTCCTTCTTTAGTCCTGCCAAATGGCGGGGATGGATGCTGCTTGCCCTGATTTGGCTCAGCTGGGCACCGGCAGCGCTGGCGGACAGAACCGTCGATTCGGTCACCCTGAATGGCTCCGCCTCGGTATCTGTTGAGCCCGGAGCGACCATTACCGCATCTGTCACTGTCACGACAACCGGAGGGGGGCAGGGCCGAGATACCCGGTGGGAGTCGACCAGCTGGCGTATTTCAAATACCCCACCTGGTGCAATTACATGTGAGGACACTCAAAATTATAGTGGCTCTGGAACCTATAACGAGAGTTTTTCTGTCACCGCACCAACTGCAAGCGGTACCTATAATGCCTATTTTATTGCCTATGATAATGACGGCTGCGGCTCCGGTGCCAGCACCCTATTTACCCTTACCGATGCAGTTACTGTCACTCAACCCCCTTCTGCCGAATACCGACTGGATGAAGATGCCTGGGACGGTACTACAGGTGAAGTCGCTGATACGAGCGGTAATAGTAATAATGGTACCGCACTCAATGGCGCCAACACAGTTGGCCCCGGACGAATCTGCCGGGCAGCAAATTTTGACGGTAACGATGATTATGTTGATATCCCCAATCTCTCTGACACACTAAATGGTACGGCGAGTCTTGCCTTCTGGATCAGAACCTCACAAACGGGCAACAATACCGCGTGGCAAGCTCCCGGTATTACAGGCGTTGAACAAAGCGGTGGAACAGACGATATTTTCTGGGGCTGGATCGACGCGTCCGGGCGAATTGGTATTACCGTCGGTAATGACAATAATGCGAAATCCAGCACCACCATAAATGACAATATCTGGCATCATGTCGTCCTGACCCGCAATGCATCCAATGGTGAATACAAAATCTATATCGACGGGACTCTGGATGCGAGTGGTACTATTGCCACCGGAACTATCGGTAACAACTACTCCAGCCTGGGTCGGATTGAGGACACGGGCGGCTCGCCGGAATACTTCCAGGGCGAGCTTGACGAAATTCTTATATTCGATTCCGTTTTGACAGACAGCGAGGTTCAGCAGGGCTATACCAATCAAAGCAACGGTGACAACTGGGATGGTTCCGTTCGTTCCTGTACCGGCGCTCCGCCTCCTGCCTGCGATCCGATTACCCCTGGTGCGACAACCACAAATACCAGTAATGGCAGTCCACTTACACTCGACGTTCCGGCAGGCATTGAAGCCGGTGATGTACTGATTGCTCAGGTTGCTGTTCGCCGAGACGATTTTTGCTTCTTTAATTGTGACAATATTTCACCGCCTGCAGGCTGGACCAAGATACGCGATGATGTTTCTGGGCCCTTCTGGAGCCGCACTTCCACGCAGACCATTTATTATCGTGTAGTCGATGGCAGTGAATCTGCTTCTTATCAGTGGTCCTTTCCCAGTGACCGCGCTGCCGGTGGTATTGTGGCCTTCGATGGTGTTGACGCCAGTAATCCCATTGATGTTCACGCCGGGCAGGATGATGATAGTTCTACTATCACGGCACCATCTGTCAGCAGCACAGAAGATAACAGCTATCTGGTCGCGCTGTTTGCCAGTACAAACGGAAATACTGATGTCACCCCGACGGCTTCCCTGACGACACTATATCAGCCACGCACGGGTGGCGGCCCCAATGGCATTGCCATTGCTACCGGTATACAGGCATTACCCAATGCTGGCACCACCGGCGATCGGACTGCAGCCGCCAACGATACAGACAATATCGGCCAGATGCTCGTGCTTCGCCCTGAAGATTGCCCAACGGGCATCGATCACTTTGAAATTCAACATGACGGTTCAGCCTTAACCTGTAATCCGGAATCCGTCACGATCAGAGCCTGTCTTGACAGTGGCTGTACGACCGAAGCTTCAAGCGATGTCAGTGTCACCCTGTCACCTACCGGCTGGGTTGTCGGCGACAGCAAAATCATCAGCACCGGGTCGGCCAGCTTCGACCTGCGCCATACCACGGCCGAGGCAGTCACCCTCGGCGTCACCAGCTCTGCACCTTCGGCGGCCTTTCCGCCGGTTTGCGTGAATACATCTGACGGCACCAACAGTTGCGAACTCACATTTTATGACACCGGCTTTTTGATCGATGTACCGACCCAGACTTCTTGCCAGACCTCGGGCGATCTGACTATCAGTGCCGTGCGGACGGACGAGACGACCCAGAAATGTGTCCCGGCGTTTTCAGGCACCACCAAAAACCTCAAGCTCTGGGCAACTTACTCCGATCCGGCCAGCGGCACACAAAACGTCACCCTGAATCACGCCACCAATGACTACACCCTGCCCACCACCGAACCCGGTGCGGCCAACGTGCCGGTCCAGTTTGATGCCAATGCCGATGCCACATACAACCTGACCTATTCCGATGCCGGGCAACTGGTACTCAATGCCCGATACGATGGCACCGGCGACGAGGCCGGGCTGGTCATGTTGGGGAGTGACACTTATGTTACTAAACCCGCGCGGTTCTATATCTCCAGTGATAATCCTCTCGCCGATTGCGATCCGGCTAATGCAGACTGTTCGATCTTGACCAGCGCCGGCTCTAACTTCAACCTGAAAGTCGCTGGCAGCTGTAATGATGGTACCAGCACTACAGATCCTACTATCACGCCCAACTTCCAGCTGGACAACATCACGTTGAGTCATAACCTGGTGGCCCCGTCCGGTGGCGATACCGGGAGCATCAACGTCAGCAGCATCGATATCAGTGCCGCCGACAACGGCGAGCATACCATCACCAACCAGAGCGTCTCTGAAGTGGGCGTGTTTACCTTTACCGCCTCACTGGGGTCCGGCGTGAATTACTTTGGCGAGACCACCATCGGTACCACCGGGCTCAATACCAGTGCCAATATTGGCCGCTTTACTCCACATCATTTCGATGTGTCCGCCACCGAGGCCTGTAACGGCAGCTTTACCTACTCTGGCCAGCAATTCACGGTCACGGTGGATGCGCTGAATCTGGCTGGCAACCCGACCCGCAATTACCGCGTCGGTTTCGTTCGCGATCCCGTCCTTTCTGATGCCGGGGATACCGCCAACTTCACCAACAACACCCTAGACACCACGTATTTCACCACCAGTGACGGCATCGGTATACGCAATGATGTCACCTATACCTTTCCCGACAAGGAAACCGCACCGTTGTCCATTACCCAACTCCGCGCCAAAGATGTCGATGATATTACCTCTGACGGTTATACCGAGGGTACGGTGAATCTCCGCAGCGGACGCATCGCGCTGGACAATGCCTACGGCTCCGAACTGGCTGATTTGCAGATCCCGATGTTCGCCCAGTATTACGACGGCGATAACTTTGTGAACAATACAGCGGATATTTGTTACGACGACGTTACCATCGACCTGTTAAATCCGACCGACAACCTCCTCGTTGGCGACGGCAGCAACCCGCGCGAAACCTGTGTACAGGACACCGGCAATCCTGGCGACAGTGATAGCGGCTGTGCAATTGCCGGGCCGGTGGATGAACAATATACACAGACACCCGCGGCGGGAGAGTACACTCTCTATCTCAAGGCGCCCACCTCTGATCCAGGAAATATCATTTATGGCAATGTAACGGTACAAGGTATCGTGCCAGACTATATGGAATATGATTGGAAAATTGACTGTGACAATGCAGACGGTGATGACGATATAACGACAGGTACCGATGCAACGCCGTGCGCAACCGCCACCTTCGGCCGCTATCGCGGCGATGATCGGATCATCTACTGGCGGGAAAGATTCCAGTAAAGATATTCACCACAAAGACACGATGATTAAAAATCATTTGATCTACGCTTCGGCATCCACAGAGAAATCACAAAATCCTTTCTTCGTGTCCTGGTGTCCTGACGGGGCATCTACAATATATCTTTATTATCAGCCTGGCTTATCGGTCTGGTGTTGAGCTTGTTAACAAGAGCTCAGTGACGAGTAACGAGGTACGAGGAAACTGTAGGCCGTAGGAGGCCAGCCCTCGGCCGATTGGTTGAGAATAGCGCGATCATCGAGTTTGAATCGCCGAGGGACTCGTCTCCCACAACGATATGATTTATTTGTCTTCTTCGTGTCTTGGTGTCTTCGTGGTTCAGCTTTTTTATAAATTCAACTCTTTGATCTTGCGGGTGAGGGTGTTGCGACCCCAGCCGAGCAGTTTCGCGGCGTCCTGCCGTCGGCCGCCGGTTTTTTTCAGGGCGGTTTCGATCATTACCCGTTCGAATTGCGGCATGGCCTGATCGAGGATCGCGGTATGGCCCTGGGACAGTTCCTGCTCGGCCCAGTGGCGCAGCAGTTCGCTCCAGTCGCCGTCGAAATGGGTTTCGTCCTTACCGTGCAACATCTCGGGGGGCAGATCATCGATATGGACCACCTGGCCGGGTGACATCACGGTCAGCCAGCGACAGGTGTTCTCCAGCTGGCGTACGTTGCCGGGCCAGTCCAGGCGCGACAGATACTCCATCACCTCGCGATCCAGGCTCTTGGCATCGACGTTGAGTTCTTTTGCGGCCCGGTTGAGAAAATGCTGGGCCAGCAGCGGAATATCCTCGCGTCGTTCACGCAGCGACGGAATGTGGATGCGGATGACATTGAGTCGATGGAACAAATCCTCACGAAAACGCCCCTGTTCCACCAGCTTTTCCAGGTTCTGATGGGTTGCGGCGATGATTCGCACATCCACTTTGACCGCGCTGTGCCCGCCGACTCGATAGAACTCTCCGTCAGCCAGGACCCGTAACAACCGGGTCTGCAGTTCCGAGGGCATGTCGCCGATCTCATCCAGAAACAGGGTACCGCCGTCGGCCTGTTCGAAACGGCCCTGCCGGGCGGTGTTGGCCCCGGTAAAGGCGCCCTTTTCATGGCCAAACAGTTCCGATTCCAGCAGATCCCGTGGAATCGCCGCCATGTTCAGGGCAATGAACGGCTGTCCGGCGCGCGGACTGTGACGATGCAGGGCCTGGGCCACCAGCTCTTTCCCGGTGCCCGATTCGCCGTTGATCAACACGGTGATATTGGAGCGGGCCAGGCGACCGATGGCACGAAACACTTCCTGCATGGACGGGGCTTCGCCGATGATCTCCGCATCGATCTGGCCGGCCGGGGTTTCCCCGCCGCCGGTTTCCCGTCGATGGCTGATCGCACGACGCGCCAGCTCCACCGCCTCATCCACATCGAACGGCTTGGGCAGGTATTCAAAGGCGCCGACTTCATAGGCGCTGACCGCGCTGTCCAGATCGGTGTGTGCGGTGATGATGATCACCGGCAGGCCGGGATATTTGTCATGAATGCGGCCCAGCAGCTCCAGGCCGTCCATACCCGGCATGCGGATGTCACTGATGATGACATCCGGTTCGCTGCGATTGAGGGCACGCAATACGCTGTCGGCTTCGTCGAAACTGCGCACCTCCATTTCGGCATTTTTAAATGCCTTCTCCAGCACCCAGCGGATTGAGCGGTCGTCGTCGACGATCCAGATGGTTTCCTTGCTCATGGTTGTCTCACGCCTCAAGTTCGATCGGTATATAGATGGAAAAAACGGTTCGGCCCGGTTCACTGTCACACTCGATGATGCCGTTATGCTGCTGAATCAGTGACTGGGCGATCGCCAGCCCCAGCCCGGTACCTTCGGCCCGGCTGGAGACCATGGGAAAGAAAATCCGCTCCAGGATGTCCGCCGGAATCCCCGGGCCGTTATCGATCACCTGGATCTGCGCCACCAGATCATGCTGTTTCTGACCAATGGTAAATTTGCGCACCACCCGGGTGCGCAGGGTGACATCGCCTTCGCCCTGCAATGCCTCGATGGCGTTGCGAATGATATTGAGCAGGGCCTGGACGATCTGATCCCGATCGGCGGTCAGATCGGGAATACTGGGATCGTAATCCCGGCGCAAGCGTATCCCCTCTGGCGCTTCGGCCAGCAGCAGGCTGCGCACATGTTCGAGTACTTCATGGATGTTGACCGGTTCCAGCTTGGGCATTTTGTTCGGCCCCAGGATCCGGTTGACCAGTTTCTGCAGGCGATCCGCCTCGCTGATGATGACGCCGGTGTATTCCTTGAGCTCATCGGTCGGCAGTTCACGCGCCAGTAGCTGGGCCGCGCCGCGCAGACCGCCCAGGGGGTTTTTAATTTCATGGGCCAGGCCGCGCAGCATCTGCTGGGTGGTCTGCTGCTGGGCAGCCCGGCTTTCGTCCCGGGCGATGCGCAGCAGGCGATCCATCTGGTTGACTTCCACCAGCAATTCCGGCGCCTGTTCCCGCTCCACCAGGGGCAGAGCGGTCAGATCGACCACCACCTCGCGCCCGTGGATCAGCTTCAGACTCACCTCGTGGCGGGTAAACGGGTGACCGCTGGCCAGGGCCTCGCGCAGTTCGTCGCCGACATTGTCAGGGGTTTCGAACAGTTCTTCGAAACGGTGCCCGATCAGATGCGGGCCACTGCTGCCAAACAGCATCTCGGTCGCGGCATTCACATAGCGCAGGCGCAAGTCCTGGTCGAACAGCATCAGCCCCGAGGTCATGGCCTCGAGGACGCGTTGTTGCAAATCGGGGGATGGGCTCATTGTCTCCATACCCGGGCTGTAGCAAGAACCAAACCATAACGCACCATTTTCGATGCACTTTTGGCAGGTTTTTGGCCAGCCCGATTAAAGGCTTGAATTACAAGCAGTTAGCGGATCTCTACAGAGCGGTTTCCGGGCCGCTGCGCTGTTTTGGGCCGCGGCGTTGCGCTGCACACACCAAAGCATAGCGCAGATACGCCGTATGCGCACCAAAATGGTGCGCATCGATCAGGATGAGGAGGAAGGCGGTGAGGGCTTCGGCGGGTTGGTCGGCGTCGGCCCGGGAATAGTCGGCTTCGGAGGATTGGTTGGCGTCGGACCGGGAATAGTCGGTTTCGGGGGATTGGTCGGTGTCGGATCGGAACCCGACGGGGCCTGCGGTGTGATGCTGCGCCGTAACAGATGGAATGTCACCGGCTCACTGGCACCCAGTACCGTCGCATCCCGACCCACGACCTCCAGCCGGACGGTATGGGTGCCGCGATCGACATTGGTCAGGCTCACCGTCGCGCCGGTTTGCTCCAGGGGCTCGCCGTCCAGCGTCCAGCGCAACTGATGGCCCCCCTGCAGACCTGGCTGAACGTTACCCTGCAGGGTCACGTTACCGGCATTATCGCGGATGGATTCGTCATTACCCGGCGAGGTGATGGTCACCTCGTATCTCGACGCGTCTTCTCGCTGGCGCTGTGGCGGCTGGTAATTAATATCGGGGGATTTTTCAAACCGGGTGGCCGGCGCCTGTTCCACCGACAGCTCCTCGCTGCCTTCCATTGGCTGGTCACTGTATTCCACCGACCCGTCCGGGTTGACCTTCTTGTACACCTTGTCGGCCGCCACCGCGGGCAAGCTCAACAATAGCAGGGCAATCATGCAGTATGTTTTCATAGCACAAGAATAGCCCCGGGACGGCGCATCTACAACAGATCTTTATTATCAGACTGTCTTATCGGTCAGGAATCCACTTTGTTAGCGAGAGCTCAGGGGCGAGGCACGAGTAACGGGGCGCGAGTTAATAAATCGGCGAAATTCCCCCGCTGCAAAGATGAAGATGGTGCATGGAACGTACCGCTTGGCTTACCCGGATACAAAAACCACACATCTTTTCTTCGTGTCTTGGTGTCTTCGTGGTAAAAATTTTTACGTTCAGAAACAAAAACGCCCCCTTGCGGGGGCGTTTAGATTTACCTGTGTTACTGCTTACAGGCTGTAGTACATGTCGAACTCGACCGGATGCGTGGTCATGCGGAAGCGGGTCACTTCTTCCATTTTCAGCTTGATGTAAGCATCGATCACATCATCGGTGAACACACCACCCTGGGTCAGGAAGGCCCGGTCTTCGCTCAGGGCATCCAGCGCCTGGTCGAAGGAGTGACAGACGGTCGGGATGCTGGCCGCTTCTTCGGCCGGCAGGTCATAGAGATCCTTGTCCATGGCATCGCCCGGGTGGATCTTGTTCTGGATACCATCCAGACCGGCCATCATCATGGCGGTGAAGGCCAGGTACGGGTTGGCAGTCGGATCCGGGAAACGGACCTCGATGCGACGACCCTTCGGGTTGGCCACGTACGGGATACGAATCGAGGCCGAACGGTTACGGGCCGAGTAGGCCAGCATAACCGGGGCTTCGAAGCCCGGGACCAGACGCTTGTAGGAGTTGGTCGAGGCGTTGGTAAAGGCATTCAGCGCACGGGCATGCTTGATGATGCCGCCGATGTAGTACAGCGCGGTTTCGGACAGGCCGCCGTACTCGTTACCCGAGAACAGGTTCTGTCCGTCTTTCATCAGCGACTGATGCACGTGCATGCCGCTGCCGTTATCACCCACCAGCGGTTTGGGCATAAAGGTGGCGGTTTTGCCATAGATGTGCGCGACATTATGGATCACGTATTTCATACGCTGGTTCCAGTCGGCGCGTTCCACCAGGGTGCTGAACTTGGTGCCGATTTCACACTGGCCGGCGGTGGCGACTTCGTGATGGTGCACTTCGACCGGTACGCCAACTTCTTCCAGGGCCAGGCACATGGCGGCACGCAGATCGTTCAGTGAATCGACCGGCGGGACGGGGAAATAACCACCTTTCATGCCCGGGCGGTGACCGATGTTGCCGTCCTGATAAACCCGCTCGGAGTTCCATTCGGCTTCTTCGGAATCCACCTTGTAGAAGGCGCCGCTCATGTCCGCGCCCCAACGCACGTCGTCCAGAACAAAAAATTCAGGTTCCGGGCCGAACAGGGCCGTATCGGCAATGCCGGTGGACTGCAGGTACGCTTCACCGCGCTTGGCGATGGAGCGGGGATCACGCTCGTAACCCTGGCCGGTGGCCGGCTCCAGGATGTCGCAGGTCAGGTTCAGGCTCGGCTCTTCGGAGAAGGGGTCCAGGAAGGCGCTGTCGGCATCGGGCATCAGGATCATGTCCGATTCGTTAATCCCTTTCCAGCCGGAGATGGACGAGCCGTCGAACATCTTGCCTTCGGTAAACAGGGCTTCATCCTCAGCGTGGGCCGGCACGGAAACGTGCTGCTCTTTGCCGCGGGTATCGGTGAAACGGAAGTCAATGAACTTGACGCCGTTATCTTTAATCATCTTCATGACTTTGTCAGACATTTAGGGTTCTCCGGTTATCTCAAATATTCAGTGTTATCCAGAATTGCGCTGTCATTGGCGCAGTCCAAAATCTGTTGCCCGATTAAGTGCACGAACCATGCCACACCGTAACCGTCTGATTTAGCAGCGGTTTTATCCGACCGGGGGATGCCATGCAGTATGGCGCGCACAATAATGGTGCAAATAATTTAATCTATGCATCGTGCTGGTGCATTAACGATACAGTAATCTGACCGATTGCACGCCATCCACTTCCCGGGCCGCACGGGCAAACCGCTGGCGCAGGGCTTCACGCTGATTCTGGTCCCGCTCCAGGGCCAGGTCGATCGGCAGGATCAGCTCAACCTGGATGCCGCCCTCCAGGTAGTGCAGTGTAGTGTGGGCAATCCGCCGGGATTCTTCAATCTCGCTCCACGCCTTTTCCAGCCGGGCGAGCAAATTGCTGCGGTTGGGCAGGTTCAGGTTCAGCGGCACTTTCTCATCGTTTTCGGGATCGATATGCACCGTGACATCGTTCACCTCTTCCACATCGGCGATCACCTTCTTGCGCACCCGCTCACTGACATAGTGGGCCTCGGAAACGCTCAGATAGGGTTCAACCTGGATATGCACATCCACCAGGGCCTCGGATCCGCTGCGACGGGTACGCAGGATATGCAGTGCCTCCACGCCGTCGACCTCGAGAATTGCCTGGCGGATCACCGCCTGGCGCTCCGGTTCCAGCGCCGTGTCCACCAGCTCCTTGACGCTGTGGGCGGACAGATCCCAGCCAATCTTGGCAATCATGTAAGCGACCCCGATCGCCGCGATGGCATCGAGGTACTCGAGACCGGCCATGCTGCCAGCGACCCCGAGCAACACGATGAGCGAGGAAATGGCATCGGAACGGCTGTGCCAGGCGTTGGCCTTGAGCATGTGAGATTTGTACTTGCGGGCAATCACCATGCTGTAGTGGTAGATCGCCTCCTTGCCCAGGATCGAAACTCCCGCCACGATCAGCGCCCAGAAGCTCGGGTGCAACAGCTTATCCGGGTTGAACAGGCGAATCGCGGCATCAATGCTGATGCCGACGGCCACCCCCATCAGCGCGATGCCCAGTCCCACCGTCGCCATGGTCTCGAAACGGCCATGGCCGTAGGGATGCTCGGCATCGGCTTCGCGGCTGGAATGCCGCGCGGCGTAAATCACCACCGCATCGGTCGCCAGATCCGAGAAGGAATGCACCCCGTCCGCGATCAGCGCCTGGGACTGGGCGAACCAGCCGACCACCACCTTGAGCACACCGAGAACCAGATCCACCACGGCACCGACCAGGGTGACCCGGGTGATCTGGCGGGTGCGGTCATCCCGCTCGGCGCGGGTAATGACGGGGGCCTGATCCTGTTCAGTCGTTGCCATCGCCAACCTCGATCCGAATCACAAACGTTTCATTCTGCTCCGATGTGGCCAGAATTCGATGGCCGTTGATCCGGCACCAGGCGGGGACATCATTCAATGCACCCGGATCGGTGCAGGTCACCTCCAGCACCTCACCGGGTGCCAGATCAGCAATCGCATCCTGAACCCGGATCACTGGCATGGGACAGAGCAGGCGGCGTGCATCCAGCTGGTGAGTACTCACAAATACCACTCGCCGGGGATCCCGTCCATGGGCAAGGGAGCCACCTGCAGGATGCGTTGCTGGCCATCGGTATAGTTCACTTCCACCTCCACCGCCTCGGCGTCGCGTCCCTGGCTGAAGCGAGCGGCGACCCGGGCGGCGGTTTCCACGTCGGCCTCGCTGATATCGCCATCGATCAAAGCCAGTGGCCCGTTATGGCTTGTGGTACGCAGGTGCACAAACTGGTTGCGATACCCTTCGAGGAATTTGTTCTCACCTTCCTCACGACCGATGATCACCTTGTAGTTGGGCGCCGGGCGCAAATGGCGACCCACCTTGAGCAGCATGATGTCATCCAGCTGGTAATCGCGACTCGGGCGATGCTGCCACATGTCCACCAGCTTGTCGGAATAGTTCTTGTCGGTGAGAAAACAGCACCCGCCGGCCGGCTGGGCATACTCGGTAAAGCCGAACTGTTCGGCCAGCGCCATCTGCGGCTTGCGTGAACGGCCGCTGAAGTCATACAGCCGTTCGCGATCCACCCAGCCTTCCTGCTCCGGCAATGTTGGGGGCAGGTTTTTCGCACACAGCGGGCGCAGCAGCCGATCGCCGGCGCCCGATTCACGCTGGATCACCGGCATGGTGTCCTTGCGCTGGGACATGGGTCGCTGGCCCATCACCTCGCCGGTAACGATAAAATCGAAGCCGTTGGCCTCGATCCACTCATGTGCCTTGCGCACCATGAAGCCCTTGCAGTCCAGGCAGGGGTTCATGTTCTGACCGTAACCGTGTTTCGGGTTCAGCAGCACGTCCTTGTATTCCTCGATCACATCGACGATATGCAGCTTGATCCCCAGCTGCTCGGCCACCCACAGGGCGTTGTTGCGCTTGGGCTTATCCTGGTCTTTCTTGCGAATCGCGTGGGTATGGCCCTCGACACAGAAGCCGGTGAAAAAATTGATCCCCTCCACATGCACACCCTGCTCCATCAGCACCTTGGCGGCCAGCATGGAATCAAGACCGCCTGAAATCAGCGCGACAGCTTTGCGTTGCTCGGACATGGGTATTTACCGGTGTTGCGGGGTTGGCCTGGGGAGGGCAAGGATAGCAGATTCCGTCCCGCGACTCATCAAGACAATCTTAACGCAGTGTGTCGCTCCCGGCCTCCCGCGACACTTGTACATCCCTGTACATCGCGCAACAAAGGCGCAGAGGAACGCAGAGTTTTTTGTTAGTCAAAGGTCTGAGCTGATTGCCGGGATAAGCAAGTCGCAAAATTACCGCATATTTCGCACGGTAAAAACATTCCTGTTTTATTAAGACAGCTGGTTTGGTCAGATCAATAAACTAATCATGAAATCAGTAAGTTACCCCTGGCTTGCAGCCAGGGATGAAGCACGTATTAATGCCTGGCAGCAGAATTGATTATTTTTCTTTGCGTTTCTCTGCGCCTTTGCGCCTCCGCGTTTATCTCTTCATCAGTGCAGCCGCCCCTTGCCACGGGTCCGGCGTGCGTCGGGGTCGGGCTGCGGGGTGGCGTCGGTGATGTCGCTCAGAGCCTGGCGGGCCACGTTGGAACCGGTGTCCTGCCACAATTCCAGGCTGCCCAACGGATCCAGCTGCTGTTCCCGGCGCAGGTTGCGGATCGCCTGCAGGATATCCATGGCCAGCACGAAGGTCTGGGCCAGTTCGGCATAGAGCGCGGAAAGGGGAATGCCACTGGAGCCCAGGTGGTGATAGGCGCTGCGACCCAGATCGACGTAATAGCTGACCCGGACCCGCCGGCGCTCGGCACGGCGAGGAAACAGGCCGCTGTAGAGCAGACACTGATCGCCGACATCGCGCAATCGCTCCTGCTGTTCCCGGCCCTGGCAATGGGCCGCCTCGAGATAATCCAGTGCCAGCACCCGTTGCGCCATCTCCGGTCGATTGAGATAGCGCATCAGGGTGAAGACCAGATAACTTTCCAGCTCCGGCTCCAGCGTGACACCCACGGCCTGTTCGGCCTCGCTGACCAGGGTGTGCCACTGGGACAGCGGCGTATGCTCGGTATCGATCACAACCGGCCTCCTGATGTGAATCGCCCTGTTAAAATCATCGGCCCGCCCGAAGGGGAACTTGATTCTTTTCACACGGATCGTTGCCTGCCGCGACCCGGGCCGCAAAAACCGCACTCCATGAGGTTATCAGCGGCAGATGGCGCGGCTATAATGAGCGCTCTTTTCGCTGTGTCCATATTAATAAAGGTGTCCGCTTGAGCAAATCCCGCCATCCCGCCGCCGCCCGTACCTTTCAGGGGCTGATCTTCGCCCTGCAGCAGTACTGGGCCGAACAGGGCTGCATCGTCCTGCAACCCTACGATATGGAAATGGGCGCCGGCACCTTTCATACCGCCACCTTCATCCGTGCCATCGGCCCCGAGCCCTGGGCGGCTGCCTATGTGCAGCCCTCGCGCCGGCCTACCGATGGCCGTTATGGCGAGAATCCCAATCGTCTGCAGCACTACTACCAGTTCCAGGTGGTGATCAAACCCTCGCCGCTGGATATCCAGGAACTGTATCTCGGCTCGCTGCAAATGCTCGGGCTCGATCCGCTGGTGCATGACATCCGTTTCGTCGAAGACAACTGGGAATCACCCACCCTGGGCGCCTGGGGGCTGGGCTGGGAGGTGTGGCTCAACGGCATGGAGGTCAGTCAGTTCACTTATTTTCAGCAGGTCGGGGGACTGGATTGCAAACCGGTCACCGGTGAGATCACCTACGGCCTGGAGCGCATTGCCATGTATCTGCAGGGCGTGGAAAGCGTGTTCGACCTGGTCTGGACCGATGGCCCGCGCGGCACGGTCACCTACGGCGACGTGTTTCATCAAAACGAGGTGGAGCAGTCCACCTATAACTTCGAACATGCTGATGTCGATGATCTGTTCCACCAGTTCGACCAGGCCGAGAAAATGAGCCAGCAACTGATCGCGGCTCAATTGCCGTTACCGGCCTATGAACAGGTGCTCAAGGCCTCGCACAGTTTCAACCTGCTCGATGCGCGCCATGCCATCTCGGTCACCGAGCGCCAGCGTTATATCCTGCGCGTGCGTAACCTGGCCCGCGCCGTGGCCGAGGCCTATTATGCAGCCCGCGAAGCCCTCGGCTTTCCGATGTGCAAGGAGGGCGCCCAATGAGCCAGGCGGATCTGTTGATCGAAATCGGCACCGAGGAGCTGCCGCCCAGAGCGTTGCAAACACTTTGTAATGCATTTGCAGAGGGGGTGCGTCACGGCCTGCAGGAGAACCATCTTGGCAGCCCTGACATCCATCAATATGCCACGCCCCGCAGGCTGGCTTTATTGATCAAAGCGCTGCCGACCTCCACGCCGGACCGGACCATCGAGCAACACGGCCCGCCGGTGTCCGCCGCCTTCGATGATGAAGGCCAGCCGACCAAGGCCGCCCAGGGCTTTGCCCGCAAGTGCGGCGTCAGCGTTGAAGAGCTGCAAAACGAGGAGACCGATAAAGGCAGCCGACTGGTTTATCGCGCCACCCGGCCCGGTGAGCCGACCGCCCGCTTCATTCCGGAGATCGTGCGCCAGGCGCTGGACAAACTGCCGATCCCCAAGCGCATGCGCTGGGGCGATCTGGATGCCTGGTTCGTGCGTCCGGTGCACTGGGTCGTGTTGCTGTTTGGTGACGAGGTCATCGAGGCGGAGATCCTGAGCGTTGGCAGCGCTCGCGAAACCCGCGGTCATCGCTTCCATCATCCCGATCCGATTTATATTCCCGCGCCGGCCGAATACGAGGTATTGCTGGAAAGTGAAGGCAAGGTCATCGCCGACTTCGAACGCCGGCGCACCGCCGTGCGCGCCCAGATCGAACAGGCCGCAACTCAACATAAGGCCAACGCTGTCATCGATGAGGCGTTGCTCGACGAGGTTACGGCCATGGTCGAATGGCCGGTGGCCGTGACCGGTCGCTTCGATGAACGCTTCCTGGATGTCCCGCAGGAAGCCTTGATCTCCACCATGAAAACCAACCAGAAATATTTTCATCTGGTGGATGACAAAGGTCAGCTGCTGCCGCTGTTTATCACCATCAGCAACATCGAGAGCAAACAGCCCGAACAGGTTCAACAAGGCAATGAACGGGTCATTCGCCCGCGCTTTGCCGATGCCGAATTTTTCTGGCAGCAGGACAGGCAGATCCCGCTGATACAACGCCTCGACTCACTCAAGAGCGTGGTCTTTCAGAAAAAGCTGGGCACGCTCTATGACAAGACCCGGCGGGTGGAAAAACTGGCCGGCAGCATTGCCAAACAACTGGGCGGTGACAAACAACTGGCCATCCGCGCCGCACAATTGTGCAAATGCGACCTGATGACCGAGATGGTCGGTGAATTCCCCGAATTGCAGGGTATCATGGGCCGTTACTATGCCGGGCTCGATGGCGAACAGCCGCAGGTCACCCGGGCCCTGGACGAGTATTACAAACCCCGCTTTGCCGGCGATGATCTTCCCGGGGAGGTCACCGGCCAGGCGCTGGCCCTGGCCGACCGGATCGATACCCTGGTTGGCATTTTTGCCATCGGCCAGATTCCGACCGGCGACAAGGATCCCTTTGCCCTGCGCCGCGCCGCACTCGGGGTATTGCGCATACTGATCGAACAACAGCTCGACCTCGATCTGCAGGCGTTGCTGGAGCAATCCGCCGCCGGCTTCGACAATACTCTCAATGCCGACGAGGCAGTCGAACCCCTCATCGGTTTTATTCTCGATCGCCTAAAGGCCTATTACCGGGATCAGGGCATTCGCGCCGACGTGCTCGACGCGGTGACCGCCAACCGCCCGACCCGGCCGCTGGACATCGAGCAACGACTCAAGGCCGTGGATCACTTTCGCCAGCTCGAGGCCGCCGAAAGCCTGGCCGCCGCCAACAAACGCATCGGCAACATCCTCAAGAAAGTCGAAGGCGCGCGGCCTAAAACCATCGACCCCGGCCTGTTACAGGATCCCGCCGAACAGACTCTGCACGATCGTCTGACCGGTCTGCAGCAAAAGGTCAACGAGCAGGTTCAGCAGGCCAACTACCAGCAGGCCCTGAGTCAACTAGCCGAACTGCGCGAGCCGGTGGATCGCTTTTTCGATGACGTGATGGTGATGACCGAGGACGAAAAATTACGCAACAACCGCCTGGCTCTGCTCAACAACCTGCATCAACTGTTTATGCAAATCGCGGACATTTCCCGTCTGCAAGGATGAGCCTATGAATCCCGACTCCTATGCTGAAATGCTCAGAGCCGTGCAGGCCTTTCACGACAAACATGATTTCAAAGGGACAGGTGGTGAGGACATGCCCTACCGCATCGCCCTGATGGCCGAAGAACTGGGCGAGATCTCCGCCTGCGTCACCAAGGGCAAGGACAAGGACCAGCTGGCCGAGGAAGTTGCCGACCTGCTGATCCTGATCATGGGCACCGCCATCTCGGCCGAGTTCGATCTCAACCAGGCCTTCTGGACCAAGATGGACAAGATCATGCAACGCGAATCCAAAATGGTAAACGGGCGCATCCGTGTTTCTGAATTCAAAGACAACTAATCACCACCAAGACACGAAGACACCAAGATTGATTTTTAATTTACTTCTTCTTTTCTTAGTGTCTTGGTGCCTTGGTGGTAAATCATTATTATGAAATTGATTATTCTGGATCGTGACGGGGTGATTAATTACGACTCCGACGACTATATAAAAAGTGTTGACGAGTTCGTGCCGATTCCGGGTAGCCTGGAGGCGATCGCGCGCCTGAACCGGGCCGGTTATCACGTTTATGTGGCCACCAACCAGTCCGGTATTGCCCGCGGCTATTACGATGAGGCCACGCTGCAGCAGATGCACGACAAACTGCGCAAGCTGCTGGCCGAGCAGGGCGGCCGGGTCGACGGGATCGTCTATTGCCCGCATGGCCCCGACGATGACTGCGATTGCCGCAAACCGCTGCCGGGCCTGCTCGAACGCATCGCCCATCTCAGCGATCATCCTTTAGACAATGTCCCGGTGGTCGGCGATTCCCTGCGTGATATCGAATCGGCCCGCGCGGTCGGCGCCACGCCCTACCTGGTCAAAACCGGCAAGGGCGAACGGACGCTGGCCAAGGGCATAGGGCTGGAGGGAGTTCCGGTGTATGCCGATCTTGCCCGGTTTGTTGATGACTTTCTTGCCCGTGAGGATGGATAAATGGTTTTGCTGCGTTCCACCCTGTTCAGTCTGTCGGTGATTGTCACCAGTGTGGTGATCACCTGCATCGTACTGCTGTTTTATTTTGCGCCGTTCTCCTGGCGCTATGCCATCATCAGCCAATTTGCGCGCTACAATCTTTGGGTTCTGAAAACTGTCTGCAAACTCGATTATGTGGTCGAGGGACATGAAAACATCCCGGACAATGCGGCCATCATCTTCAGCAAGCACCAGTCCACCTGGGAGACGATCGCCCTGCAGCAGGTCTTCCCGCCGCTGACCTTCGTCATTAAACGCGAATTGCTGTGGCTGCCCTTTTTTGGCTGGGGCCTGTCCCGCATGGATCCGATCGCCATTAACCGTTCGGCCGGCCGCAACGCCATTCGCCAGATCATCGAACAGGGGACCGAACGCCTTAAGCGTGGACTGTGGGTGGTCATTTTCCCGGAAGGCACCCGGGTGCGTCCCGGTACCAAGGGCCGTTACAAAATCGGTGGCGCCGTATTCGCATCCGAGTCCAGCTACCCGGTCGTACCGGTCGCGCACAATGCCGGGTACTTCTGGGCCAAGGGCCAGTTTCTCAAGCGCCCCGGCACCATTCGCATGGTCATCGGCCGGCCCATCGACAGTGAGGGTAAGTCAGCTGAACAGATTTTGACCGAAGCCGAAACCTTTATCGAAGGCGAGATGGCACGTCTTGCGCCAGCTGAACAATAACTCCCCATTATTTGTGAACCTGTTCAATTTATTCGGCCAATTTTTATTGAACATCCTGACTATAACTGCTAATACTCTATACTCAGGTTTCTGCTGCATTTCGCAGTCAGGACCTTTTAACAAGAATCAACAGGGAGTCTTACTCATATGAAAAAACTGATCACTGCATCTTTCTTGTCCGTTATGGCCATGTCCAGCGCCAATGCCGCACCCAACAATGTCGGCTGTGGTCTGGGCTCCATGGTTTTTGAAGGCAAAAGCGGCATTCCGGAACAAGTTCTCGCAGCTACCACCAACGGCACTTTCGGTAACCAGACTTTCGGTATCTCTTCCGGTACGCTGGGTTGCGCGAAAGACGGTGTAGTTCAGAAATACGCGGCTGCCGAAGCTTTCACCGGCGCCAACATGGAAAAACTGGCTCGTGACATGTCTGTCGGTCAGGGCGAGGCTCTGGAAACCATGGCCGAGCTGATGGGTATTGCCGAAGAACACAAAGCCAGCTTCTTCCAGGCAAGCAAAGATAACTTCTCTACAATCTTCGCTTCCGAGAACGTTACCTCTGAAGAAGTCCTGACCTCACTGAACAAGGTCATGGCCTCTGATCAGGTACTTTCTCAATACGCTGTTTAATTTCTCCAGCAGTCGTATAGAATACACTCGGTGAATTTCACCGAGTGTTTTTTTTGTGCTGAAGAAAATTACAGATGCATGGTTTAAATCGATTATTTTCTCTGCTTATCACAGTCAGCCTGTTCCTTGTATCGTCTGTCGCGGTATCAGAGGATTATCTGCAAGAGCTGGTTGATCGTGCGGACAAACTGAATCTCCACGAACACCCTTACTGGTTCAAACTGCTTCATTACAAACCCCGTACCTTTGGCGGTTATCGCAGCGAAGTGCTCAATCGCAACTTTTTTAATTCCGAGCAGGGTCATTACAATTCCCGCGCCGAGCTTGTCGCTACGCTCGAGGCCTTCTTTTCTGGTTTACAAGAAACCGACGATCAACAAAACCCGCAATGCCGTTTTATTGCCCGTTATCACTGGCTCGATTCACAGCTGAATTTTGATCCCAACCGGCTCGAACCCCGCACCTGCCAGCGCTTCACTGACTGGTATGAAACCATCGATCCACATCAACTGACACTTATATTTCCTGCAGGCACGGATAACAGCCCGTCCTCCATGTTCGGCCATACCCTGATTCGCATCGATCGCAAAGATCAGAGCGAACAAACCCGGCTGTCTTCCTATTCCATCAATTTTGCCGCTGAAACCGATGAAACCAACGGTATCGCCTTTGCTTACAAAGGGATCATGGGGGGTTATCCCGGCCGATTCTCCATCATGCCCTATTATGAAAAGGTCAATCAGTATAACCAGATGGAGAACCGCGATATCTGGGAATATCAGCTTAACTTTACCCCCGAGGAGATCGATCGTCTGCTTCGCCATGCCTGGGAAGTGGGTCAATCCGATTTCGCGTATTACTTCTTCTTACAAAACTGTTCCTATCGACTACTCGAATTGCTGGACATTGCCCGTCCAGGGATGAACACGGCCGATGAATTCGACTGGTTCGCAATCCCTGGCGATACCGTCTATGTCGCTCTCCAGCAGGAAGGGATACTTAAACAAGCGCTTTACCGTCCCTCGCACCGTACCCGCCTTAACCATATCCTGGATAACATGTCGGCGCATGAACAGCTTCTGGTCCAGGAGCTGGCAGAGGGTTCACGTACTGTGGATGACACAGCGCTGCTGCAACTGCCGGCCAGCCGACGTGCTCTGATTTACGAAACGGCGTACGATTTCCTTCAGTATCAGCTTAACAGCGGTGACGATAATCGCGATGCCATTGCCAGCACCTCCTACAAGTTACTGCTCGCGCGCAGTAAACAGGATCAAGCCTCACCGGCTTCTCCCGTGCCAGTTCCGGAAGTACGCCTTGATCAGGGACACGGCTCCTCACGGGTTGCCGCGGCCTACGTCAACGTGGATCATCACGACGTTCTGGAGCTGAAAATTCGTCCTGCCTATCATGATTTGTTAGATCCTCGTCCCGGTTACACGGAGGGCGCACAGATTAATTTTTTCGATCTCACTCTGCGCCACGATTTCGATCAGGACAAAACTCGCCTGCATGCTCTGCGACTGGTCGATATCACCTCGCTGGTCGGTCGGACCGATTTTTTCAAGCCGGTCTCCTGGAAATTCAACATGGGCTTCGAGCGCTGGCCCATCGATACCCATCCTGATGAACGCCTGGTATTCTCACTCAATGCCGGTGGCGGTATGACCTTCAGTCTTGCTGATTCCTTCAAGCTCTTTGGTATGATGGACGCCACCGCACTCGGCCATGATGAACTCGATAACAGCGTGGAAGCCGGTCTGGGCCCGAATCTGGGTATGATCTGGGATCCGGTGGATAACTGGCGCATACTTGCCCAATCCCGGGTTCAGCGTTTTGCCGGTGATCTTGATCTGACCTATATCGAACACACCCTGGCCCAGAGCTTTCACTGGAACCGGGACAGTGCTATTCGTCTGGAATGGCAACGCCGCGGACCTGAGCACAATACCGAGGACTCACTGAGTATTTCCTGGCACTGGTATCTGAAATGATCCGCCTGTTTCTGCTTCTCTCCATGCTATTCAGTCTTTACGGCTGTAATCATCTGATCTTCCATCCTGAACAGGCGCATTACCCGATCCCGGATGATCTGGGCATCGAACGCCAGGATCATTTCTTTCGCACCAGTGACGATCAACTGCTGCATGGCTGGTTTATCCCCGCTGTTGATACGCCGTCCAAAGGCACCATCTTCTTTTTGCATGGCAATGCACAGAACATCAGCACCCACCTGCGTGCCGTCTGGTGGCTGCCGCACCACGGCTATAACCTGTTCATGTTCGATTATCGGGGTTATGGCCATTCGCCCGGCGAACCCAGCCTCGCCGGCCTGCATCGGGACGTTCCCGCCGCCCTGGACTACCTGTTCAGTGATTTGCCCATCGATCCGGACAAGGTGGTGGTCTATGGGCAGAGCCTGGGAGCTTCGCTGGCCATTACCGCCGCGCCCCTATCCGATTCCTTTTCAAAGGTGCGGAGCGTGATCGCCGAAGGCGCGTTTACCAGCTACCGGGTGGTTGCCCGCGAGGCCCTCGGCAACTGGTGGCTAACCTGGCCGTTGCAATACCCGTTATCGCTCACTATCTCGGATGAATATCGACCAATCGATGCCGTCGCCGACATTTCCCCGGTGCCGCTGTTACTCATTCAGGGTGCCAACGACGCTGTAATCTCACTTCATCACGGGGAAGACCTGTTCAAGGCTGCCCGACAACCCAAACAGCGCTGGGTGGTGGAGCACGCCGGACACAACAATGCCCTGAGTGGTGAAACTGCCCGACACGAATTCCTCGGCTATCTCGACAACCTGCTGCATTAACCCTAATTAAAAAAAGTCATCCTGCGCGATTTCTCTCGTTCTGGTTCAGAATATCCGTGAATATTGATATACTTATATTCTTTGCCCTGCTGGCTGTTTACTGTGCGGGGCCAACAGCAAGAATTTAACCAAGAACAGACCGAGGCAATTATGCGAGACGGAAGAATCACCATTACCCAGTTCATCATCGAGGAACAGCGCCGCATCGAGGGCGCGACCGGTGATTTCACCTCCCTGTTGAATGATGTTGTGACCGCCTGCAAGGAGATCTCCAACCTGGTTAACCACGGCGCGCTGGTCGATGTGCTTGGTCAGGCCGGAACCGAAAACGTGCAGGGCGAGGATCAGAAAAAACTGGACGTGATTTCCAACGAGGTGTTCCTCAAATCCAACGAATGGTCCGGCCATCTGGCCGCCATGGCCTCCGAAGAGATGGAGGAGATCTACCACATCCCTAATGAGTATCCTCGTGGTAAGTACTTACTCACATTTGATCCGCTGGACGGTTCTTCCAACATCGATGTGAACGTTTCCGTCGGCACCATCTTCTCCATCCTGCGCTGCAAGGGCGATTGCCAGAACCCGAGCGCCGAGGATTTCCTCCAGGCCGGCACCGAGCAGGTCTGTGCCGGTTACGCGCTTTATGGTCCTTCGACCATGATGATCCTGACCACCGGTAACGGCGTCAACGGCTTTACCCTGGACCAGAATATCGGTGAGTTCATCCTCACTCACCCCAATCTGACCATTCCGTCCGAGACCCGGGAATTTGCGATCAACACCTCCAACATGCGTTTCTGGGAGCCGCCGGTCAAACGCTATGTGGACGAATGCCTCTCCGGCACCACCGGCGATCGCGACAAGGATTTCAACATGCGCTGGGTCGCCTCCATGGTCGCCGAGGTGCATCGCATCCTGACCCGCGGCGGCATTTTCCTCTATCCGATGGACGAGAAAATGAAAGCCAAGGGCGGCACCGGCAAACTGCGCCTGATGTACGAGGCCAACCCTATGTCCTTCATCGTGGAACAGGCCGGCGGCATGAGCTCGACCGGTCGCGAACGGATCATGGAACTTGAACCGAGTGAACTGCATCAGCGGGTTCCGGTGGTCCTCGGTTCAAAGCAGGAAGTCGAGCGGGTCGTGCAATACCACAAGGAACACGACGCCAACGCCGCCGCCTGAACCCCTACATTCGGCTGACTACAATAAAACCCGCGGTGAGACTTCCTCGCCGCGGGTTTTTTGTTCCGTTTCGGCCACCGCCTGGCCAAGAATCCGATCCGCGCTCACCGGCCCCAGGTACTCACAACATCCCAGCCACGCCTGATGCACAATCCGGCGCATTTGCTCTCGCGGCAGGTTCACCGTCAATATCGGCTCGATCCCCAGTAACCAGCTGTTCAGGCGCCGGGTCTCCATGCTGAAAGACCCGTTTTGCAACATCCGCTCGCGCAAAAACTTGCGCAGGCGCAATGCCGTGGGATAATCCTCTTCCTCCAGACGTGAAAGCAGGCTTTGATAGAGCTGTTCGAAAACCGGCTGGACCGGATCCTGGTTGGATCCCTGACCTGCGCCGGGGAAATCCAGCTCCCCCTGAAACAGTGTCGCATACTGCACCTCGATCTCCCGCGGCAGTAGTGCCATCACCTTGGTGACATTGAGCACCATCTCCTTGCGATAGGGCCACAGCGGATTGTCCGGGGTCACCAGTTGCTTGATAAATTGCTGGATGGCAAAGCGGGGGGCCCGACTGAAATGCTGCTCCCAGTAATTAGCCCCCTGGCGACATTCTTCCAGCGCCATGAAGGGACTCAGTCCTACCATAATGGCCTGCTTGCGAATGACCATGCTGTTGTTTTCTTGCGATTCTGATGCGGTTGCTGCCATCGTTTCACTCTCCCTGTTACCGGGTTTTACCCTGGTGTAATTGTGCAGACTGGAATTCGGGGTAGGCGATCTCGTAATGCTCGCTGTAGTCCAGGCCACGCTGTTCGTCCTCGCTACTGGCGCGCAGGCCACTGGTCAACTGGATCATGCCGTACATTAACAGGGCCACGGGAAAGGCCCAGGCAAACCCGGCCATAACGCCCAGCACCTGCACCAGCACCTGGGCCGGGTTGAACAGATCCCCGGCCAGAAACAGGCCGGCGGCCACGGTACCCCAGGCGCCGGCGAATCCATGCACGGGAACGGCGCCAACCACATCATCCAGTCGCAGTCTTTCCATCAGCGAGGTTCCGACCACGACCACCCAGCCGGCGATCAGTCCGGTGATGACCGCATACATCGGTTCCATGCTGGCGCACCCCGCAGTGATCGAAACCAGCCCACCGATACCGCCATTGATAGTCTGTGTTAACAACACCGGTTTACGTCTTAATCCCATACTGAGCAGCGCCCCGACGGCGCCGGCGGCCGCCGCCAGATGCGTATTCAACGCTATCAGGCCAATACTGGTTTCCGCGCTGGCGGTACTGCCGGCGTTGAAACCGAACCAGCCGAGCCACAGAATAAAGCCGCCCAGTGCCACGCTGTTAAGATTGTGCCCGGCAATCAGGCGGCTATGGCGTTGTTGATCGAAACGACCCAGTCTCGGTCCGAGCACGATAATACCCGCCAGGGCGATCCAGCCGCCGACCGAATGGACGACCGTCGATCCGGCAAAATCAATAAACCCCAGCTCCGCCAGCCAGCCACTGCCTTCATAAAGGCTCCCCCATACCCAGCTGCCATAGACCGGATAAATGACGGCACACACGACCATTGCCCCGATTAAATAGCCGCCGTAACGCGTTCGTTCGGCCATGGCGCCACTGGCGATCGTCACCGCCGTGGCCGCAAACATGGTCTGGAAAAACAACAGGCTGTAATCCATGTGCTCGGCATTACCCAGCCAGAAATGACTCTGGCCCAGCAGCCCTGTCGGATTGGCACCGAACATCAGGCCGTAACCGATCAACCAGAAGGCGAGACTGCCGAGGCACAGATCCATGTAGTTTTTCATTACCACATTGACCGAGTTCTTGGCCCGTGACATCCCGCTTTCCAGCAAAGCAAAACCGGCCTGCATGAAAAACACCAGGGCACCGGCGGTAATCAACCAGACCGTGTCCATCGATTGTTGCAATCCGGCGGCGTTGTCCGCCATGGCCGGTGACATCCCGACCAGCCCCATAAGTACAAAC
Organism: Pseudomonadota bacterium; assembly: GCA_034190045.1. GTDB lineage: Bacteria > Pseudomonadota > Gammaproteobacteria > UBA6429 > Thiohalophilaceae > Thiohalophilus. The sequence continues at coordinate 29,257 of JAXHTI010000002.1, forward strand.
CACTTGCGTTGTTGTTTCATTCTCGTCCCTTGTCTTTACTGCTGAACAAAACCGTTGTTCACGACAAAGGGTTGAGCAATTGCTGTGCCAGAAAAATATCAGGGTAAACCCGTATTATTTACCGTGATCTGCCTCTTTCTGGCGCATTGACCTGGATCCGGTGCACCAGAACGTTGCCTGTATGCATCGGTTAAGACGTCGGCCAAGTTATTTATGAAAGCAGGGCGTGAAACAGAATCAGTCACCGAGGCCGTAGTAATACTCGAAGCAGGCGGGGCACAGCGCATCATCGACGGGGGAGGGAGGCTGGTTGATCCAGTCTGGAATCCAGTCCCAGCTGCCGGATACTTTTTGTTGCGGGTTTTTATAACAGCGACAATGGGTGCATTGCGAATAATGTCCTGCACTATCGCGGTACAGCTCGCTTTGCCCGGGGTGCGGCGTACGCCAGTGTTCACGCACCTGTCGATCGCGGTTGATGACCAGCAAACCGGCACCAAAACCCAGGTTATGCAGACTCATGCTAAAGCAGCGATACTCCTGCGGCGAGGAACACTCATAATCATGCATCAACGGCTGATCGCGGTTATTTTCCAGCCCACGCAGATACAGTTCCACATAAAACGGGTGCAACACTTCCGGCAGGGCATCGGTGATCCGGCGTCCCCGGGTCCACCTGGTACTGATCCCCGGCTCACCCTGGTTATCCCGGGCAAACCGGAACCAGGCAGGGTTCATATAGGCGAGGGTAAGGTCCGGCCACAAGCCGTAAACGGTACCGGGATGCTGTTCCAGCAAGGCGATCGAAAAGTGCTGCGCCAGCAGCTGCCGAAAACCGGGATCGCAATGCAGTTCAGACATGTTTCATGGTCAGATTCAGACAGCCGGCAACCGTATACAGATACCAGGGATAATCTGCCGGGTCGGCAGATTGGCGCTCACTGACTGACTCTACTCCGGCTGCTGTTGCAGCTCAATGCAACATGGCCGGATACAAAACAGGTCTACTGCGTGACATCATCAACCCGGCCGGGCGGCCGGGCCGGGATCAGACGTCGAGGTTATTCGCGTTCAGGGCATTGGTTTCGATAAAGTCGCGCCGCGGTTCGACCTGGTCACCCATCAGAGTCGTGAAGATTTCATCGGCCGCGATCGCATCCTCGATCTGCACCTGTAGCAGGCGGCGGGATTCGGGATCCAGGGTGGTTTCCCACAGCTGTTCGGGATTCATTTCCCCCAGGCCCTTGTAACGCTGGATGTGTTGCCCGCGCTTGGCCTCTTCCATTAACCATTCCATGGCCTGGCGGAAGGCGGTAATCGGTTGCTGCTTGTCGCCGCGCTGAATGAACGCGCCGTCTTCCAGCAAGCCGTCCAGTTGCTCGCCCAGGGTACGAATGGCCTTGTATTCACCCATTTCGAAAAATTCGCGAGTAAACACATAGTCGCTGCTGATACCGTGACGAATCGCGGTGACCGTCACCTGCCAGCTGCCACTTTCATTTTCATCGCTTTTGAACTGGAACTGGAACTGTTTGTTGGTGCTATCGTCATTGGCCAGTCGCTGCTGCAGTTCGGCAAACCACTGCTGCATGCCGTCGTTATCCAGCAATTGCGCATCCTGCAAGCCGGGCATGTAGATCATTTTCTCCAGCACGATCTCCGGATAACGACGACTCAAACGCCGGATCGTGTCGTTGACCAGCATATGCTGGCGGGCCAGCTCTTCCAGGGCCTCGGCGCTGAGCGGTGGCGCACTGTCGTTCACATGTAGCTCGGCGCTGTCCAGCGCGGTCTGCAACAGGTGCGCATTGAGTTCGGCATCATCCTTGAGATAGCGCTCCTGCTTGCCTTTTTTGATTTTATACAGCGGCGGCTGGGCGATATAGATATAACCGTGCTCGATCAACTCGGGCATCTGGCGATAGAAGAAGGTCAGTAACAGGGTCCGGATGTGTGAGCCGTCCACGTCGGCATCGGTCATGATAATGATGCGATGATAACGTAACTTATTGATATCAAACTCTTCTTTGCCGATTCCACAGCCCAGCGCGGTGATCAGGGTGCCCACTTCCACCGAGGAGAGCATCTTGTCGAAACGGGCCTTCTCGACGTTCAGGATCTTGCCCTTGAGCGGCAGGATCGCCTGGGCGCGGCGGTCCCGACCCTGTTTGGCCGAGCCGCCGGCGGAATCACCCTCCACCAGGAACAGTTCGGAAAGGCTGGGATCCTTCTCCTGGCAGTCGGCCAGCTTGCCCGGCAGGCCGGCCACATCCAGGGCGCCCTTGCGGCGGGTCATTTCGCGCGCCTTGCGGGCGGCCTCGCGGGCGCGTGCCGCATCCAGAATCTTGGAGGCGATCCCCTTGGCGTCGTTGGGATGTTCGAGCAGGTAATCGCTGAACTTCTCGCCCATCACCGATTCGACGGCCCCCTTCACTTCGGAGGAAACCAGTTTGTCCTTGGTCTGGGAAGAGAACTTCGGATCCGGCACCTTGACCGACAGCACCGCGCAGAGCCCCTCGCGGGCATCGTCACCGCTGGGGTTGACCTTGGCTTTTTTCGCAAGCCCTTGATTCTCAATATAGTTATTCAATGTCCGCGTGAGGGCGGTACGAAAACCCGACATGTGCGTTCCGCCGTCACGCTGCGGAATATTATTGGTAAAGCAGTAAATATTCTCCTGGTAGGAGTCATTCCACTGCATCGCCAGCTCGACCCAGATGCCGTCTTTTTCCAGGTTCAGATAGAACACATTTTCGTGCAGCGGCGTCTTCTTGCGGTTGAGATGCTCGACGAAAGCCTTGATGCCCCCCTCGTATTCAAAGACATCCTGCTTGTCCGGCTCCCGCTCGTCGGTCAGCACAATGCGCACACCGGAGTTCAGAAACGACAGTTCGCGCAGCCGCTTGGCCAGGATGTCGTAATGGAATTCGGTATCAGTGAAAATTTCGGTGCTGGGTTTGAAGCGGATTTCGGTTCCGGTCTGTTCGGTTTCGCCCAGGGGCTTGAGCGGGTACTGGGGCTCGCCCAGCTGGTATTCCTGCTGATAGACCTTGTTATCCCGCCGGATCGTCAGCTTGAGGTGTTCGGACAGGGCGTTGACCACGGAGATCCCCACGCCGTGCAGGCCGCCGGAGACCTTGTAGGAATTATCATCGAATTTGCCTCCCGCGTGCAGCACGGTCATGATCACTTCCGCGGCGGAACGGCCCTCTTCTTCATGCAGATCGGTCGGAATCCCGCGCCCATCATCCCGGACTGACACCGAGCCGTCACTATGGATGGTCACCTCGATACTCTTGCAGTGGCCGGCCAGCGCCTCGTCGATGGAGTTGTCCACCACCTCAAAAACCATATGATGCAATCCGGTCCCGTCATCGGTATCACCAATGTACATACCGGGGCGCTTGCGCACGGCATCGAGACCTTTCAGGACCTTGATATTCGAGGAATCGTAATTTTTTTCGCTCATGGGTGGGATCTCCAGTCAGGTCGCCATTATACCACTTCTCGGACCACGCCGTGTTCCACGTGGAACATTTTGATCGTTTCCTGCTCACTCGGTTCAAGCAGGCCGGCTTCGGTGGCGGTCACGAACAACTGGGCGCCGGATTCAACCAGCAATCGCAGTAATCGGGCCCGGCGTTCCGGGTCCAGCTCAGCCGGCAGATCATCGACCAGCAGCACCGGGATCTGTTCGCGCACGGCACGGAACTGGGCAATCTGGGCCAGGCGCATGGCACTGGCCAGTAGCTTCTGCTGGCCCCGGGAAAAATGGTTCTGTACCGCCTGGCGATCCTGGCGAATACTCAGATCGGCTCTATGCGGACCACTCTGGGTAAATCCCTGCTGGCGATCCCGTTCGAAACCCCGCGCCAGGGCCGTGCGCAGATCCTGTTCCTGGTTCCAGCCCGGCTGATAATGCCACTGGGGGACTGATCCCAGCAGTGCCTGGCTGTAACGCTCCAGCCAGGGCTGCAGTGCGAGCAGGTAATCGCGGCGCAACTGCGTGAGCCGTTCGCCCTGTTCGATCAGCTGGGCATCCCAGAACCGGATCTCCTCCGGCCGGGAGTGAGACTTCAGGGCCGCATTCCGCTGGCGTAACACCTTGTGGTAAGCCTGCCAGGTGGGCAAAAAGGATTGTTCCACGTGGAACACACCCCAGTCGAGAAACTGGCGGCGATAGCGGGGCCCCTGTTCCAGAATCCGGTGAATATCCGGATTGATCACCTGGACCGGCAACACGGCGGCCAGATCCGAGGTTTTATGCGCCGTACGCTGGTTAATCCGGATGCGGGTCAGATCGCGGCCTTTTTCCAGGCCGATGGCGGTGGTCTGTCCCCCCTGGCCCCGGATACGGCCGAACACGGTCAGGGTAGGCTGATCCCGTTGAATCACATGCTGGATCGAGGTGCTGCGAAAGGAACGGGCCAGGGAGAGAAGGTGGATCGCCTCCAGTAGACTGGTCTTGCCGCTCGCATTTTCCCCGACGATCAGATTGATCTGATCACAGGGGGCCATCTCCACCGCGTCCAGGTTGCGAACCCGGTTAATCGCCAGATGGGTCAGGCTCATCGCGGCATCATTAGAGCCGCATCGGCATGATCACATAGCGGCTGTTGGCGTCATCATCGCCCTGGATCAAACAGCTGTGGTTGGCATCGATCATACCGATGGAAACCTGCTCCGATTTAAGCGCCGAAAGGGCATCCAGGAAATAACTGACATTGAAGCCGATCTCGAATTCATCGCCCTGATAAGTGACTTCGACTTCTTCTTCCGCCTCTTCCTGTTCCGGGTTATGGACGGTCGCCTTCAGCTGATCGGCCGAGAGGCTCAGACGCATGCCCCGGTATTTTTCATTGGAGAGCACCGCGGCCCGATGAAACGCTTCGTACAGGGGCTGGCGGGCGCAGGAGACGATCCGTGGCGGGTCTTTTGGTATAACTTGTTGATAATCCGGGAATTTTCCGTCAATTAGTTTAGAAGTGAAGCTGATATCCGGCAATTCGACCCGGATGTGATTCTCTCCCAGCTGGATGCGCGCAGTACTCTCGCTGTCATCCAGCAGGCGCATCAGTTCGGTCACCCCTTTGCGCGGCAGGATCACCTGGCGGGGTTCGTTCACCGGCAACTCGGCTTCCACTTCGCAGACGGCCAGGCGATGACCGTCGGTGGCCACGGCCCGCAGCCGGTTGTTGTCCAGTTCCAGCATCAGGCCGTTGAGATAATACCGCACATCCTGCTGGGCCATGGAAAACTGGGTCTGTTCGATCAGCTTTTTCAGCTGTTGCTGGGAGAGGGAAAACTCCAGCGGTGATTCGATGGGATCGATATTGGGAAATTCCGCCGCCGGCATGGTCGCCAGGGTGAAGCGACTGCGACCGGAGCGGATGATCGCCTTGTCCTGGTCAATTTGTACATCCAGTTGGGCATTTTCCGGCAGGGCCCGGCAGATATCGATGAACTTTTTTGCTGGCAGGGTAATGTCGCCACTGTCGGCGGCATCCACTGGCAACTGGGCCACCATTTCTACTTCCAGGTCGGTCCCGGTCAGGGTCAGTTTACCGTTATCGATGGAAAACAGGATATTGGAGAGGATCGGCAGGGTCTGCCGACGCTCCACGACACTGCCGACCGACTGGAGCGGACGCAGCAGAGTTTCACGTTCTAAAGTGATCTTCATATATTAAATACCTGAATATATATCTTCTTATTGTTAGATCTATTAGTCCACCGCAAAACGGTTGATAAGCCGGTTTTCTGCTTGATTATTATAGACTTGTTAAGCATAACAAAGGACAAATAAAGTCTGTATGAAAGTGGTAAAGGCTGTGGATAAATTGTGAGGATGCCGCACCCGGTCGAACAGGGTCAAGTTGAAAACAGTTTGTCCACAGTTTACCGACATCATGTGCTCAGGGTTCTCAACAGGTTGGAGACATCTTCGTTAATGCGTTGATCGCTTTCTTTGAGCTCTTCCACCTTGCGACAGGCATGCAATACGGTGGTGTGGTCACGGCCGCCGAACGCATCGCCAATCTCCGGCAGACTGTGGCTGGTCAATTCCTTGCACAGGGCCATGGCAATCTGGCGCGGGCGGGTAATGGAGCGATTGCGCCGCTTGGAATGCAGATCGGCCACCCGGATCTTGAAATATTCGGCCACGGTTTTCTGAATATTATCGATAGTGACCAGCTTGTCCTGGATGGCCAGCAGATCGCGCAGGGCATCCTTGGCAAAGTCCATGGTAATGGGCCGGCCGGTAAACTGGGCATTGGCGATCACCCGGCGCAGCGCCCCTTCAAGCTCGCGGACGTTGGAGCGGATGCGTTTGGCAATGAAAAAGGCCACCTCGCTGGGCATTTCGATCCCGGACAGCTGCGCCTTGCTCATCAGGATCGCGACCCGGGTTTCCAGTTCCGGCGCTTCGATGGCCACCGGTAATCCCCAGCCGAAACGGGATTTGAGCCGCTCTTCCAGGCCGTCGACTTCCTTGGGATAGCGATCGCAGGTCATGATCACCTGTTGACCGCCTTCGAGCAGGGAGTTGAAGGTATGAAAGAACTCTTCCTGGGAGCGCTCCTTGCCGGCGAAAAACTGGATATCGTCGATCAGCAGGGCATCGACCGAGCGATAGAAACGTTTGAAATTGTTAATCGTGTTGTGCTGCAGCGCCTTGACCATCTCGGCCACAAACCGCTCGGAATGGAGATAAATCACGTTGGCCTGCGGGTTTTGTTGCAGGATCATGTTGCCCACCGCGTGCATCAAGTGGGTCTTGCCCAGCCCCACGCCGCCGTAGATCAGCAGCGGGTTGTAAGCCTTGCCGGGATTTTCCCCGACCTGGATGGAGGCGGCCTTGCCCAGCTGGTTGGATTTACCCTCGACGAAATTCTCGAAGGTGAAATTGGGATTGAGGCTGCTGTTATTGCGCGGCGCCGCAGTGGCATTCGATTTTGCGCCCTGGCTTACTGCCGGGGTGGCCCGGACCGGGGCGGTGGCTTCGGCCCTGGGCTCTGCTGCCGGCGCGGCGATTTCTTCAAACAGCGCCTGGCTGCCCACCTCGGCGACAATGGGCACCGATAACCCGGCAAGATCGCAGGCGATCGCCGCAATTTGCGACATAAAATTGCTTTCTATCCGCTCTTTGACAAAACTGTTGGGCGCCAGCAGGCGCAGGGTATGGGAGTCATAAACCGCGTGCAGCGGACGTATCCAGGTATTGAACTGTTGCGGCGTCAGCTCGCCTTGCAGACGATGCAGGCACTGATCCCATAGTGAATCCGACACGGTTCCCCCTGAAGCAGAGTAGGTTTGGAATAATTGTGACCCCTGAGAGGGACACCAAGTCTATACGGATCGAAACGAGTTATCCACAGGAGGCGAGCCCTTTTTATCTGCGGGATTTTAGCCCGTGGCAGTTGACAGACGGGCCCGGGCGCAGTATTGTTGCCGACCTTTTTCGGGGCAAGTCGGCCGGCCAAAACGGTCGATAAAATGATTCGATAAACAATGGTTTAGGTCATGAAACGTACTTTCCAGCCCAGCAATCTGAAACGCAAACGGACGCACGGTTTTCGTGCCCGCATGAAAACCCGTGGTGGTCGCCAGGTCATCAACGCCCGTCGCGCCAAAGGCCGCCACCGCCTGGCAGTCTGATCCGGAGCCGTCGGATGAGCACCGGGCGTTTTGCTCGGCACCAGCGGCTGCTGACCTCATCCGACTTCCGGGATGTTTTCGCCCATCCCCGGCGCTTCAGCCACCCCCATCTGATGATGCTGGCTCGATCCAATCAAAAACCGTATGCCCGTCTCGGTCTGGCCATACCCAAACGCCATATCCGGCTCGCCGTCGATCGCAATCGTATCAAGCGCCAGATCCGCGAATCCTTTCGCGCCCGGCAGACGAAGCTGGTAGGATGGGATATTGTCGTGATGGCGCGCAGCGGCGCCGCGCGCCTGAGCAACCGGGAGCTGCGTGAGGTGCTGGAATCCCACTGGCAGAGGCTGGCAACAGAATGCGCAGACTCCTGATACTATTGATCGGTGGCTATCGCTATCTGATCAGCCCGTTGATGGGCCATCATTGCCGTTTTTACCCCAGTTGCTCCGAGTATGCCCAGACGGCCATCGGCCGCTTCGGTGTGTTTCGTGGCAGCTGGCTGGCGGTCAAACGCATCAGTTGTTGCCATCCCTGGCATGAGGGCGGCATCGACCCGGTACCTGAGAAGAAGAAGTAAATGGAACAACAACGCCCGCTATTATTCATTGCCCTTGCCATTGTCCTGTTTCTCCTATGGGATGCCTGGCAACGGGATTTCGGTCCCCAACCTGAACCGCAGACGACGCAGCAAACCGATCAGGCCGCGGACAGCCGTGCCGATCGCGCCGATGTGCCGATGGGCGCCGATGAGCGCGAACCCGCCGCTTCCGCTGGCGGCAGCTCGGCCGATGTGCCTTCCGGCGGCGGTGACGGGCGTCGTCTGCTGGAGAGCGAATCGCGCATCGAGGTGATCACCGACGTCTTTCGTGCCGAGATCGATACCGTGGGCGGGGACCTGCGGCATGTCGAGCTGCTCGAATACCCGGTCTCCAGCGACAAGCCGGATGAGCCGGTGGTGCTGATGAACGACGTGTTGCCGAACCTGTTCGTCAGCCAGTCCGGCTTTACTGCCAAGCGCCAGCGAGAGGGTGATAACAGCCTGATCGAAGCGCCGAACCATTACAGCCGTTATCAGGCACAGGCCAATCGCTATCAGTTGCGTGAAGGGCAGGATCAACTGAGCGTGGATCTGATCTGGGAAAGCCCCGAGGGTGTTGAATTTATCAAGACCTACAAGTTCAACCGCGGCGACTATCTCGTCGAAGTCGAACACACGATTAATAACAAAACCGATCGCTTGTGGCGCGGCAATCTCTATACCCAGCTGCAGCGCACCCAGGTCTCGCAAATCGACAGCCCCCGGTTTGTTTATACCTACATGGGCGGTGTCATCTACTCGCCGGAGGAAAAGTACGAGAAGATCGACTTTTCCGATATGCAGGACCAGAATCTGGAACGCTCCATTACCGGAGGCTGGGCGGCCATGATTCAGCACTATTTCCTCGGTGCCTGGATTCCGCCGGCCGAAGAACCACAGACCTTTTACAGCCGGCATATCAAGAACAATACCCGTTATGTTCTGGGGATGAAGTCGGCCAATGAATTGCGTGTACCCGGCGGGCAACAGCAGACCCTGAGCAACCGGATGTTCGTCGGGCCCAAGCTGCAGGATCGTCTGGATGACGTGGCGCCAGGGCTGGAACTGACGGTTGATTACGGCCTGCTGCATTTCATTTCCAAGCCGCTGTTCTGGGTGCTCGATTTTATCCATAACTTTGTCGGCAACTGGGGCTGGGCGATCGTGATTCTGACGATCCTCATCAAGCTGGTGTTCTACAAACTCTCCGAAGCCAGTTATAAATCGATGGCCAACATGCGCCGGGTTCAGCCGCGCATGATGCAGCTCAAGGAACGTTACGCCGGCGATCGCCAGAAGATGAACCAGGCGTTGATGGATCTCTACAAGAAAGAGAAGATCAATCCGCTCGGTGGCTGTTTGCCGATCCTGGTGCAGATCCCGGTGTTTATCGCGCTCTACTGGGTATTGCTGGAAAGTGTCGAGATGCGCCAGGCCCCCTGGATTCTCTGGGTCCAGAACATGTCCGCGCCGGATCCCTATTTTATTCTGCCTCTGCTCATGGGTATCACCATGTTCATTCAGCAGAAACTCAATCCGGCCCCGATGGATCCGATCCAGGCCAAGATCATGATGGCCCTGCCGTTCGTGTTCACCATTTTCTTTGCCTTCTTCCCGGCCGGGCTGGTGCTCTACTGGGTGGTCAACAACACCCTGTCGATTGCCCAGCAGTACTACATTACCCGTTATGTGGTGAAAGCCTGAGGCAGTGACACGGTGAGTTCACGCGATCGCCCCGATCCCGGTTCGACTCACGACATCACCAGCCGAGACGGGAGACCCGCGACCGAGACTATCACCGCCCTGGCCACCCCGCCGGGGCGCGGTGGTGTCGGGATCATCCGGGTGTCTGGCCCGGCTTGCGCGGCGATCGCCGAAGCCGTGCTGGGGCACCTGCCCCGCCCGCGCCAGGCCGAATACCTGCCGTTTTATGATGACGCACGCCAGGCGCTCGATACCGGCCTGGCGCTGTGGTTTCCCCGCCCCCATTCGTTTACCGGTGAAGATGTGCTGGAGCTGCACGGTCACGGCGGCCCGGTGGTGATGGATATGCTGCTGGCGCGGGTTATTGAACTTGGTGCGCGCCTGGCCCGGGCCGGCGAGTTTTCCGAGCGGGCGTTTCTCAACGACAAACTGGATCTGGCCCAGGCCGAGGCGGTCGCCGATCTGATCGAGGCCGGCTCCGAACAGGCAGCCCGTTCGGCCCAGCGCTCGCTGCAGGGAGTGTTCTCCGACTGGATTCACAGCGTGGTGGAACAACTCACCGAGTTGCGCATCTACGTGGAAGCGGCGATCGATTTTCCCGAAGAGGAGATCGACTTTCTTTCGGATAAACGGGTAACCGACCAGCTCGACTGGTTGCAGCGCGAGCTGGATGCGGTGATCAAGCAGGCTCACCAGGGCCAGTTACTGCGCGAGGGTATGCGTATCGTGCTGGCCGGTCAGCCCAATACCGGTAAATCGAGCCTGCTCAATGCCCTGGCCGGGCGCGAATCGGCCATCGTCACCCATATTGCCGGGACCACCCGGGATGTGTTGCGCGAGGAGATCAGCATCGATGGGCTGCCCCTGCACATTATTGATACCGCCGGCTTGCGCGAGGGCGGGGATGAAGTGGAGCGGATCGGGATGGAACGCACCTGGCAGGCCATCGAACAGGCCGACCGGGTCCTGCTGCTGATTGACGATCGCCAGGGTTTTGGTGACGGCGAGGCGGCTATCCTGCAACAATTGCCCGCCCATCTGCCGGTGACCCGGATCCACAACAAGATCGATCTCAGCGGGGCAGCGCCACGCGTGCAGGAAGACGTCCATGGCACGCAGGTCTATCTGTCGGCCGTGGCGGGACAGGGCATCGAGCAATTGCGGGATCATCTCAAGGCCTGTGTCGGCTACACTTCTGCAGGAGAAGGGGTGTTCATGGCCCGGCGCCGGCACGTGGATGCCCTGCAACGGGCCGCCCGGCGGATAGAAAACGGCGCGAACCAGCTGCGGGAACATGGCGCCGGGGAACTGCTGGCCGAGGACCTGCGCCAGGCGCAGCATGACCTGGGCGAAATCACCGGTGAGGTGACCAGTGACGACCTGCTGGGGAAAATATTCTCCAGCTTTTGCATTGGCAAGTAAGGGTGGCAACGGAGGAGACCGTATCCATGACAATCATGCGTTATCTGGGCCTGGTACTGGGCGCAGTGGTGCTGGTGGCCTGTACCACCAGTCCGACCGGCCGTTCGCAGCTGATGCTGATCTCGCCGCAGACGGCCATCGTCGAATCGGAAAAGGCCTATATCAATACGGTCGACACGCTGAGCAAGGAGAACAAACTGGTTCAGGATACGGCGTTAACCCGCCGGGTCCGGGAAATCACCGGCCGGCTTGTGGCGGTTGCCGAAAAACAGTATCCCGCATCAAGAAACTGGAAATGGAGCGTGGCGGTCATCGACGATGCGAAGACCGTGAATGCCTGGGCCATGGCCGGCGGGCGGATGGCGGTCTATACCGGCCTGATCGAACAGTTAAAACTCACCGACGCTGAACTGGCCCAGATCATGGGCCATGAAATCGCACATGCCCTGGCCAATCACACCGCCGAACAGATGTCCGTCGCCATCGCGACCCAGCTGGGTGTCAGCGCGGTGGGGATCGCTACCGATGCGTCGGACTCCAGCCTGACCGCCGGGGCCATCGCCGCGCAACTGGCAGTGCAATTGCCCAACAGCCGGACCGCCGAATCGGAAGCCGATCGCATTGGCATCGAACTGGCGGCCCGCGCCGGCTACGACCCGCAGGCGGCGGTGACACTCTGGCAAAAAATGGAGAAAGTCAGCGGCAACGGTCCACCGCAGTTTTTGAGTACCCACCCGGCGCCCGGCAATCGGCAAAAAACCCTGCGCCAGCTGGTGCCGCAAATGCGGGAGTTACAGCGGCCGAGTCCGGGGCAGGTGGCGCCGGTCGAACTGGCCCGGTAAATCCGATCCGCTGTTTAGTTGGGGGGATAGCGTTCGAGGATCGCCGTGACCAGCTCGTTAACCAGGCGGGTCAGGGTTTCGGGCGTACTGCCGGAAGTCAGTCGGCGGCTGTCGGAACCGCGCCATAACAATTTGTCGGCGGGATTGTGAAAATCGATGGTGAGAATGATGCGATCGTAGGATTCCACATCTGCGGCGGGAAAACCGTAGCCGAAGCCGATACCCACATTACGACTGAAGGTGCCGACACCGACCGAGACGCCGGAGGCATCGGTTTCGATTTCCTGTTTAACATCAATCCGGTAACTGACCCGCACGTCTGCTTTGGGGGAAGCTCGCAAGCCCTTTTGCGACAGGGTCTCACGTAACGCGGTCACGACCCGCTGCTGCATCAGACTGCTGTCGATACGGGGATCGTCACTGATCTTCACCGGTCTGGTTTGCAGTTCATAGCTGCGCAGGGCTGCAAAGTCGGTAGCTTGATCGTAATCGACATTGACGGTGGTGCCACAGGCCACCAGTTGCAGGGAAACGAACAGCAGTATCCATCGACGCAAGTTAGACTTCATTATCTAGACTCCCTGGCTGCGTTTGCTCCGCAACCATCGAATTAACGGTTCCCACTGTTCCAGATCCCACCATACCTGCGAGGGCGCCATTTCGAAAATGCCCAGGCCCCGTTCCTCGGCACGAATATAATTCTGGGTGTCGCGCAATGTGGTAACGAACGGGATCTTCAAGCTTTTCAAAAAAGCCTGCAGGGACTGGTATATCAATGTATTTTCCCGTACCCGGTTGGCGATCACCGCGACACGGGTCTCTTTACGAGAGACCTTGCCGGTGGTCAGAAGTTCCTTCATAAAATCGGCTGCCGCGCGAATATCGATGGGGGAAGGCAATACCGGGACGATAATGGTTTCGACCCGCCGCACCAGCCGGGTCAGCTCCCCACCCTGTACCCGGGCCGGGGCATCCATAATGACGACGTCGGTCTCTTTGGGTGCGCGAACCGGGTTGCGGGTCGCATCAATGCCGTGAATGAACGGATAATTATCGGGCCGAACCCCGAGCCAGGCCAGAGAGGAGCCTTGCGGATCGAAATCGGCCAGGGCCACCTGTTTTTCCAGCTCATACGCGTAGTAGCTGGCCAGGTTGGTCGCGATCGTACTTTTGCCACAACCGCCCTTGGCATTGAGCACCATGATATTGCGCATCCGATACGATCTCCTTGAGCTCAGGGACTGGATACTAGATACCAGGCAAGGTTTGCCATGTCAGTACCGTTTGTTCAAGTGTAGCCAAAACAGAACGCCCGGGGGAGTAAAATAGTAATTCGAAAGCCTGGAAGAGATAACAAACGGTAACCGTAAAATAATACGCAGCAAAAAAATAAATCTTCGCGGCCTGGTGTCCTCGTGGTTATGTTATTTCGCCGTTATCGAAAATACCCAGTTCGTCCCAGATGTCATCGATGCGTTGTTTGACGCTGTCATCCATGCTGATCGGCCGGCCCCATTCGCGCAGGGTTTCGCCCGGCCATTTGTTGGTGGCATCGAAACCGATTTTGCTGCCCAGGCCGGAGACCGGGGAAGCGAAATCGAGATAATCGATCGGGGTGTTGTCGATCAGGGTGGTATCGCGAATCGGATCCATGCGCGTGGTCATGGCCCAGATGACATCCTGCCAGTCGCGGACGTTGACATCCTCGTCGGTGACGATCACAAACTTGGTATACATGAACTGGCGCAGGAAGGACCAGACTCCCAGCATGACCCGCTTGGCATGGCCGGGATACTGTTTTTTCATGCTGACCACCGCCATGCGATAGGAGCAGCCTTCCGGTGGCAGGTAAAAATCGACGATCTCGGGAAACTGTTTTTGCAGCAGCGGCACGAAGACTTCGTTTAACGCCACGCCCAGCACGGCCGGCTCGTCAGGCGGGCGGCCGGTGTAGGTACTGTGATAGATCGGATCGGGGCGATGGGTGATGCGCTCGACGGTAAAGACCGGGAAAGATTCCACCTCGTTGTAATAACCGGTGTGATCGCCGAAGGGGCCTTCGTCGGCCATCTCGCCCGGATGAATCACTCCCTCGAGCACAAATTCGGCCGAGGCCGGGACCTGCAGGTCGGAACCGAGGCATTGCGCCACTTCGGTCTTGTCACCGCGTAACAACCCGGCGAAACCATATTCGGAAAGGGTGTCGGGTACCGGCGTCACCGCCCCGAGGATGGTCGCGGGGTCGGCGCCCAGGGCGACAGCCACCGGGAACGGTTCGCCGGGATGCGTCTGTTGCCAGTCACGGAAATCGAGCGCCCCGCCGCGATGGGCGAGCCAGCGCATGATCACCTTGTTGCGACCGATCACCTGCTGGCGATAGATGCCCAGGTTCTGTCGCTCTTTGTTGGGGCCTTTGGTGATAACCAGCGCCCAGGTGATCAGCGGGCCGGCATCGCCCGGCCAGCAGGTCTGGATCGGCAGCTGACCGAGATCCACATCCTCGCCTTCGATCACCTGTTTCTGGCAGGCCGCCCCCTTGACCTGTTTGGGTGCCATGTTCAACACCTGCTTGAAAATCGGCAGCTTGCTCCAGGCGTCTTTCATTCCTTTGGGCGGATCGGGCTCTTTTAAAAAAGCGAGCAATTTACCGACCTCGCGCAGGGCCTCGACCGACTCTTCGCCCATGCCCAGCGCCACCCGGTGGGGTGTGCCGAACAGGTTGGCGAGCACGGGAATCTGTGAGCCTTTGGGGTTTTCAAACAGCAATGCCGGCCCGCCGGCGCGCAGGGTGCGATCGCAGATCTCGGTCATCTCCAGATTGGGATCGACTTCGGTCTGAATCCGTTTGAGTTCGCCCCGCTCTTCCAGGCGGGCGATAAAATCACGTAAATCGCGGTATTTCATACAAATTTACCGATAAGTTTTGCAGCATAATAATGGCAAGCAATGATAATGACCACCGAAAACACTGGAATCAGCGAATCGATAGGGTTTTAACAAGCACGGTGTATTCGGTGCAATCGGTGTGTTCAGTGATGCCTGGTGTCGCTTTGCAGGCGAATCATGGCAGTGACAGATTGGTAACGACCGGGGCGTGATCGGAAGGGCGCTCGAGTTTGCGTGGGGCCGTGTCGATGGTTGATCCCGTGACGTTGTCAGCCAGGTTGTCGCTGACCAGGATGTGATCGATGCGCAGGCCGAGATTGCGGCGAAAGGCGGCGGCGCGGTAGTCCCACCAGCTGTAGCTGCCTTCGGGCTGGTCGAATAACCGAAAACTGTCTTTGAAGCCCAGCGCCAGCAGCCGGCGGAACTGTTCCCGCTCCGGTTCGCTGACCAGCACCGAACCCTGCCAGGCTTTGGGGTCATGCACATCGCGATCCTCGGGGGCGATGTTGAAATCACCCACCACGACCACATTGGCGTATTGCCGGCGTTGGACCTCGAGCCAGGCCAGTAGCGCATCCAGCCAGTCGAGTTTATAGCGATACTTGTCCGAGCCGACTTCGGAACCGTTGGGCACGTAAAGATTGATAAAGCGGATATCGGCACAGGTGGCGGCAACCACCCGGCGTTGCGGATCGTCAAAGTCACCCATGTCGAGCGCGATTTCATCGGGAGTGAGGGGCTGGCGGGCCAGCAGGGCCACACCATTATAGGTTTTCTGGCCATTGGCGATCACGTTGTAGCCGGCGGCGGCCAGTTCTTCGACGGGGAACTGTTCATTCTGCAGCTTGGTTTCCTGCAGACCCACCAGATCCGGCTGGTGCGCGGCGAGCCAGTCGAGTACCTGCGGTAACCTGACACGCAGGGAGTTCACATTCCAGCTGGCCAGTTTCAGCATGTCCGGGCTCGGGTATACCGGGTATCAGACGCGAAAACCGCCATGGCGTCGACGTAGCCGGTAGTCCATCCAGCCAATGCCGGCGACAATACCTATGATCAGAACCGTCAGCAGGGTCCCCCAGTACCAGCCCGGCAGGGCAGGACGCCATTTTTCCAGCTCCTCGGCGCTGGGCAGTTGTTCGCGGCCAAGAAATTCCTGGGCCAGATCGATACGGGCCTGCAGATCCTCGTTACGCTTTTTCTGTTGTTCCAGCTGGGCCCGGTATTGCTCCACGCCCGGGGGATCGGGGGTGGCCTGTTCCGATTGTTCTCTAAGAGTTTCAATCTCGGCCTGCAGCTGTTTAATCTGGCGCTCTTTTTCGGCCAGTTGCTGCAGGTTTTCCTCGTTAAGTGACTCGCTGTCACCGCCGGCGTCGATCTGTTTTTTCAATTCGCGGATGGTGGTCCGGGCGTTGGAGAGTTCATCCCGGCGGATTTGCAGGTCGCGCTCGATTTTGCTGAGGCGTTCGTTTTTTTGCTTGATTTCGTCGCTCAGCTCATCATGCTTTTTGGCCAGCAGATCGTATTCCACGGTGGCCGGCTGACGATCGACCAGATAAGCGGCATGTATCCAGCCCTGGCTGCCGTCCTTCAGTCGCACCTGTTTGAAATCCTCGCGCGCCTGCAATACCTCGACACTGTCACCACTGGAGAGCATGGTGGTGATCGGGCTGTTCACGTCGGGTTGCTGATGGACGCCGATCTCGATGCGGTCGGTCACATACTCGGTGGCGGCCTGGCTTAACGGGGGGCCGGCGAGTAACAGGCAAAGGCAGGTAAACCGGAAGATTGTTTTCATTCTGTGTACGTCCAGATATTTGAATTATTGGTTCCCCGTCGCACCCTGTTCAATGGATGTGACGGGGCGGGACAGACTGTTCGGTCACGCTGCCGTCGTCTGTAGCGCCGGGCTGTCCGCAAACAGCCGGTCAGGCAGCGATGCCGGTATGACGCAATAACGCCTCGATCCGGGGCTCCCTGCCACGGAAGTCGACGAACAGTTCCATCGGTTCCCGGGTGCCGCCCTGCTCCAGTACCGATGTCAGGAATCGCTGACCGGTGGCACGATCGAATATCCCCGTTTCCTCGAACAGGGAGAAGGCATCGGCCGACAGCACTTCCGCCCACATGTAACTGTAATAACCGGCGGCATACCCGCCGGCGAAGATGTGCGCAAAACCGTGCTGGAATCGATTATACGGCGCCGGTTTGACCACTGTCACTTCCTCGCGCACCTCATCCAGCATCTGCTGGATCCGGCCACCCTGCTGCGGGTCATATTCCAGGTGCAGGCGAAAATCGAACAGCGAGAACTCCAGCTGGCGCACCATGAACATGCCGGCCTGGAAATTTTTCGCAGCATACATCTTCTGGTAGAGATCTGCCGGTAATGGTTCACCGGTTTGGTAATGACCGGTGATCACATCCAGCGCTTCGCGTTCCCAGCACCAGTTTTCCATGAACTGGCTTGGCAGTTCGACGGCATCCCAGGCGACGCCGTTGATGCCCGAAACCCCGATGTGATCGACCCGGGTCAGCATGTGGTGCAGGCCGTGACCGAACTCATGGAACAGGGTGATGACCTCGTCATGCGTGAACAGGGCCGGCTGATCACCGACCGGTGGGGTCAGGTTGCAGGTCAGGTAGGCAACCGGTGTTTGCAGTTCGCCACTGGTGTGACGCAGCCGCCCGCGGCAGTCGTCCATCCAGGCGCCGCCGCGTTTTTTGGAGCGCGCATAGAGATCCAGATAGAACTGTCCCCGCAGCTCGCCATGCGCATCGCGAATTTCGTAAAAGCGGACATCCGGATGCCAGGTATCGACTCCGTCGACTTCCTTGATCTGGATACCGTAGAGCCGCCGGACCACCTCGAACATGCCGGGGATGACCCGGGTTTCAGGGAAGTAGGGCTTGAGATCTTCCTGGGAGATGGCGAATTTGTGCTGGCGCAGTTTCTCCGAGTAATAGGCAATGTCCCACGGCGCCAGTTTGTCCAGGCCGTGTTGTTCGCGGGCAAAGTCGGTGAGCTCGGCCAGATCCTGTTCGGCCACCGGTTTTGCTCGCCGCGCCAGATCGTGCAAAAAGGAGAGGACCTGGTCGGGCGATTCGGCCATCTTGGTCGCCAGCGAGCGTTCGGCATAGTTGGCATAACCGAGCAGCTGGGCCAGCTCGTGACGCAGGGCGAGGATCTCCCCCATCACCTCGGAGTTATCCCACTGCCCCGCATTGGGCCCCTGGTCCGAAGCACGGGTGACATAGGCCTCGTGCAGCTCGGCACGCAGCTCCCGATCATCGGCATGGGTCATCACGGCATAGTAAGAGGGAAAATCGAGGGTAAAGACCCAGCCTTCCAGGGCTTTTTCTTCCGCCGCCTGGCGGGCCATGGCGCGGGCGGATTCGGGCAGGCCGGCCAACTGGTTTTCATCAAGGATGTGTTTGTACCAGGCCTGGGTGGCATCCAGCAGGTTTTCCTCGAACCGGGTGGTCAGGCTGGAGAGTCGTTGCTGGATTTCCTTGTAACGCTGCTTTTTCTCCGCGGGCAGATCCACGCCGGAGAGATGAAAATCGCGCAGCGCGTTGTCGATGATCTTTTTCTGGGCCGCATCCAGTTGCGCATAGCCGGGCGAATCGGCGATGGCTTTGTAGGCGGCATACAGCTGTTCGTTCTGGCCCAGCTCGGTGGCATAATCGCTGAGCTTGGGCAGGCAGGCATTGTACGCTTCGCGCAGGGCATCGCTGTTGACCACCGAGTTCATGTGACTGACCGGTGACCAGGCCCGATCCAGTTGATCGTCCATCTCTTCCAGGGGCTGGATCAGGGTCTCCCAGCTGTAGTGATCGCTGTCGGCCAGCAGCTGTTGCAGTTGTTCGCGGTTGTGTTGCAATAACGTGTCGATCGCCGGCTCGACATGGTCGGGATGAATACGACTGAACGGCGGCAGGCCGGTCATTTCAAGCAAAGGATTGGACATCAATACGGTACCTGATACTGTGTAAGTGAATTCGGGCGCACGTGGCGCGGACTAATTTAGCATGAACCGCCATCGCCTGCGGGACGGGAGACAGTTTTGGCCGAAAACAGCTTGCCTTATGCCAATCTGACTCCGGCCCTCATACTGGATGCTGTCGATGCCTGCGGTTTTCAAGCCAGCGGCGCGTTGCTGGCATTGAACAGTTACGAAAACCGGGTTTATCAGGTCGGCCTGGACAACGGCGAGTTTCTGGTCACCAAGATCTACCGTCCGGGTCGCTGGTCGGACGAGGCGATTCTCGAAGAGCATGCGTTCGCGCAGGAACTGGCCGATCTGGAAATTCCGGTGATTGCCCCGCTGCCCCTGCCCGGGGATCAGACCCTGCTGCACCATGGCGGTTACCGACTGGCCCTGTATCCCCGCCGCGGCGGACGCCCGCCGGAACTCGACGATCCCGAGCACCTGCGCTGGATGGGGCGCATGCTGGGCCGCATCCATGCCTGCGGCAGCCAGCGGTTGTTTCGCCAGCGTCCCCGGCTGAGTATCGAGTTGCTCGGCCGCGGGCCCTATACCTATTTAATGGAACACGATTTCGTGCCCGCTGAACTGGCGCACAACTACCGGCAGGCGGCCGAGACCCTGCTGGAGGCGATCACGGCGATCTGGGCCGAGGTCGGGGAATGGGTCGAGCCTTTGCGACTGCATGGGGACTGCCATCCCGGCAATATCCTGTGGACCGAACAGGGGCCCCACTTCGTGGATCTGGACGACTGCATGATCGGCCCGGCGGTGCAGGATCTGTGGATGCTGCTCAGCGGCGATCGGGTTGATATGACCCGCCAGCTGGCGCAGCTGCTGGAGGGCTACAGCCAGTTTTATGATTTTAATGCGCTGGAATTGCGCCTGATCGAGGCACTGCGCGGCCTGCGGCTGATTCACTACAGCGGCTGGCTGGCGCGACGCTGGCACGACCCCGCCTTTCCCATGCACTTTCCCTGGTTCAATACCCCCCGCTACTGGGAAGAGCAGCTCAACATCCTGCGCGAGCAGGTGGAACGGCTGGAACAACCCCCGCTGGAACCCTGAAGTAAAAACAGCCGCGCCTGCCTCGTTCCAGACAGGGCGGTTTCGCGCCCCTGTTCAGCTGGGGGTCAGGCCGTGGCCAGAAAAATACAGTGCGGGGGCACTTTGTGCCCCCGTGATTGAGAACGGCGTTATTCCGGTTTCCAGATGCCAACGGCCGGGTCGTCGGTCTGTTCGCTGTGACCCTGGGGGGCGGCGGGTTGCTGCTGCGCGGCGGAGTCCTGCGCTTCCTGGGCAGCCACATGTTTGGCAAAGGCGGCCAGCTGGTCGATCACCTCGTCGCGTTCGTTGTCGCCGCCGGGATAGCCGGCGGCCAGATAGCCGGAGACGGCGGACAGGTATTGCAGGGCCAGCATCATGTTCTTTTCCACGCTGGGGTCGTGTTGCACGATCACGTTGTAGATACCGTGGATCAGATCATCGGACAGGGTGATGGAATCGCTCATTCTCGGTTTCCCGTTTGTGTTTAGAAATGGATGCAGGATCTTACGATCTCTATATAATATTGTCTCTACCGCCAAAACCCTGTCATTTTTCAGGTTTCAGGAAAATTCACCCCAAATCGCAGTAGAGAGTCTCTATGAGTCAACATTTCGATCTGATTTCCATCGGCGCCGGCAGCGGCGGATTGTCCGCGGCCGAGCGCGCTGCCGAGTACGGTAAAAAAACCGCCGTTATTGAAAACAACAAGCTGGGCGGCACCTGTGTCAACGTCGGCTGTGTGCCGAAGAAAGTGATGTGGTTCGCCGCCGGCGTGGCTGAAACCCTGCAGGACGCCAGCGGTTACGGTTTCGACGTCAGTGTTAAAAAATTCGACTGGGGTAAACTGGTGGAAGCGCGCGAGGGCTATATCAATGGCATTACCGACTGGTATGGCAATTACCTGAAGGATTCCAATATTGAACACATCCAGGGCACGGGCCGGTTTATCGACGCCCATACCCTGGACGTGGACGGTGAGCAATACACTGCCGATCATATCGTGATCTCCCCGGGTGGCTATCCGGTGATACCGGATGTGCCGGGGGCCGAACACGGCATCACCTCCGACGGTTTCTTTGCGCTCAAGGAGCAGCCCAAACGGGTTGCCGTGGTAGGCGCCGGGTATATCGCGGTGGAGCTGGCCGGGGTGCTGAACAGCCTGGGCAGCGAGGTGAGCATGCTGCTGCGCCGCGATCATTTCCTCTCCGATTTCGACGCCATGCTGCGCGAGACGCTGATGGAGGAGATGATGAACGCCGGGGTCAATATCATGTCACGGGTCAATGTCGAGCGGGTCGAGAAACAGGCCGACGGGACATTGAATATTCACTGCCAGAGCGGGGTTACCCTGGAAGGCTACGATTGTCTGATCTGGGCCATCGGCCGCGCACCGAGTACAGGCAATCTCAATCTGGATGCGGCCGGCGTGCAGTACAACAGCGATGGCACCATCCCGACCGACGACTATCAGCAGACCAATGTCGATGGGGTGTATGCCGTTGGCGATGTGATCGGCAAGGCGCAACTGACGCCGGTGGCGATTGCCGCCGCGCGTCGCCTGTCCGATCGGCTGTTCAATAACATGCCCGAGCGCAAACTCGATTATGAAAACATCCCCACGGTCATGTTCAGTCATCCGCCGATTGGCACCATCGGCCTGACCGAAGACGAAGCCCGTGAGCAGCATGGCGATGCAGTCAAGGTTTACCAGACCGGCTTCACTGCCATGTACCATGCGTTCAGCCCCCATCCGCAGCGTACCGCCATGAAGCTGGTCTGCGTCGGCGCCGAGGAAAAAGTGGTGGGCTGTCATATCATCGGCATGGGCGCCGATGAGATGCTGCAGGGCTTCGGCGTGGCGATCAAAATGGGCGCGACCAAGAAAGACTTCGACAATTGCGTCGCGTTGCACCCGACCAGTGCGGAAGAACTGGTGACATTGCGTTAAAGCGGCGAGAGTAACAAGGAAAGCTCACCACCAAGACACCAGGGCACAAAGTAACACAAAGAATTTTTATCATTCTTGGTGTCTTTGAGTCTTGGTGGTTAGAATCATTAACGAGGTGGATTGGATTTATGGCTATCAGGGACTTTGAAGAGATCATGCCCGACCTGCATCCCGATGCCTATGTGGATGAGTCGGCGCTGGTGATCGGGGATGTGATTATCGGGGCAGACAGCTCCATCTGGCCGTACACGGTGATCCGGGGTGATGTGAATGTGATTCGCATCGGCGCCAACACCAATATCCAGGATAACTCGGTGCTGCATGTGACTCACGACGGGCCGCACAACCCCGGTGGTTATGCCCTGAACGTGGGGAATAATGTCACGGTCGGTCATCGCGTTATTCTGCATGGCTGCAGTATTGCCGACCACTGTCTGATCGGGATGGGCGCGACGGTGATGGATGGTGTCACAGTGCACGAACATACCATCATTGGCGCCGGTTCGCTGGTCACGCCCGGCAAGGAACTGGAGGGGGGTCTGTGGCTGGGCAGTCCGGCACGCAAGGTGCGTGAGTTAACGGACGAGGAACGCGAGTCCATTGCCTATTCCGCCCAACACTATGTTCGACTGAAAAACCGCCACCAGTTATCCTGACTGGCCATGGCGCGACTCAAGCCGGCCTTTTTCGATCAACCCCCCTGCGACCTGGCCCGCGCGTTACTGGGCAAGGTGTTGCGGCATCGTTATGGCCAACGCTGGCTGGCCTGCCGCATTATCGAAACCGAAGCCTATTATCTCGAGGAACGGGGCAGTCACTCCTCGCAGGGTTATACCCACAAACGGCGGGCCATGTTCATGGCGCCGGGTACAATTTATATGTACTACGCCCGGGGCGGCGACTCACTGAATATCAGTGCCCGTGGCGAAGGTAACGCGGTATTGATCAAATCCGGCGTACTGCATTTTGATCGCCACTCGCCGCGCAGCAATTTGTCAATCATGCAACGCCTCAATCCCGTCAAGGGTTCGGGCAGGTTACGCCCGGAGCTAAAAATGTGCAGCGGTCAGACCTTGCTGTGCGCCGCACTGGGGATCAAGGTCGAGCAGTGGGATCAAGAACAGTTCGATGCACAGCACTTTTATCTCGAGGATGTGGGCTATCAGCCTGCAACCGTGATCCAGACTACCCGCCTGGGGATTCCCGCCGGCCGGGACGAACATCTCATGTACCGTTATATTGATTATGCTCACGCGAGCCAATGTACCAGTAATCCCTTGAGCAAGCGCGCCTGGCGCGAGGGAGAGGAGTATGTTCTCCATTCTCTATCTGATACTGGCTGAACTGACCGTTCTGGTTCATTTTCTGTTCGTGGTCTTCGTCACCGTCGGCGCGTTATTGTTGCTGCGCTGGCCAAAACTGATCTGGCTACACCTTCCGGCGTTATTCTGGGGAATCTACATCCAGTTCAGCGGCGGCTATTGCCCCCTTACGCCGCTGGAAAAAACCTTTCGCCAACTGGCTGGTATGGAAACCTATGACGGTGGATTCATCAATCACTACCTCATCCCGATAATCTATCCACCAGGGCTGACCTACGAGATGCAGATCATGATTGGTATCGGGCTGATCGTTCTAAACCTGTTGTTTTATGGCTTGTATATTTATCAGATCAAAAGGCGACGGAAGTAAAAAAACCGCTTGAGTTTGAATATTCACGGTTTTTCTTGCAACGCCTTGAAGGTCAAGCAGAGATTGACTATTCTGCAAATAATATTAAGGGAAAAGAGCTTAATAAACAAACAGGAGTGGTTATGAACATAATATTCAGACTCGGCTTGATTGCAAGTTTCCTGCTGGTTGCCGGTTGCGCGGATATGCTCGGGGCAATCATTCCAAAATCAGAGCTTCCTAAAACCCCCGGGGAATTTAAAACCGCTGCCGCCGGGCACCCGGAATATTTTGCAAAATATAGTTATGAAGTCACAGGCAGAACGTTAAACCAAATACGGTCTGACTGGACAACAAATGGAAACAAATGCCTGGCCAGAAAGATCAAGTTCGAACATTTTAGCAGTACGCCGGGCATGGGAACTCATAAGACAGGCGAAACAAATATTACATATACGCCTAGCCTGAATGCAGGTAACAACGAGCTTGAGTTTGCAGTACAGGAGCTTAGAGATACGCCAACCAATGCAGTCATGCCGGAAAATGGGATGTACTTTACAGTGATTAACGCACGTAGTGTGGGCAATAATAAAATCGAGTTAACAACATACCACATGACCAGGCCACTTGATTATGAGCGGGTTACGCGGGCCGTGAGACTTTGGGCGGAGGGAAAAAGCAATGGATGCCCAAATCTGCAGGCCATGGTCAAGGGGGAAAATTATAATTGGTAGCAAGCTTGACCAGAGGCGTTTTCATTTTTAGCGCGTGTTTTCTGCTGGCAGCCTGTAGTTCTGTCAAGGAATATCATGGGACATCGGTCGACAATTTTACATTCAAGACCGAATTGAATGAAGCAGATAAAATTCGGGCCGAGGTGGGAATTAATCGGGTGGATAAAAACTGCAACAGTATGTTTCTCGGCAGATTGAAGCTAAATGAGGAGCCAGTTGTAATTGGTATACAGGAAAACAGTCGAATAATATTTGTTTTTGCCTTTGTGGGAGAAGGCTTTGTTAATCGGAATACCGTTGGCAAAATGCAAGCGTTTATCGAGGTCAAACAAAACCATCGCTATGAAGTGAGGCTTGTTTACAGTGACAGTATTTTTGATGCCATCTTCAAGGAAACAAATTTGCAGACAGGAAGAAGCCGTGTTCTTCAGCCAGATATGGAGCCGGCCTGTTTAGCGGCCTGATGTATCACTGCTTTTGCTGGATTTCCTGCCGTAACTGTCCGATTACCGGCTTGGTCTCGGGCCGCACGCCGCGCCAGATGTAAAACGACTCGGCGGCCTGCTCCACCAGCATGCCCAGTCCATCCAGCACGGTAGTGGCGCCATGTTTTGTGGCCCATTGCATGAAAGGCGTGGGTTCGGCGCCGTACATCATGTCGTAGCAGGCCGCGCCGTCGGCGAGCAGGTTATCGGGCAGCGGTGGCAGTTCGCCCTGTAAACTTGCCGCGGTCGCGTTAATCACCAGGTCGAACTGTTTGTTCTGCAATGCTTCGTAACCGCAACCTTCGATCGGGCCCAGGTCGCGGAAGGCGTCGGCCAGTTCGCGGGCTTTTTCCGCCGTGCGGTTGGCGATGATCAGTTGTGCCGGTTGCTGTTCGAGCAGCGGGGCGAGAACACCTCGAGCGGCACCGCCAGCACCCATGAGCAAGATATGTTTGTCCTGGATGGCGATCTGGTTGTTGAGTAAATCATTCACCAGGCCGATGCCGTCGGTGTTATCGCCAAACAGGGTTTTGTCGATAAACTTGATGGTATTGACCGCGCCGGCCCGTTCGGCCCGATCACTGCGTTCGTTGACCAGTGCCCAGGCCTCCTGTTTGAAGGGCACGGTGATATTGAGCCCCTTGCAGCCGCTGGCGTCGAAGTTGCCGACGGCCTGGGCAAAGCCGCCGGGATCGACCTGGATCGCTTCGTAATGGACCGACTCGCCGGTCTGTTCCGCAAACAGGGTATGAATACGCGGTGACTTGCTGTGGGCAACCGGATTGCCCATCACGGCATAGTTATCGAGGCGGCGGCGAAAATCGAACAGGTCGCTCATAGGTCGGATGTCATTGGCTGGTGGTCGTTCTGGTGTGTGAGTCGTGCGCCGGGTGTCACATGCATCTGGCCAGCGTGCTAGTATTGTATCGCATTCGGCGCCGAGCAGATAAACCACATAATATGATTTTTTCCCGTTCCCGAAAAGAGCAGTTTCATCGCCAGCTGGCGGCGGTGGATCTGGGTTCCAACAGTTTTCACATGATCGTGGCCCGTGCCAGTGATCGGGCACTGCAGGTACAGGACCGGTTGCGCGAAATGGTACGCCTCGGTGCCGGACTGGACGAGGCGGGCAACCTGGATGACGCGGCACAGCAACGCGCACTGGCCTGCCTGGAACGCTTTGGTCAACGTTTGCAGAGTCTCAAGGATAGGGAAGTGCGCGTTGTCGGAACCAATACGTTACGTGCGGCGCGCAATGCCACGGATTTTTTACAACAGGCGGAAACAGCGCTGGGACAATCGGTGGAAATCATTTCGGGGATTGAAGAAGCCCGACTGATCTATCTGGGTGTGGCCCACAGCCTGGCCGAAGAGGGTCAACGTCGCATGGTGATCGATATCGGTGGCGGGAGTACCGAGGTAATCATTGGTGAGCGTTTCGAACCGCTGTTGCTGGAAAGCCTGTATATGGGTTGTGTGAGTATGAGCCGGGAATTTTTTCCTGATGGTGAAATAACCCAGGTTCGCCTCCGCGCGGCCGAAATGGCGGCGCAACTGGAACTGGAAGGGTTTGCCCATCGCTGTCATCAGCTCGGCTGGGAACAGACGGTCGGTGCCTCGGGCACCGCCAAGGCACTGGCAAAAGTGGTCCAGGCGCAGGGCTGGTGCACGGAAGGCATCACGGCCAAGTCGATGAAACAACTGCGCAAGGCGCTGCTCGAGGCCGGACACATTGATCGGCTTTCCCTCAAGGGATTAAACGAGGAGCGCCGACCGGTGTTTGTCGGCGGTTTTGCGATCATGTGGGCGCTGTTCCAGTCGCTGGATATCAAGCAGATGCTGGTTTCGGATGGCGCGCTGCGCGAAGGTTTGCTGTACGACATGCTCGGCCGCCATCAGCAGGAAGATGTACGCGAGCAAAGTGTCGAGCTGTTACAAAAACGTTATCAGATCGATCTCGAGCATGCCTGGCAGGTGGAAAAGACAGCGCTTGCCCTGCTGGACCAGGTCAGTGAATCCTGGCAGCTCGAAATATTACGCTATGCGCAGCTACTGGGCTGGGCGGCACGTCTGCACGAGATTGGCCTGGCCATTGCGCATGCCGGTTATCACAAGCACGGTGCCTATCTGCTGGAGCACTCGGACCTGCCGGGGTTCAGTGTCCAGGAGCAACAGCTGCTGGCGAACCTGGTGCGCAGTCATCGACGCAAGCCGGATCCCCAGACATTTAACGATTTACCCAAATCGGTGCGGGAGGTCGCGATTAAGCTGACCATCCTGCTGCGCCTGGCCGTCAAGCTGCAACGCAGCCGGTTGCATGATGCCCTGCCCGATTTGCAGCTCAAGGCGAAGCCCCGGCAGCTGAAGTTGGTTTTTCCGGCTGACTGGCTGGAACAGCATGATCTGACCCGGGCGGATCTGGAACGGGAAATCAAGCACCTGAACTTGCTTGGCTATGAGCTGAAGATCGAGTCGCTAGCCGCCAGTGACTAAATAAGCGTTCCGAATACCAGTCCAGTTTACTGCGTAGCCTGGATCAAGGAGCAACGCGACGGATCCAGGTTTTGCCGGGTTCAGGTGGAACCGCTTCGCTTGTTCCACCCTACAGAGGGTGATCCGGTGGCCGCCGGTGATTAGTTGCTCTTTTCGGCGCCCGCGTCGGCCGCCAGTTTTTCCAGCAGCTGACGCTGCACATTGCGAGGTTTCTGGTTGCCCTGTTTGACCTTGCGATAAGTTCCATCGCTTTGCAGTTGCCAGGCCAAAGTATTGTCTGCCAGATAAGCCAGCAGGCCATCGTTGATGATGCGTTTTTTCATGGCCGGATCTTCGATCGGGAAACAGGTTTCCACCCGGCGGAAGAAGTTGCGGTCCATCCAGTCCGCACTGGAACAATACACTTCGGGATCGCCGCCGTTCTCAAAATAATAGATCCGCGTATGTTCCAGAAAACGGCCGACGATGGAACGTACCTGGATATTGTGGGAAATACCGGCGACACCGGGACGCAGACAGCAAATACCTCGCACGATCAGATCGATCCTGACGCCGGCCTGCGAGGCCTCATAGAGCCTGGCGATAATTTTCGATTCCACCAGTGAATTGACCTTGACGATGATGCGTGCCGGCTGGCCGTTGCGGGCGTTCTCCGCCTCCTGATCGATCATGGTTAGCAGGCGTTTGTGCAGGGTGAACGGCGACTGCCACAGTTTGCGTAACTTGGTTGCCTTACCCAGGCCGGTTAACTGGGTGAACAATCGATGTACATCCTCGCCGATGGCCTTGTCGCAGGTCAGCAGGCCGTAATCGGTATACACCCGGGCGGTACCGGCGTGATAGTTGCCGGTGCCCAGATGCACGTAACGGCGGATGCGCCGCCCCTCGCGGCGTACGACCAACAACAGTTTGGCATGTGTCTTGTGGCCAACCACGCCGTAGACTACATGGGCGCCGGCATCCTGCAGGCGGGTCGCCAGTTCGATATTGGCCGCCTCGTCAAAACGGGCGCGCAGTTCCACCACCACGGTCACCTCCTTGCCAACCCGGGCGGCCTCGACCAGCGCGTCCACCAGCGGTGAGTCGGCGCCGGTGCGATACAGGGTCTGCTTGATGGCCAGCACTTTGGGATCACCGGCAGCCTGTTTCAGCAGACTGATAATGGGCGCAAACGATTCGAACGGGTGGTGCAGGAGTACATCGCCGTGGCGAATCACCTCGAACTGGTCGTCGTTGTTTTTCAGCCGTTTGGGTATGCCGGGGGTGAACGGCGGATATTTGAGATCGGGGCGATCCACCAGATCATGAATTTCCAGCAGGCGATTGAGATTGACCGGGCCGTTGACCTGATAGAGATCTTCACTGTCCAGCTTGAACTTCTGTAGCAGGTATTCGGCCATCTCGTCGCTGCAGTTATCAGCCACTTCCAGGCGCACCGCATCACTCAGGCGGCGCGAGGAGAGTTCACCCTTGATGGCCCGCATGAGATCGTCGATTTCTTCCTCGTCCACGAACAGATCGCTGTCGCGGGTCACCCGGAACTGATAACAGCCGGTGACGTTCATACCCGGGAACAGCTCGCTGACATGGGTATGGATGATCGAGCTCAAAAAGACGAAGGTTTCGCCGTTGGCCAGCGACGAGGGCAGGCGAATCAGCCGTGGCAGGCTGCGCGGTGCCTGAACGATGGCGATACGGCTGTCACGGCCAAAGGCATCCTTGCCTTCCAGGGCGACAATAAAATTGAGACTGCGATTGAGCACTCGCGGGAAAGGGTGCGCCGGATCCAGGCCCAGCGGACTGAGGACCGGCAGCAGTTCGTTGCTGAAATAACGTTTGATCCAGGCCGCCTGTTTCTGGTTCCAGCGCGCTCGTTTGAGAAAATGGATCCGTTGTTTGGCCAGTTCGGGAATCAGGACTTCGTTCAGTACCCGGTACTGTTCGTCCACCAGACGGTGTGCCTCATCGCTGATCCGGGCCAGCAGCTGCTCCGGCGTCAGGCTGTCGGCACTGCCGCTGGTGGATTCCAGCGCGGCGCGATGCATCAGGCCGGCCACGCGAATTTCGAAAAACTCATCCAGGTTGGTGCTGGAGATGCACAAAAAGCGCAGCCGTTCGAGCAGCGGTACA
>JAXHTI010000020.1:0-32930 GCA_034190045.1 Pseudomonadota bacterium
CCCGCCGTCAGCAGGCGATCCGCCATGCCAAGCAGCGCCGCGAGGAGCAGGCCCGCCGCATGGCCGAGGAGATCAAGGCCAAACTGGAGCAGGCAGAACAGCAGCGCCAGGAAGAAGAAGAACGCCAGCGGGGCGAGGGACTCACCCTGGCTCGCGCCACTGTCCGGCGCAAATCCGACGGACGAATTATTCTCGAAGGCGAAGAAGATATTTTTATTTTCAAAGAACCGAGCGTTACCCCCGAGCAGATCGAGGCCGAGCTGGCCAATGAACCGCAACGTGGCAGTAGCGCGACAGGCACTGAATTACCCTCTTTCGAGATCGAAGAAGCCGACAAGCCGGTGTTCAAACCGCTCAACACCCAGGCGGTTCATGCCCGGCTCGCCGAGCAGCAGGCCTCCCATCAACAAAAACGCAAAAAACGCCACGTTTTCGCTCTGGCCGCCTCACTCATGCTGGCACTGGGCAGCGGTGGTGTGTATCTGTTCCTGCACCCGGAGCTGATCGACAAACACGTCATCGCCCGTAGCGACACCGGCAAGAGCACAACGACCCGTGCGGGCGTGGGTACGCTGAATAACAAGGAATCCAAAGACAAGGACAAGCAAGACGAGCAATCGCGCCAGACTCACGAAAACAATCTTGAAAGCAGTCTGCGCGAGCGTTTCGATAATCTGCTGGAACAGTGGAAAGAGATCGTCTCCCGCTGAGTCTCTTGCGCTGCGCTCAGTTAAACCAGTAAATAACGCCAGCCAAGCCAGGCGCCGGCTGCCAGAAACATCACCCCGGCCATAATACTGCGTCCATTGAAGGTCGTTTCTTTTTCGACCGCATAAAGCTGGCGCAGCCGCGACACCTCGGGCGTCTGCACCTGCTTTTTCAGGGCCTCCCAGGCCTGCCAGTAAGCCGAAGGAACCTCACGCAGACGATTGTCTTCGCCCATTTTTTCCAGCTCGGCCACCGAGATCAGTTTCCCGGGTCGCCCCTTGGGAAACTCCACGCCGCGGGTAAATACCACCTGGCCGGCGACGGGAATACCGGAAGCGTAATCACTGACTGCCAGAACCTCCGCTTCCAGTTGGGGTAACGGATTGGCAAATTTGTAAGTGCGCTTGCCCAGCACCTGGGTCCAGTTATCGATCCCGTCGGCGGCAAATACCACGCCCTGATAACGGTGTACCGGTAATACCAGCAGCCCATCGGGTGTCAGCAGCAGATTTTCCAGATAAACCGCCCCGTCCATACCATCGGGTATGACAACCTGGTGTAATGCATCGGCGGCGACTGCCTGAATTTTCTTCTGCAACTGCCGATCACGGTAACTGCGGCATAATCGCGGCCAGGCAAGCAGTATCGCCCCCAGCAACAGTAACAGGGCAATTCCCCAGGTGATCAGGTCCTCAGAATATTGAATCAGCAGGTTTATAAGGCTATCGATGGTCATTCGTCACGCAGAATAGTTTTGTATCTTCTATAATACGGAAAACTGCCCGGTGACGCCATGCTGTACGGGCACGACCCGCTCACAAAATCGGCAGCCATGCCGTCCAACAAAAACGATATTCACAGACAAATGAATCCCGAGTACGAACAACAACTGAAAAGTGCCGAGCAAATCGTCAACGCCTACGGCAAGATACTGGCACAACTGGATGCTGGCAACTACGGCCACCCGGTATCACTGCTGCCCTACCCGCGGGACGAAATAAAAAGCGCTATTCAGCTATTGTTATGGGAGCTGGAAGGGGAAGACAAGGATATCTGTAACAGCCTGGCACAAAGTTATGTCTATCTCGCCCAGTTCATTCCCGATGATGAAGCCGAAATTATCGCCGAGGGACAACGCTTCATGACCTCCAGCAACTTTGATGACGGACATATCGAAGAGGCGGGCGAAGCGGCCCGTATCATCAATCGCATCAAGCTGGAAATGGAAGAGATGATCCTCGATGTGCGCAAGTTCATGCGTGCCTGAAAACCCAGTACTGAGTGCTCAGTGCCGAGTGCTGAGTAGTAGGCCCGATATAGCGAAGCGGTATCGGGCATCTCCCGAAAAGCCGGACACCGCGTTGCTATGTCCGGCCTACCGACTTAGGACTTTAAGTCATCTGCTCAAGGATCTCCTTGACCTCATCGAATTCCAGGCTGCAGATCCGCACCGGGTCGCGTTTCCCCTTGATCCGTAAATGGTGGGTCTTGCCCTCCAGCTGCTCGGCCGGCAAATGCCGGTAGGCCGTTTCACTCAACACCATATCGGTGCCGAGAATCTTGGTAGCGCTTTCCAGGCGAAAGGCAATATTTACGGCATCGCCCAGGGCGGTATTGTCCTGCCCGATTCCCATCGAGGCGGCACCGGTGTTGATACCGACACCGATTTTGACCGGCTCGGGCAGTTCACTGAAGGCGTTGTTCAATTCCCGGGTAATTCCATTGATCAGTAACGCGGCACTCAGGGCCTGTTTAAGCGTTTTGCTTTGATCCTCGTCCGACTCCCAACGTGCGAAAACACAATCACCGATGAACTTGTCCACTGTGCCGGCATTGTCAAAGATGGCGTTGCTGACGTTATGAAACCAGCGATTCATCAACTTGGTGAGGGTACGTATGTCAACCTGTTCGGACAGCGAGGTAAAACCACGGATATCCGCCACCAGCACGGTGATCTGTTTGATATCCGGGCTGTCGGAAATGACCGTATCCTGCATCGACATTTTGTCGAAACTGCCTGCCTCCTTGCTGCTCTGCTCGAAGAGGATCTCGAACCGGCCGATCGTAATGCGATCGCCGTTTTTGAGCAGCTTGGGCATGGCCACCCGCTGGCGATTGACGAAACTGCCGTTGGAGCTGCCGCTGTCGATCAGATAATAATCCCCGTTGCCAATACATCGGATCATGGCGTGATTACGGGAGGCGTGCAGATCCGGCAACACGATGTCGCTGTTCATGTCGCGCCCCAGCGTCAGCACCGACTTGCACGGTACCTTGCGGACGACCCCGTCGAGTTTATAGGTAATATAGGTGGACATCGGTCATGCCTGCCCCACACAGACCGGAATCAGTAAGCTTACAGAAAATGTAAAAATTTCGCCTGCCCGTCAAGCGAAATTCACCTGAAAAATCAGGCGGACTGCTTGAGGGGCGGCAGGGAGGGGCGTAGCGAGCGGGCCATGGAGCGGAACAGGGTCACCTGCTCGCCGGCGCGCATGCCAGTGAGAATATCGTCGTAATCCTCGCTATCGGTCTGCAGCGTCTCCTGATACCACTGCTCGCCGGCATCACCATAGTGCGACCGGATATAGGCGTCGACCGCCTCGCGGGTGGCAGAATGGGCGCTGAACTCGGCCACCGTCCGGGCCACCCGCACCAGCCAGGCCTGCACGAACACCTCGCCGCGTCGCTCCCGATCGGCCTCGGCCAGATCGGCGATAAAAGCCTCCCGGGCCTGCTCGAGCTGGCGATAGAGTACGCTGAAACAATAGCCCGCCACCCGCGGCGCCTGTTCCAGGCCGATAAACCGGAATTCCGGGGCCCGACCATAACGACGTGAAACCAGTACCCGGCAGTCAAAGGCCTCGCAGATCAGGTTGGACAGGGCCACGGCCCAGAACGGCGGGTTATAGCGATTCCCCGAATCGATCACCGCCTCGGCCACCCCGGCCGCCAGAATCTGATCCTCCCCAATGCGATATTTGTGCATCAGGCGGTGCGCCTGGCGCAATGCCGCGGCCGCCTCGTTGGGATTGCCCGATTCGGACAGGCGCAGGCACTTGCAGATTTTGTCGATGATTTTCTCGTTATTCACGGCGCTCTTCCTTGCGTGACTTTCCTTAATAATACTATATAATCAGCCTCTTACAAGATATTTTTCTCATAATACTTTAAGAACTGCGCGCCGCTGGTGATTTTCTGACCAGCCTGCCAGGCCACGGCCCTTGAGCGCCGGCTGCACAGGACATATATGTAAGAGTAGACTGGTACCGGTGTCACAGCTCCCCCATCGGCTATATACCCCCAGAATGACCTTGCTGGGTAAGCTATAGCAGGTAACCGGTCACAAAACGAAGCAAACGTGTTGGTAAAGATGATGAATTCCGCC
Organism: Pseudomonadota bacterium; assembly: GCA_034190045.1. Classification (GTDB taxonomy): domain Bacteria; phylum Pseudomonadota; class Gammaproteobacteria; order UBA6429; family Thiohalophilaceae; genus Thiohalophilus. The sequence goes on from JAXHTI010000020.1 coordinate 4,097, forward strand.
CAGGCACCCAGTATCGATATCGAACCGATTCGCCAGCAGGCGCTGCTGACCCCGCCGGCCAAACCTCCGAGCGAGAGCGAGCGGCAGGAACTGTTCGCGCGCATCAAGGCGTTGCTGAAGGAGAAGGATGCCGTTCTGGTGGCCCACTACTACACCGACGACGATCTGCAGCAGCTGGCCGACGAAACCGGCGGTTGTGTCTCCGACTCCCTCGAGATGGCCCGCTTCGGCCATGACCACCCGGCCAGTACCATCGTCGTCGCCGGGGTGCGCTTCATGGGCGAAACCGCCAAGATCCTCAATCCCGAAAAGCGGGTACTGATGCCGACCCTGCAGGCCGAATGCTCGCTGGATCTCAGTTGCCCCGCCGACAAGTTCAAAGCCTTCTGTGACCAGTACCCGGATCGCACGGTGGTCGTCTATGCCAACACCTCCGCCGAGGTAAAGGCTCGCGCCGACTGGGTGGTCACCTCCAGCATTGCCACCAAAGTGGTCCAGCACCTGCATGACAAGGGCGAGAAGATCATCTGGGCACCGGATCGCTATCTGGGCGATTACGTACAAAAGGTCACCGGCGCCGATATGCTGCTGTGGCAGGGTGCCTGCATCGTGCATGACGAATTCAAGGCTGCCGAGCTGCGCAAACTGCGTGAGAAACACCCCGGGGCCGCCGTGCTGGTGCATCCCGAATCTCCGGCCGATGTCATCGAACAGGCCGACGTGGTCGGTTCCACGACCCAGCTCATCAACGCGGTACACGATCTGCCCAACGACACTTTCATCGTCGCCACCGACAAGGGCATTTTCTACAAGATGCATGAAGCGGCACCGGGCAAACAACTGATCGAAGCGCCCACCGGTGGTATCGGTGCCTCCTGTGGCAGTTGCGCCCACTGCCCGTGGATGGCGATGAACGGCCTGCAGAACCTGGCCGACTCGCTCGAACAGGGCACCAATGAGATCCACGTGGACCCGGCGATCGCCCGACAGGCCCGGGTGTCGGTCCAGCGCATGCTCGATTTTGCCGCGGAGCTGAAAACCGGCGCCGTCGGGGAAAGCAATATCGCCTCCCCGGCCTGACCAAACGCCATCATCCAGACCGTGCACCAGCACCGGCAGACACTAAAATAACAAACCAGCCAGGGAGAACCGGTGGCGCCCGATCTGCAACGCTCACTCAAGACACTCCTGCTGCCGGCCCTGTTATTGCTCGCGGTATATCTGCTGCAACAACCGCTCAGCAATCAACTGAAGCCTCTGGTCGAGCTCTTCGCGCGTTTGCCCTATGCCCTGTTTATCATCGGCATGCTATTCGCCGTGTTGTTCCGTCACAGCCGCGAATTCTTCAATCTGCTGATCCTGCTGCTCTGTGTCGCGGTACTGGATTTGTCCGTCTGGTCTGTCACACCCCATCCGCAGGCAACCTTGATCCATGCCCTGCTCTGCCTGCTGGTACCGGTCAACCTGGTCATCAATGATCTGTGGCGGGAACGGGGAATACTTAATCGTTACGGTCTGCAACGCGCCACACTCATCGCGATACAACTATTGCTGGCGTACTGGCTGATAAAAAACCTGCCCGGTGAGTTGAGCGGGAGCCTGACCTATTCCCCGCTGCCATTAGTGGCAACCTCTCCCATTCCGGGGCTGGCACAACTGGTGATACTGTTGTGCAGTGTTGTTTTGCTGATTTATGTCTTTACCCATCCGGCACCACTGCAGGGGGCACTGTTTGTGACCTTCCTGACGCTGGTGCTTGCCCTGCATCAGTTCGGCACGCCGTTCCTGTCCCGACTCTATTTATTATCAGGCGGTCTGCTGATTTTCCTGGCCCTGTTATTCAACATTCGTCAGCTGGCCTACTACGATGAGCTGACCCGGTTGCCGTCACGTCGCTCACTACGACAGGCATTGATGTCTCAGGGCAGCCGTTACAGCCTTGCCATGGTCGACGTGGATCACTTCAAAAAGCTCAACGATACCTACGGCCACGACGTGGGTGATCAGGTACTGCGTATGCTGGCTGTCCATCTGAACAGGGTCAAAGGTGGCAAGGCATTTCGCTATGGCGGGGAGGAGTTCACCCTGGTCTTTCCCGGTAAAGCAGCCGACGAAGTACAGAACGTACTCGAACAGTTACGTGAGACCATCGCCAGCAGCCCATTCAGGGTACGCCATAAATCCCGACCCGCCAGACGGCCGGAAAAACCCCGTCCCCGGGCCGACACCCCCGCGCTCTCCATCAGTGTCAGCATCGGGCTTGCCGACACGACCACCGCCGACGACCCACGGACCATCATGAAACGGGCCGATCAGGCGCTCTACCAGGCCAAAAAGAAAGGCCGCAACCGGGTGGTGGCCGGTTAGAATCGAGGTGCTTGAAATTCATCACGGTGAGTTAATCATTTGACCACCGAAACACTGAACACACCGAATAACACTGAAAAGACAATGAATCCACTCTTCGATGAATTCATGGGCAGGTCAGATTCCGCAAAGCGCAGCCTGAATTTCCAAATCTGACAAATGTCACACAGGCTATCGCCACAGGAAACCTGTGCAACTGAACATACCGAACGGACTGATCAAATCAACCGAAGGCCTTTCAGTGAATTCAGTGTCATCGGTGTTTCGGTGGTTAATTGATGCCATCTAACATCGTTACCAACGCCAGTCAGAAAAACCGGGCCAGGTAATCAGGCACCGCGTCCATCAACCAGTAGCGTGGTTGCGTGAGAGAACCGCCGACAAAGCCGACATGTCCGCCACGGGGACTCACTGCCAGTTGCACATTATCGGGCAGTCGTTGCACATCGGGCAGGATTGCCGGGGTCATGAACGGATCATCGTAGGCCTGGATAATCAAGGCCGGTTGTCGGATATCGCCAAGATAGGTATATGCACTCGATTGCAGGTAATAATCGTTGGCATCAGTAAAGCCATGGATCGGTGCAGTGAAGCGGTTATCAAACTCGCGAAAGGTGCGCGTTTTTTCGATCTGTTGCGACGCCAATCCGATCAGTTTCTCATAATCATGATCGGCAAATTTCGCCAGCACTTTGGTCACCAGGCTTTTGACCAGATGCCGTTCATACACTTTTGAAAAACCCTGATTGATGCGATCGGCACAAACGTCCAGTTTCAGAGGGGCCGAAACCGATACCGCCGCGCGCAACGGCGACCTGGTGCCCCACTCGGCCTGCAGCTTGAGCAGCATATTACCGCCCAGTGAGTAGCCCACGGCACCCAGCGGGGCATGGGGGTATTGCTCCTGCAGCCAGCTTAAAAAATAGCGCGCATCGCCGGTCTCACCGCTGTGATAGGAACGTGGCAAGCGGTTGAGCCGGCCAGAGCAACCACGAAAGTGCATCAACACCCCATGCCAGCCGCGCTGCTCGATCGCGTACAGGATATCGCGCGCATAGGGGGAGCCGAGTGAGCCTTCCAGTCCATGAAACACCGCTACGATCGGGGTTCTGTCATCGGCCGCAGGCTGGCTCCGCCAGGCAAGATCCACAAAGTCACCATCGGGTAACGGTAGCTCCTGCCAGGTCACCGCCAGGGAACGGCGATTGATAAAGCGGGGCAAGAGGGTCTGGACATGGGGATTACCCAGCCCCCGTGCCGGTATGAAGGACGATACGATGCTGGTCTCTGGCGCTTGTCTCACGTCAATCGTTGCACGCTTTGATGACTGCCCCATCAGGGCTGACCGGCCAGGCCGGCATAAACGATCCCCGACAACCGTGCCATCTCGTAATCGAACGTGGCCAGATCTTTTTGATTGAACTGATCGAGGCGCGTATGCCCGCAGGCGCGCGCCATTACCTGCATCAGCTGCACCGACGATTGCAGGAAGCGCGCCAGACGATGGGCGCCGTCGTCCACGTCCAGCCGCTGGCGTAACTCGGGATCCTGGGTGGCAACGCCCGAGGGACACTGGTTGGTGTGACAGATACGCGCGGCCACGCAACCGATCGCCTGGATGGCACTGTTGGCCAGGGCAATACCGTCGGCGCCCAGCGCCATGGCCTTGATGAAATCCGCCGGCGTGCGCAAGCCACCGGTGATGATCAGGGTCACCTTGCCGCTGACGCCCTGTTGATCCAGATAACGCCGCGCCCGGGCCAGTGCCGGAATGGTTGGCACGCTGATGTGATCCCGAAACAGTAACGGCGAGGCTCCGGTGCCACCGCCACGTCCGTCGAGGATCAGATAATCGGCACCGGCCTGCAAGGCAAACTCGATATCCCGCTCGATATGGTTGGCACTCAGTTTGAACCCGACAGGAATGCCACCGCTGATCTCGCGTACCTGATCGGCAAAATGTTTGAACTGTGCCGGCTCGTGCAGTTCGGTAAAGGTCGGCGGCGAATAGGCCGACTTGCCTTCGGGAATACCGCGCACCTCGGCAATTTTTTTGCTGACCTTGGCTCCGGGCAGATGCCCGCCGGTGCCGGTCTTGGCGGCCTGCCCACCCTTGAAGTGAAACGCCTGCACCTGCGCCGGGATCGTTTCATCATAACCGAAACAGGCACTGCCCAGCTCGAACAGATAGCGGCTGTTAGCCTGCTGTTCTTCCGGCAACATGCCGCCCTCGCCGGAACAGATGCCGGTCCCCACCTGTTCGGCGCCCCTCGCCAGGGCCAGACGAGCTTCTTCGGAAAGTGAACCGAAACTCATATCGGAGACAAACAGCGGCATCTTCAGACACAGCGGCTTTTTGCTTTGCGGGCCGATGACCAGTTCAGTATCGACTGTTGCGTTGTCATCCAGCGGTTTGTCGTGCAACTGCGCCACCATGATCTGGATATCATCCCAGTCCGGCAGCCTGTGCCGTGGTACGCCCATCGCCGCGATCGGACCGTGTTTACCCAGCGAAGTCAGCCCCTCTTTTGCCAGCTGATGTATCAATTCAACAGTCGGCTCCTCTTCCGTGGCTTTTGCTTCAGGTTGGGAGGGTCTATCTTTCTCCTTGCTCCTGTCATTACTCTCGTTGCCGGGACCTTCCTTGCCGACCTGACTCTCGCCGAACTGGTTATGCGAGCCATCGCAATAGGGCAGATTGCCGCTGTGCTTGCAGTTGCACAAAAAGGCCTCGCCTTCCTTCTGCGGTCTGAATGCCAGTGGCTCGAAGCCAGTAACCGCATGCGAGCCATCGCAAAACGGCTGGCTCTGCGAGCGACCGCAGACGCAAAAATAATATTCCTGTTCGGTGGAAAGGTTAACCTTGGCGGGTTTGTTATCGGCGACAACCGGTTTGTTTGCCATACGCGTAGCAGCTTCCGTGATTCAAAGACCAGGAACAGTATATGAATCTGTCGATCCCGGCACAACCGATACGGCTACTCGTCGGAACGCACTTTGCCCCGATTACGCTTGATTTTACTACGCTTTTGTTTGGCATCCAGGCGACGCTTGACGGAGGCACGAGTCGGTCGGGTCGCCTTGCGCTTCTTGCGCGTGACCAGCACCGAGCGAATCAGTTCACGCAGCCGCTCCAGCGCCTCCTCGCGGTTTTTTTCCTGGCTGCGATAACGTTGCGCCTTGATCACGATCACTCCGTCCGAGGAGATCCGCTGGTCAGCAAGCGTCAGCAGGCGCTGTTTGTAAAATGCCGGCAGGGAAGAAGCGTTGATGTCAAAGCGCAGATGAATGGCCGAAGCCACCTTGTTCACGTTCTGGCCACCTGCTCCCTGGGCACGAATCGCCTGCATGTCGATCTCGTTGTCGGGAATCACCACATTTTTTGAAATGCGCAGCATAAAACTCAATCCGTCATGACACGGGCCGAAGCCACACCGGTGCTGCGATCGATGCACAACTGCATCTGGCAATAGGCCGGCTTGTGCAGCGGTTCGTCTCCGCAACTGCAATTGGCCACGATTTCGGTGAAAAAGACACCGATACGCGCATACAGCAGATGACCATCCTGATCGATACCCAGTACGGTCACACGTAGCTCGCTCGCATCACTGTAACCTCCCTCAGCAGTCCCCTGATCCAGCGGCAGGTGTGCGCCCACCCCCGATTCCAGCTCCCGTTTCAGGACCTGCTTGAGGATGTCGAAATCGTGTTGCTCGACAGTGTGTGGCAGTTTCAGCATGGCAGCTTAGACACCGGGCTGGCTGCGAGTGAGGATCCTGTCCAGATGATTGGCAAACGCCTGGCGCTCGGTCTGGCTCATCGCCGCCTGTCCGCCGGTGTCCACCCCGCTGGCCCGCAACGTATCCATGAAATCGCGCATGTTCAGCCGGGAGCGGATATTTTCGATAGTAAACAATTCCCCGCGAAAACTCAGCGCCCGGGCTCCTTTTTCGATCACCTCGGCCGCCAGGGGAATGTCGCTGGTAATGACCAGGTCCCCCGCTTCGACGCGCTGCACAATCTCGTTGTCCGCCACATCAAAGCCGTGCTCAACCCGCAGGGATTTAATATGGGGGGATCGGGGAACTTTGACATACTGGTTTGCCACCAGCGTCATTGGTGTCTGTGTACGCTGCGCCGCGCGGAACAGGATCTCCTTGATCACGGCCGGACAGGCGTCGGCATCGACCCAGATTTGCATGTGCGTATCCCGTCATCTGATTCAAACGGGCAGTTTACAGGATCCTGGTTCCCTCTGGCTCCCCGGCAGGGGCGCCTCGCCACAGAAAACGTCAGCTGAAACGCCCCGGCCGACTGACGATGGCCGGGGCATTGTTCACCGGATAAGCGGTTTAGATGCCTGCGGCCGCGCTCACCAGGATTTGTAAGGCAGGAATTTTCCGTTCAGTGTCAGAACAACCCGATCACCGGCCGGGTTCTCTTCCTTGTCAATATCCATGCTGAAATCAATGGCGCTCATGATGCCGTCGCCGAATTTTTCATGAATAATTTCCTTGATGGTATCGCCATACACGCCAATCAATTCATAAAAGCGATAAATCACCGGGTCCTGCGGAATCGTCCAGTCCCAGGATTTATTGGGAAAGGCCTGCAGAGCGGTACTCACTTCCGTTCCCAGCCCCAGAACACTGCATAGTTTATCGGCAATGTCCTTTTTGGCGCTGTTCTTGCCGAAACAGACCGAGGTCAGCCAGAGAACGCCGGCGCCGACTTCATCGGCGATTTCCTGCCAGCTCAGGCCCTTTTCAAGCTTGGCGGCGATAATGGTTTCGGTCATCTGTTCCTTGCTGAGCATGGTGCCAGACAGCGAGGACGACGGGGTCACGAGACTTTCTGCGGTTACACTCATGGGGTTTCTCCTTGGGTTATTGCATATTCACGACCTGGCGGCTGAGTTCGCTGCCCTCGGTCGTCTCGGTTTCAATCAACTGGCTTACCTGGCCTGTGGCCGGGTTCACTTCCGGCGGATAGGCCGGTCTGGCGTTATCGTCGTGGGGTACGGCCGCGACCTCCGGATCGTTGAGCTCCTTGGATCGTTTAACCAGGAAATCGACCAGATGGTTGCGAATCGTGTAATAGTTCGGATGATGGATAATCTGTTCCCGATCTCGATGGCGCGGGATATCGATCACTACCGATTCGGCAATTGTTGCGTTGGGACCATTACTCATCAAAAAGATACGATCCGCCAGCAAAATCGCTTCATCCACGTCATGGGTAATCATGAATACAGTCTGTCCGGTCTGTTCACAGATTTTGATCAGTTCCTCCTGAATCATGCCGCGAGTCAGGGCGTCCAGCGCGCCGAAAGGCTCATCCAGTAACAACAGTTTCGGCTCGATGGCAAAGGCCCGGGCAATACTCACTCGCTGGCGCATACCACCTGATAGCTGCGAAGGTTTTCGCAGCTCGGCACCTTTGAGCCCCACCATCTCGATATACTTCATACTGTGCTCATAAACCTGCTCACTGCTCCACTGTGGCCAGCGAGACTTGACTGCGAAGGTAATGTTTTTCAGACAACTCATCCATGGCAGCAGGCTGTAGTTCTGAAACACCACCCCGCGATCCAGGCTCGGCCCGGCCACCTCCCTGTTATCCATCAACACTACCCCGCCACTGGCCTGATCCAGGCCGGCCAGGATGTTCATGATGGTCGATTTGCCACAGCCGGAATGACCGATGATGCAGACAAACTCACCCTTGTTGATCCCGAAATTGAGATTTTCGAACACGGTCAGGGGCTGGCCTCCCTTCGGAGCGGGGAACTGCTTGACCAGCCCCTGTGCATCGAGAAAGTATTTTTTCCTGTTCATTGTTTTACTCCACGTATTGGACCAGGCGTGTGGCTTTGGCCAGCATGAGGTCCAGTAACATACCCACCACGCCGATCATCAGAATGGAGAACACCACACTGGTCAGATCCAGGTTGTTCCATTCATTCCACACGTAGTAACCGATACCGGTACCGCCAACCAGCATCTCGGCAGCGACGATTACCAACCAGGCGATGCCGATCGAAATCCGCATACCGGTCAGAATAGTCGGTGCAGCGGCAGGCAGGACCACCAGAAACGCGGTTCGCAACGGTCCGAGTTCATGGGTTCGCGCGACGTTGAGATAATCCTTTTTCACGGCGCTGACTCCGAACGCGGTATTGATCAGCATGGGCCAGATCGAGCAGATGAAGATGACAAATACCGAGGACACCTCGGAATCCTTGAGGATGAACAACGCCAACGGCATCCAGGCCAGTGGTGAGATCGGCTTTAACACCTGAATAAAAGGATCCAGTGCCTTGTACATCAGTGGAGACATACCGATCAAAAACCCGACTGGAATGGCGACCAGTGCAGCCAGCAAATAACCCAGCAGAACCCGCTTGAGCGAATAGAGAAGCTGCAGGCCGATACCCTTGTCATTGGGCCCCTTGTCGTAGAACGGATTACTCAACTCCTCGACCGCCAGGGCACCGATCTCACTCGGGTTGGGGACCCGGGCCTGCGGCTCCGAGCCCCCCATCAGACGTTCATACTCGGTCATCGGCTTGTCCACGTCGGGCGCCTTGTTACCCTGTTCCCAGATAGTCAGGAACAGGACAAGTATGAGCACCGACAGGAGCGCCGCCCGAACATTGAGGTTCTGAAAGATATCCATACTTCAGGCCCTCGTGATCGCGAAGCCCTTGGCATATTCTTCGGGTTTCGTGTAGTCGAATTCCTTGCCCATGATGGTGTAATTTTCATAGGTTTCCTTCGGCGGCTCGTAACCCAGCTCTTTCATCAGGTTGCCGCATTCGGAGGCCAGGTAAACTTCTTCCGCGATCCCCTGATAGTTCACGTCGCCCTTGATATAACCCCAGCGTTTCATCTGGGTCAGGATCCAGACTGCCATGGAGTGCCAGGGGAAAGGATCGAAGTCGATACGATCCGGTTCGTTACGCACGTTACCCAGCCCGTCGGCAAATCGACCGGTCAATACCTGCTCGACAACCGGAACCGGCTGGTTGAGATAGCCCTTGGCGGAAATAGCCTGGGCGATATCCTTGCGGTTCTCCTGTTTGGCCGAGAAATGCGTGGCATCCACAATGGATTTGAACAGCGCGCCGTAGGTATTGGGATTTTCCCGGGCAAACTCGGCGCTGGTGGCAAACGCACAGCAGGGATGGCCCTGCCAGATCTCTTTGGTCAGAAGATGAATAAAGCCGATCTTTTCCCAGACCGCCCGCTGGTTAAACGGATCCGGCGACAGATAGCCATCGAGGTTGCCTGCACGCAGATTGGCCACCATCTCCGGCGGCGGAACCACGCGGATCTGGATGTCCTTGTCCGGGTCCAGACCATGTTCGGCCACGTAATAACGCAACAGGAAGTTATGCATCGAATATTCGAACGGCACACCGAACTTGAAGCCTTTCCACTGTTTGGGATCGCGCTTGTCCTTGTGCTTGTTGTGCAAGGTGATGGCCTGGCCGTTGATATTTTCCACTGCCGGCATCAAAAACGGTTTGGCCGTGGAACCGGCCCCCATGGAAATGGCCAGTGGCATCGGTGTCAGCATATGCGCGGCGTCATATTCCATGTTCAGGGACTTGTCACGCGAGACAGCCCAGCCGGCAGTTTTGATCACATCCACATCCAGTCCGTATTTCTCGTAGAAACCCATCGGATGCGCCATAATGATCGGCGTGGCACAGGTGATCGGTACAAAACCGACCTTGAGCTTCTTCTTCTCCAGCGGACCGAGGCTGTCCTTAACTGCGGCCTTGGCGGCCTCCATGGGGAAGATACTGGCCAGCGCGGCGGCTGCGGTACCCGCCCCCACCAGTTTCATAAATGACCGGCGTGAGACTTCATTATGGCCGAATACGGCGCGAACCACGGCACTTTCCACCGCACGATCCATTAGATCCTCGGGACTGTCGAAAGCGGATGCATTTTGTTCGGTCACTCCATCGGCCTGCTTGGCTTGCTGCGTTGTCTGTTTATCGCCAGTGACCGTTGACTGACTGCAGGCCGCACAGGTACAGGCAGCACCGTGACTCAAATCGCTGTTGGGATCGAAAGGATTATCGAGACTCTTGTTGCTCATGGTTTCCTACCTCTTCGGTTCGGCTTGGTTAAAATCAATCATGCGCACTACCCTGGTGCATGCGCGCTATCGTGATGCAACGCTACGTCGAGTCAGTCACCCGGTTACTGGTTTGCAGCGCGCAGGCTGTATCTGGTATTACCCTGAGCAATTGCCGTACCAGTTTTTGAAATCGGAAATAAATGATTGAAATACCGAACAAAAGCGGAACAACAAGAAAGATAAGACCATCACGCAATTTCGTAATCTACGAAATTGCCGAACCCCGATTACGAAAAACCGTAACCTGGAACGCTTCTTGCGATAGTCAATGCACTGCAGACTGCAGGCAACAGACAAAACAGGGCCCGCCTTACCGGACGGAATCAACATGACAATCGACACCGAGCTACATCACAGCCTGGCATTGCAGACCCTGCAAGCTATTCAGGAATCCCTGCTCATCATCGATCCCTATGCCGATCGGGTAATCATGAGTAATACCACCGCGCAACAGCATCTGGGTTACAGTGCAACCGACCTGGTCAGCATGCCGGTCAGCAGGTTATTCAAACACTGTCTCGCCGATTTGATTAATTTCACTGACCAGGTTCTGACCCGGCAAAGCGGCTGGAGTCTGGAGTTGTGCTGTTATCATCATGACGGTCAGCCTCTGGTGGTCGAGATCTCCGCCTGTGCGATCCGTGTCAACGAAAAGCCATTGCTTGCCATGCTGATCCGCGATCGCCTGCAGAAACAGAAACAGGAACAAAAAGCCCGTGCCGATGATTACATCCGCCGTGGGCTGGGTGAGTGGCAACAGATCGAGGAAATATTTCAGGAGATCGAACGGGAAAACCAGTTGTTACTCCAGGCCGTGGGTGACGGTATATACGGGGTCAATGCCAGCGGTCAGACAACCTTTCTTAATCCAGCTGCCGAGCAGATGCTCGGCTGGAAGGCGGATGAAGTCGTCGGCGAGGATATTCATACATTGATACATCACACTCATGCCGATGGTGATCATTATCATGTGGAAGACTGTCCGATTTACGCTGCATTTCATGACGGGGCGGTACACCGGGTCGATAATGAAATTTTCTGGCGCAAGGACGGTAGCGCCTTTCCGGTCGAGTACACCAGTACACCGGTGACCGATCACGGCCGGCTGGTGGGTGCCGTAGTGATATTCCGCGACATTACCGAGCGCAAGGAAACCGAACACAACCTGCATTCGGCACTGGAAGAAGTCAATCAGCTCAAACAGCGGCTGGAACAGGAAAATGCCTACCTGCAGGAAGAGATTCGTAGCGAGTACAACTACAAGGAGATCGTCGGCAAGAGCACCGCCATCCAGCGTACCATTCACCAGATCCAGCTGGTAGCACCGACCGAAGCGAATGTCCTGATCAGTGGCGAATCCGGCACCGGCAAGGAACTGATTGCGCGGGCCATACATGAATCCAGCGGGCGCAGCGAACGTCCGTTGATCCGGGTTAACTGCGCGGCGATCCCGCGCGAATTATTCGAAAGCGAATTCTTCGGTCATGTAAAAGGCGCCTTTACCGGTGCCACCAGCGATCGTGCCGGGCGTTTCGAACTGGCGAACGGTGGCACGCTGTTTCTTGACGAAGTTGGCGAGATCCCCATTGAATTGCAGGGCAAGCTATTACGCGTGCTGCAGGAAGGCCAGTTCGAGCGGGTTGGTGACAGCCGGACCCGCAAGGTGGACGTGCGTTTAATTGCAGCGACCAACCGCGATCTGCTACAGGAAGTCCGCAAACGGACTTTTCGCGAGGATCTCTATTTCCGACTCAATGTTTTCCCGGTCGAATCAGCCGCCTTGCGAGAGCGCAAGGATGATATTCCCCTTCTCGCCACACATTTTCTCAATCATGCCAGACACAAGTTGAATAAACCTGATGTACGACTCACCCAGGGTGACATCGATCATCTGTCTGCTTACCACTGGCCGGGTAATATCCGTGAACTGGAAAACGTAATAGAACGAGCTATCATCCTTGCTCGCGGGGATCGCTTAATCTTCGACTTGCCTGTCACCAAAACCGACACCGGAAATCCGCCAGCCAGGGAACCGACACCTGATGGGGACGCTCTTATGACCCGTGATCAGCTTCGTGCCCTTGAAATCCGTAACATCCGTCTTGCGCTACAGTACAGTGAGGGACGAATCTTCGGCCCAGGTGGCGCTGCGGAACAGCTGAACATGAAACCCACTACCCTGGCCTCACGCATCAAGCGACTGGGTATTGAGAAGAAATCAGCGTAAATCGACTCTCACGCCATTCTCTACATCGTCACTCGGATGATTGATGACTTTCTCTCCCTGTCCCACTCCCGCCAGGATCTGTGCAGTTAGTCCGGTACGCTGGCCGATTTCCACCTCTCGCCGCCTGGCACGACCATCCTCGACCACAAATAACGCCCAACCGTTGTTATAACGGAACAGGCTGCTTGCCGGCACCTGCAGGACATCGTCTTCATGCCAGATAACAAACCGGGCCTCGACACGATACCCGTCTCCCAGTCGTTGCCAGGCTTCCGCCGGCGAGGTGAAGTCCGAGATCACCATAACCCGCTGTTCCTCTACCCCCAGCGCAGAAATCTTGGTAAAGCCAACCGGCTCGACAGTTCGCACCCGCCCTTCCAGTAGCTGTTCTCCACCCCAGCGATCGAAACGAACTCTCATCCCGGGCGAGATCTTGACAGCATCGGCAGAAAGCACATCTACCTCGACTTCGAGCGCAGAGGGGTCCCCGACTTCCAGCAGGGGCTGACCTGTACGTACCGGGCCCTCACATTCGTGATTGACACTGAGAATTTTTCCGTCGATCGGTGAGCGAACCGGTACCCGTTCTGCCGGTTGACGCTCGGGATCGGCGGTATACTCCAGTACGGAACGCGCGGCCTGTAGTTCATACTTCGCCACATCAACGGCAAACTCGGCAGAACGTTTTGCCGCAGCGGTCGTCTGTTCCCGGGTCAGTGCCCTGTCAAAAACATCACGGGAAATCATTCCTTTTTCCATTAATGGTTGCAGCCGTTTGACCTCAGTAACAGCCAGCTTCTCGGAGGCAGCAGCCGCCTGGGCCTGTTCCCTGGCGGCCTGCAAGGCCGATTCGGCAGCGGCAACCTGGGCCCGGGCCTGGGCGCGTGTGCGCGGATCCAGCACCTGTGACTCCAGCGGTGCAATGCCCAGCAGAGTTTCACCCTCTTTTACCGGATCACCCACATCGAGTTCTACCCGACAGGCAACACCGTCAATGGGTGCCGAGATGACATAGCGATCAATCACCCTTGTGCGCCCCTCTTCCTCGATAGTAACGGTCAGCGGACCGCGCTCAACCTCGACGGCTTCAACGAACACAGCTCGCGGCCAGAACCCCCAGATCAAGGAGCTGATTACCAGGAACGCAATAATGATGATTCCCGGATGTTTTCCCATCGATAACGGCATGCATTACTCCTTGGTCTTCAATACGGCCACCATATCGAGCTGGCCGAGATTACGCCAAATCAACATGGCGGAAAGCAGGGCGGAAGCCAGGACAACCGAGGCGGAAAAGGCATAGACGTTCTTACCAAGAACCAACGGAACCCGGTACAGATCGGTATCGAAGGCGGATGCCAGATAAGCGCACAGGCCATAGCCAATCATAAACCCAACAGGAATTGCAATGAGTGTAAGCAAGACAAGCTCACCCAGTAGAATGTAGGCAACTTCACTGCGCTCCAGCCCCAGAACTCGCAGACTGGCCAGTTCACGGCTTCGCTCGGACAGAGCGATGCGCATACTATTGTATACTACGCCAAAGGCAATACTGCCACCCAGCAGGGTGGTAATGAAATTGTAAAATAAAATCATCCGGGCGACATTGTCATAAAACGCATCAATGGCTGATTGCTGCTCTATAACACCGGCTATGCGTGGCATGTCCTTGAGTTCGGAATAGATATGATTCTGATGACTATCGTCAACCTTTAACAGAACACTGGTAATGACATCGCCTTCTTTTAACAACCGGTTCAACGAATTTCGCTGCATGTAAGCGTTCATTCCCATGTCCTGCTTGGCTGTACCGATCACCGGAACCTGTATGACAGGACGGTCACCCTCCAGAACTTCGATGGTCAGCAAGTCACCAGGATCGATACTGAGTAGTTTGGCAAGATAATCGGTGAGAACTACTCCGTGTTGCGGAGGATGAATAACATTCAATTCATTATCCAGAAGCCGTAACAATTTTCCCTCAGACTGTATGCCCTGAACCGCAGTTCGATAGGATCGGTGTTCATACTTGAGACGGGCGGGAACATCACGTACGCCTTCCACGTGTTCAACACCCATAAGACTGTCAAGTGAATATAGCGAACGGGCCGAGGTCGGTTCGGTATAGGTAGCCATCAGATCTTCCCGTTGACTCATGCTATACTGGACCTTGACCATCTCGTCGATTGCACCCTCCTGGAATCCTGTTACCAGCATTACTCCACAGGCCAGCGCTATTCCCAGGATAGTCAGCAGTGATTTGAATGGCCGGCGTTCAATATGGCGCAGGATCATACGCGTCGGCTGGGAAAACCAGCGCTGCAGACCCAGCCGTTCGACCACTGTGGCCCGGTAAATGGCCGGTTGCTCTGGCCGCATGGCCTGGGCCGGGGGTAACCTTGCGGCGCCACGTACCGCATGCAATGTCCCCAGAACAGCAACGGCGATACTGATCATGGCGGCGCCAATGATTACCTGCGGTTTGATAACATAGGTCATGAAAGGCAAACTGAAGAATTCCATGTATGTATTGCTTAATGCCTTACCCATCCAGATCCCGACCACGATACCACCGGCAACACCTAATCCAACAATCAATAGCACCAGTTTTATATAGTGCCATCCGACAGCATAATTACTGTAGCCAAACGCCTTGAGACCGGCTATCTGTTCACGTTCCAGGCTGATAAGCCGGCTGATAACCACATTAAGCAGAAATGCAGCGACCCCGAAAAAAATTATCGGAAAAACCGTGGCGATAGTCTGCTGCTGTTTGAGCTCCTCGGTCATGAATCGGTTAGAATGCTGGTCCTTCCGGGCATAGGCGCCGGTGCCACCATAAGGTTTTAGCAACTCATCGAGACGGTCTATTACATCCTGCTCATTACCACCTTCACTCAGGGTGAGCGTGATATTGTTGAATGCGCCGTCCATATCATAGGCCGTAGCCAGCGGCTTGCGTGACATCCATAGTACGCCGTATCGCTGGTTATCAGGGAAGATTGCTCCGGGTGCAATCTGGTAGATGTACTCCGGAGACAGGGCCACCCCCACTACTGTCAGGGACTGGCGCCGACCGTTAATGGTCGCCCGCAGGTTGTCACCCGGCCTCAGCTCGTGGGCCTGGGCAAATTTCTCGCTTACCAGGATTTCATCATCCCTTGCCGGATCGATCAGGCGTCCATTGCGCAAATATATCTGGTTGAGCAATCCGCGACTATTATCGGGCAGGGACACCAGGTGAGCGCTCACCGGATCAGCGAATTCGGGCACATCGAGGCTCACATAAGCAACTACCCGGGTATCCACCTTGTCGACTCCCGGTATCTCTTCAATTTGTCTTGCCAGCGACAGTGGTGCGCGTTTGAGCGAGGCGAACACCTCGGCGAAATGGTGCTCCCGGTAATAGGTCTCCCGGGTTTCAAACAGGGAGTGCAAAGTACTCAGGGACATGATGAAGATGCCGACCCCGCCGACGATTACCATTGCAATCGCCAGGGCCTGCATTCGCATATTCCATAGTTCGCGCCAGAGTTTTTTATCGATGGCATCCATGTATGGTTACCAGCTCAGTTCACCGGGCGACAGCCTTGTCTCATTGACTTGTATTTCACTAATGCGGCCATCGCTCAGATGAATGACCCGGTCCGCCATTTTTGCAATGCCGGCATTATGGGTAATGACAGCCGTGCTAGTACCCAGTTCCCGGTTAACACGCTGCAAGGCCTCGAGCACCACGATACCGGTCCTGGAATCCAGCGCCCCGGTCGGCTCATCGCACAACAATACTTCGGGGTTTTTGGCGATAGCGCGGGCAATAGCCACCCGTTGCTGCTCCCCGCCGGAAAGTTGTGCCGGAAAATGATCCAGCCGCTCAGACAGGCCGACAAGCGCCAGCGCATCCTCCGGTTTCATGGGAGAACGGGCAATTTCGGTAACCACGGCAACATTCTCTCTGGCCGTCAGACTGGGAATCAGATTGTAAAACTGGAAAACGAAACCGACATGATAGCGTCGGTACCTGGTAAGTTCCTTCTCTGTAGCACGGGTGAGATCATTTTCGGCATAAAAAACATGACCGTCCGTTGGTGTATCCAGCCCACCGAGAATATTCAGCAAGGTGGATTTACCACTACCCGACGCTCCCAGTAACACGGTAAATTCACCACGATAAATATCCAGATCGATCCCGCGTAGCGCGTGAACCTGGACCTCCCCCATCTGGTAGACCTTGGTCACTCCATGAACATGAAATACGACATTTTCATCCAGCGGTTCATGCTCTGGTCGCTCATCGTTAATCATTGTGCCGTCCCCTTCCTCCGCGAATAAGTAGAAAACTCTTCCATATCATTCTGTATACGGGAAGAAGGTAACGTGCCGTATCAGGGAATAGACAACAGGTAGTTCTTATTCAATGCTCTTCGAGGCAATCTCGTAGACATCTTTGGATAACCCCTCCTTGTTCAGAATACGTTCCAGCTGCTGTCGCATCAGTCCCTGGCGTCTTTCATCATAGCGCTTCCAGCGGCTGAGGCTTTGCACCAACCGGGCGGCAATCTGGGGATTGAGATTATCCAGTTCCAGCACCTGGTCACCGAGGAACTGATAACCACTACCATCGGCGGCATGGAAGTTGATGGGGTTTCCGGCACAAAAACGGCCGATCAGGGCACGAACCTTGTTGGGATTCTTGAGACTGAAGGCCTCATGCGCCATCAGTTGTCTGACATGCTGTAGAGTGCGCGGCAGTCGTGAACCGGCCTGGATGGCGAGCCATTTTTCCACCACTTGCTGATCGTGCTGCCATTTTTGATAGAAGTCTTCCAGTGCCTGGTGACGTTCAGAAATAGCGTAGTTGGCCAGCATCGACAGGGCTGCCAGCGTATCGGTCATGTTGTTGGCCTGGCTATATTGCTGCATGGCCAGATCGAACATGGCCTGTTCTTCGGTTTCCAGCAGGTAACCCAGGCAGAGATTGCGCAGCGAGCGACGGGCCATCTCGTCAGCGTTAAAGGCATAGGCCTTGTCGCTGTTGTTGGCCTGATAGACCTGCAGCCATTCGTCCTTGAGTTCAAACGCCAGCGTCTGGCGCATGAAGTGACGCACTTCGAAGATCGCCTCGACATCCACGACTTCGCACTGGTCGGCGATATAGCCTTCAGAAGGCAGGCTCAGGGCCTGGGCGATCAGGGCCTTGTCGAGGTCGGGATTGAGCAGGGTCTTGCGAAAAGCGAGGATGAAGGACTCGTCCAGCATCAGTGGTTTTTTCTGCTGGAACTGTTCGATTAATCTCAGCAGGATATTCATCGCCAGTTGCTGACCGGCATCCCAGCGATTGAATTCGTCGCTGTCGTGCGCAAACAGGAAAGCCAGCTTGTCATCATCGTAACCGTTTTTAATCTTGATTGGTGCCGAGAAAGCGCGCCCCAGTGAGGCAACGGGCTGATGTGTCACACCGGTAAAGGTAAAGCTCTGTTTTGGTTCGGTAACCGACAGAACCCGGGTACGGGACTCGGCCGGGGCGTTTTCCCCGTCCAGCTGCAGTAAAAGATCATCGCCCTGGCGGTCCAGCAGGCCGATTGCCAGGGGAACATGAAACGGTTGTTTTTCTTTCTGCCCCGGGGTGGACGGGCAGCTTTGTTCGATGTGCAGGGTATAGGTCTGCGCCTGCTCATCGAACTCCTCGTCAATCTTGAGCACCGGAGTGCCGGCCTGGTTATACCAGCGCATAAATTGAGCCAGTTCGATATGGTTGGCTTCCTCCATCGCCCTGACGAAATCCTCAATTGTCACAGCCTGACCGTCGTGCCGGGCAAAGTACAGATCGGTCCCCTTGCGAAAGCCTTCGCGGCCGACCAGGTTCATGATCATACGCACCACTTCGGCCCCCTTGTTATAGACAGTGACCGTATAGAAGTTGCTGATCTCCATGTAGCGGTCGGGGCGCACCGGGTGTGCCATGGGGCCGGCGTCCTGGGCAAACTGATGGGTACGCAGAATGTTCACATCATCGATGCGTTTGACCGCGCGCGAGTTGAGATCGGCGGAAAACTCCTGATCGCGGAAGACGGTAAAACCTTCCTTGAGGCTCAGCTGGAACCAGTCGCGGCAGGTGACGCGGTTACCCGACCAGTTATGGAAATATTCATGAGCGACAATGCTCTGAATATTGTAAAAGTCATGATCGGTTGCGGTTTCGGGACTGGCCAGTACACAGGAGGAATTGAAAATATTCAGACCCTTGTTCTCCATAGCTCCCATGTTGAAATCATTAACCGCCACGATCATATAAATATCCAGATCATATTCGCGGCCGTAGGTTTCCTCATCCCAGCGCATGGCCTGTTTGAGAGAAGTCAGGGCGTGATCGCATTTGTGACGGTTTTCCTCTTCCACGTAGATGCGCAGCACCACCTCACGGCCACTCATGGTGGTATAGGCATCCTCCTGATAAACCAGTTGCCCGGCCACCAGTGCGAACAGGTAACTGGGCTTGAGGCTGGGGTCCTCCCACCGGGCCCAGTGCCGACCATCGTCGGTTTCCCCCGCTTCCACCAGGTTGCCGTTGGAAAGTAACACCGGGTATTTGGCCTTGTCGCCAACCAGCGTGACGGTATAACAGGACATGACATCGGGGCGATCGGGGAAATAGGTAATACGGCGGAAACCCTGTGCCTCGCACTGGGTACAGAGCATACTGCCCGAGTAATACAACCCTTCCAGGGCGGTGTTGGCGGCCGGGTTAGTGCGGGTTTCGACGATCAATTCAAACTGTTCGGGAACCTCGGGAATCGTCAGTCCCTCTTCATCGAGCTGGTACTGCGCTTCATCCAGCGGCTCACCCTGGAGACGCAGGCTCAACAGTTCAAGATGATTGCCATGCAGATACAACGGTGGATTGGTATCGGGATGCGCCGCGTTGCGCCGTACGCTCAGCGTGGCCCGGACCTGGGTGGCGGAGGCATCCAGATCGAAATGCAGATCCACTTTGTCGATCAAATAGGCCGGCGGAGTATAATCCTTCAGATAAACCACATTGGGACCGGACTGGTTGCCTGCGAGATCGGCCATGAGAACTCCTTTTTGAAAGTACGGCTTTAGGCTTTATTCAATTGTAACGCAGGAAACGTCAGGGCGTTAGAGCAGGAATACGCAAGTACCCTCGCACGGACCGGAGCACCGGGGGATATTAATTGCCGGTTACGCTCCCTGACCGCTAGCCCCAACACGCTGACAACAGCTCGCTTCACTTTCAGGAACGCCGGTGAAAGCCGCCACCACGGCGCAGTTGCTGCTTGCCGAAACGGTTGTTAATGGCATCGGCCAGCTCGTCAAGCTCGCGTTGTTTATCCGGGGTCGTCTCTGTGCCGGCAAACAGATCTCCCTGCTGCTGCGCCGGTGGCACCTCGTCCAGACCGCTGACACCGACGCCGAGCAGGCGTACCGCCGGTGAGCGCGCCGTCCAGGCATCCTCCAGCAGCGCGAGCGCGGTATGACAGATATCCCGGGTCGAGCGGGTAGCCTCATCGAGCGTTTGAGCACGGGTTACGGTTTTAAAATCGGCGAAGCGCAACTTGAGCTGGACGGTGCGCCCGTAAAAATCCTGCTGGCGTAAACGATAGGCGACCTGTTCGGCCATATCCATCAACCAGGCGCGCAGAATCTGGGCATCGCGGATGTCCGTGGCAAACGTGTTTTCCATGGAGATCGATTTGGCGCGATGATCGCTGATGACCGGGCGGGGATCCCGACCGTGAGCCAGCTCCCACAGGTGAGCCCCGAACTTGCCGAACTCCATCGTTAAAAATTCGGCGGTGCGCCCGCGCAACTGGCCGATGGTGCGAATGCCCAGTTGTTCAAAGCGGGCACCGGTGACCTTGCCCACACCCCACAGACGGGAAACCGGTAACGGATCGAGAAAGGTCTGTACCTGATCCTGCACCACCTCGACCAGGCCATCGGGCTTGTCGAGATCTGAAGCAATCTTGGCCAGGAACTTGTTGGGGGCAATCCCCACCGAGGCGACCAGTGACAATTCATCCCGGATATCCTGCTTGATTCGCAGCGCAATCTCCCGGGCAGTACCAAATAGTTTTTCGCTGGCCGTCACATCGAGAAACGCTTCATCCAGCGAGAGCGGCTCGATCTCGGGGGTATACCGGGCGAAGATGGCGCGGATCTGTTGCGAGATCTGTTGATAAAAATCGAGCCGCGCCGGCAGGCGGACCGCATCGGGACACAAACGCAGCGCCTGGCTCATCGGCATCGCGCTGTGCACTCCGAATTTACGCGCCTCGTAACTGGCCGCCGCCACCACCCCGCGCCCCTCGGCCGAACCGCCGACGATCACCGGCCGACCGGCCAGCGCCGGCTGCTCGCGCACCTCCACCGAGGCGTAAAACGCATCCATGTCGACGTGCAAAATAGCCATGGGGGAATCCGTTACGTTACATCACGTATGGATTATCATATAAATGGTGAAAAGAGGATATCCCTCGCCTCAACAAGGCGCCAGGTGCTGGGTACTAGATACCAGGTTCTAGAAACTAGAACCTGATTTTCAGGGCCAGTTACTGTAGAACGCGTGTTTTTTCAGGACTTTTTTGACGTACTTGCGGGTTTCGGGGTATGGCGGGATACCCTGGTAACGATCCACGGCATTTTCACCGGCATTGTAGGCAGCCAGCACGAGTTTGAGTTGCCGGGGATAGCGTTGCATCAGATCGCGCAGGTAGCGCACGCCGCCTTCGATATTCTGGCGCGGGCTGTAGAGATCGGTAACGCCATAGCGCTCGGCGGTGGCCGGCATCAACTGCATCAGGCCGGAGGCCCCCTTGTGCGAGGTGGCATTGGGGTTGAAGAAAGACTCGGTGTGAATCACCGCTTTGACCAGCGCCGCGTCGATCTTGTGCCGGTTGGCCACGGTATGAATGATATTTTCAAAGCGCAGATAGTTGGCGGCAGGCGCGGTATTGAAGGTGCTGTGACCGGCGGCGTAGCGCCCCAGGCCGACCGGGTTGCCGCTTTTACGCACCAGCTTGTGCGCACTGTCGAATTTGGGGCGATCGGTAATCACCCGCGAGCCATCGGGCAACTGGTATAAATAGTATTCGGCCTGAACCGGCGGGGTGATTCCCCACAGCAGTCCCAGAGACAACACGGCGGCGGTGACAGGCAGTTTCATGACGCACTCGGTTCCTGTTTTTCTTTCACGGGCAAGATTATATCGGTCGCCAACGGGCCGGAGTTTAGCCCTTTTTTTGCGGAACCAGCCGAAAGACCGACTCCTGCAGCCAGTCCAGCCCCCGTTTGCGGAAACGTTCGTTCTGTGCCAGCACGTCTTCCGACTCCAGGCAGTCGACCTGATAGTGTTGCCCGTACAGCTCCCGGACTTCCGCGTCACTGACGGCAAAGGGTGGCCCGTCCATTTTGGCGGGGTCGTAATCCAGGGTAATGAGCAGGTGCGGGACCGTGGCTGATACCTGGGTATCGAGGGTCTCGACATAACGCCGACGCAGGGCCTGCGGCAGGGCAATCAGTGAGCCCCGGTCGTAGACCGCATCGATCTCTCCCAGATCCTCGGCCGTCAGGGCAAACAGATCGCCACACAACAGGGTAATCGACTCGCCTCGCCAGATATCGCAGCGCTGGTTTTCGATACGGGTCGCCCGCAGATGGTTCTCGGCAAAAAAATCCTTGACCGCAACCGGGCTGACTTCCACGCCGATCACTTCATACCCCTGCCCGGCCAGCCAGACCAGATCCAGGCTTTTGCCGCACAATGGCACCAGCACCCGGGCACCCGGGCTGACCGCCAGGCTGTGCCAGTGGGCGCGCAGATGAGGATTGACCTCATCGAGATGAAACCCGATCAGGTTATTCTCCCAACGCTCGTGCCAGAACTCCGGTTCCATGCCCTGCTCCATCAATCAAACGGCCCGACAGTTTACCCTTTCCCGGCCCGGATCCGAACCCCGCAAGAGCCCATGTGCCCCTGATTTTCACCGTACAGCAGCCCGCAGAGAATCGATAATAGCGGCTAACCACCAAAACACCGACGACACCGAAAGCCCTGAAATGGACCGTCAGTCCATGATCCGGTTGTTTTCGGTGTATTCAGTGAGCCCGGTGTCTTCGGTGGCGGATTTTACCGCGCAGTAGTCAAAGCCCTGTTCTCGATGGTCCGGACAACATCACCGACGGTGGGTTTTATCCGGCGGGACGATTGGCCTATGATGGGAACGACTGAATGGAACAGGAGGCAGGCCATGACGCAAATCGTGAGCAACGAGCAGTACAGCATCGATGCGCTGGAACTGGGGCCGATGGAGAACTTCATTTATGTGATCACCGATCACGCCAGCGGACGTGCCGCCGTGGTGGACCCGGCCTGGGAAGTACCGGAGATTCTGGCGCTGGCCGAACAGCGCGGGATCAACATCAGTGACATCCTGCTCACCCACAGTCACCACGATCATATTAATGGTGTTGAACAGGTATTACAGCAATACGATGCCCAGTTGCATCTGCTCAAGCCCGAGGCCGAGTTCTGGGGAAAGCACCTGGAACTGCCGACCCTGCATCATGGCGGCGATACCATCAAGGTCGGTGACACCGAGATCCGGATCCTGCACACGCCCGGCCACACGCCCGGCTCGGCCTGTTACCACATTCACGATCAGCTGATCACCGGGGACACCATGTTCGTCTGGGGTTGCGGACGTTGCGATCTCAGCGGCGGCGATCCGGAACAGATGTACGACACCCTGAACAAGCTGGCCAAACTCCCCGGCAACACCGTCACCCTGCCTGGCCACAACTACGCGGACAAGACCACCGCCACCATGGAAGAACAGATCAAGGGCAATCCCTTCATGCACTTTCACGACAGGCACAAGTTCGTCGACTACCGCATGCACATCCACGACCGCGTCCGCGAAGAGCCCTACCATGCCGAACCGGCGGACGATGAGTGATATGATTTTGAGGTAATAGTTTGTACGGTGGAACTAACGCAAAGGACGCAGAGGCGCAAAGGGCGCGAAGAATAAAAATCATTACATGAAAATAAAAAGGCGCCAAGGCGCCTTTTATTTTTTGGGGCATCATCAGGACACTGTTATTATTCCATTATAGCTATCCGTTGAAGTTCCCGGTAAAAACATATTATTTATTCTTCTTTGCGTTCTCCGCGTCTTTGCGTCCTTCGCGTTACTTTCACGAACATAAAGAAATGGATCATTTCTCAGCGACGATGTAGATCATCCAGGATTCCTGGTTTTCCACTTCGGTCACTTCTTCGTATTCACCGGTGCCTTCCAGTTCGTCATCGTCGTCATCGGTCTCTTCGTATTTTTCCCAGTAGACCCGTGACTTGCTGAAGCCGGCTTCTTCAAGGAGTTCACGCACTTCGGGGATGGCCCACAGGCGCCATTCGTAGGTAAAGGCGTTTTGCATGCGTGAGCCGTCGTCGAATTCGAAATGGATGGCGCATTTCATGTGGTGATCGATGGGATTGAAAGCGACGTGTTCCCAGATATAGGTGGCCGGTTCGTCCTCGATCTCGGTTTCTTCCTCGATGACGTCTTCACACTCGGTGCCGCCGAACAGATCCAGAATCAACAGGCCATCGTCGACCAGGCTCTGGCGGGCCTTTTTGAAGTAGTCGATCAACTCATCGCGCTTTTCGAACAGGCAGTAGCTGAAGTTAAAGGCGCAGACGATATCCACCTGCGGTTCGGTGACGTTGCGCACGTCGTCAATGTGCAGGGTAATACGATCGGCCAGATCGCCGCCTTCGGCCTCGATGTTGTGCTTGCGGCCCCACTCGACGGTCTCTTCGTCATAATCCACCCCGATGGCGGTACGCTGGGGATCCGACTTGCACCACTCGGCGGCCAGATAGGCAGTGCCACAGAAATCCTCTTTCATGCTCAGTGCCTTGCGGCCACGCAATTCGGGGAACACCTGGTCAAAGAAGGCGACTTCAGCCTCCGGGGCCTGCACCGACTTCTGGTACAACACATGCCGGTCCGCCTGATCGGCCATGGTCGGTTTCTTGCCTGCCTGTTGTTTTGCCATTTCCTGTCCCCTGTTTCGATTGCGTTGGTATTCGTATTTCGGCCGCTATTATATAGGGTTTACACCGTTTTTGTATGAGCGATTGTGCGGAAATTGCCCGTCCCCCGGCAAATTATCCCAAGCAGATGACCGGCAAATGAAACCACCGAATGCACCGAACTCACCGAGGAGACCTATATTTCATTATTCGGTAAGTTCGGTGCTTTCAGTGTCTTCGGTGGTAGCCCGGGCGGCCCGGGACCACCACCGGCGCAGGCGAAATTTTATCTCAGGCCCCACTGGCATAAAATGGATATGGTATGATCCTCCCTTTACGGTCAATGGCTTACAGATAACATGAGCAATTCGGTTCAGCGTCAGCGCACGGTTCCCGTCCAGGTCGGCCACGTCACGGTGGGCGGCGATGCCCCTATCGTCGTACAGTCGATGACCAATACGGACACCGCCGACGTGGTCGCCACGGTCCGGCAGGTCCGCGAGCTGAGTCAGGCCGGCTCCGAGCTGGTGCGCATCACTGTCAACAGCGCCGAGGCGGCGGCAGCGGTCCCGCAGATTCGCGAGGCCCTGGATCAGGCCGGCTGCACCACCCCGCTGGTGGGCGACTTTCATTTCAACGGTCACAAGCTGCTGAGTGATTATCCCGAGTGTGCCGCTGCGCTGGCCAAATACCGCATCAACCCCGGTAACGTGGGCAAAGGCAAAAAACGCGACGAGCAGTTCGCGCGCATGATCGAAACGGCCATCCACTACGACAAACCGGTCCGTATCGGCGTCAACTGGGGCTCGCTGGACCAGAGCCTGCTGGCCCGCATGATGGACGAGAATGCCAGACTGCCCGAGCCGCGCGAGTCGACCGCGCTCATGCACGCGGCGGTGGTCACCTCGGCGCTGGAGAGTGCCCAGCAGGCCGAAGAGCTGGGCCTGCCGCATGACCGGATTATATTGTCCTGCAAGATGAGTGGCGTGCAGGATCTGATCAGCGTCTACCGGGATCTCTCCGCCCGGTGTGATTATCCGTTACACCTGGGCCTGACCGAAGCCGGCATGGGCTCTAAGGGCATCGTCGCCTCGACCGCCGCGCTGGCCGTACTGTTACAACAGGGTATCGGCGATACCATCCGTATCTCACTGACCCCGGAACCGGGCGGCGACCGTTGCCAGGAAGTGGTGGTGGCACAGGAGATCCTGCAATCGATGGGCCTGCGCGCTTTCACCCCGATGGTCGTGGCCTGCCCCGGCTGCGGCCGCACCTCCAGCACCTACTTCCAGCAACTGGCCATGGATATACAAAGCTACCTGCGCCAGCAGATGCCGCAGTGGCGTGAGCAATATGCCGGTGTCGAAGAGATGAGCGTGGCGGTGATGGGCTGCGTGGTCAACGGTCCCGGTGAAAGCAAACATGCCAACATCGGCATCAGCCTGCCCGGCACGGGGGAAAAACCGGTTGCCCCGGTTTACGTGGACGGCGAGAAAACCGTGACCCTCAAGGGCGACAACATCGCCGGGGAATTCCAGCAAATCATCGACGACTACATCCAGCGTCACTACGCCGGGAACAAGAAGTGACCACCACGAAGACTCGAAGACACGAAGAAAGAAAAACTCTATAGTGTGTCTTCGTACTCTTGTATCTTGTAAGCGCAATCATAACGCTCTCAGACTCAACGTGCTTTGAAAGGACACCTGAACGCTGAAAAGCAAAGATTGATAAGGTTTTCTTCGTGTCTTCGAGTCTTCGTGGTGAGTTTTTTTACTCGTGCCTCGTCCCTGCCCAAAGGGCTATTTGTCCTTGAGGGCCTGCAGCAGCATGTCGTGATAGTTGCGGATACGCCGCACATAGCGCACCGGTTCCGAGCCACGCGCGTAACCGTAGCGTAAATCCTTGTAGTATTTTTTCTGCGACAGCAGTGGCAGGACCTCACGGAACTCGTGCCATAAATTCGGATCCACTCCCTGTTCACGTGCCAGTTTGCGGGCATCGTAAACATGCCCCATGCCGACGTTATACGCCGCCAGGGCGATCCAGGTGCGATCCGGTTCGGTGATCTCATCCGGTAACCGACCAAGCAGGTTCGCCATGTACCTGGCCCCGCCCATGATACTTTGCTCGGGATCCAGCCGGCTTGAGACCCCGACCTCCTTTGCCGTGGTGCGGGTCAGCATCATAATGCCACGCACGCCGGTGGGGCTGCGTGCCAGGCGATCCCAGTGAGATTCCTGATAGGCCTGGGCCGCCAGCAGAGTCCAGTCGATACCGTATTTCCTGCCGGCTGTCTGAAACATTGCCTTGTACGCAGGCAGGACGCGCCTGACCTTGCGTTTGAAGGCGCGGGTGTCGACATAGTCGAACACCTCGATAAAACCGTAATACTTGTTAATCAGGTGTTCCAGTACACCGTCGTCACGAAACCCGGACAGCCAGGTATTGACTGCACTTTGCAAGCCATGGGCTTCGCCAGGCATGGCCCAGGCCAGCGGCTGGGGTTTGCTGATATCAAAGCGCACCATCAATTCGGGCATGTATCGCTGGTTGACCTTGACGATATTCGAATCACCGACAGTACAGTCGAGTTTGCGACGCCAGACCCGCTCGAGTAGATACTCGGTATCGTGTTCGGGATCCACTTCCCAGGTCAGCTCCGGAACCTCTTTTTTCAAACGCTGTAACTGATCGACATAACTGGTTTCGGACGGCACCGTGAGCGACAGACCAACCAGGTCTTTCGGCTCTTCGGGATAGGCACCGCCACGGCGACAGACCACCTGCTGGGTGACCTGCTGGTAACTGTCGGAAAAGCGATAACGATCTTCACGCTGTTCGGTGCGGGTCAGGCCGGCTGCGGCCAGATCCACCTTGCCCTCCTCGAGCAAACTGAGGATTTCAGCCGGATTGTTCCGCACCACCAGCTCCAGCTCCACGCCGAGATCATCGGCAAAAGCGGAAACCAGGTCGTATTCGAAACCGGTCTTCCCGTCACGATCGACATAATAGGTCGTCGGGGCGTTGCGGGTGACCACCACCAGCTTGCCCTCTTCCTGCACGCGGTTGAGATAGGTTTCCTCGCCACAACCGGCAAGCAGGATAGCCAACAGCAGCATGCTGCCATAACGTAACTGTTTCAATCCGGCTCGCTCACCGCCCGATTGCGCAAGGTACGAATAACCAGTCCACCCCATTGATAGAGTCCCATTCCCAGCAGGATCAACATCGCCCCCAGAAAAAGCTCGAGACCGATCTGCTCCTGGTTGAATAACCGCCCGAACAACAGGGCAAGTACAGGTGTCAACAAGGTTACCAGCGCCACACGACTGGCATCAATCTGTTTCAGTACATAAAAGAACATGATAAAGCCCAGCACCGAACCGAATATCGCCAGATACAGTATCGAAGCGGTTGCCCGCGGGCCGATGTCCACCGGCCACTGGCCATCGAACAGTAGCCAGACCAGCAAATAACAGGGTGCTGCCACCAGCAGCGCTCCGCTGGTCGATTCCAGTCCCGACAACCGGGCGTCGATCTTTTTCACCAGCACCATGCTCAGCGAATGCAGACAAACCGCCAGGACGATCGCCGCAATCCCGTAGCCGGCCTGTTCGCCCAGGTGCAGGCCACGGGCAAACACCACGCTCAGTCCGGCCAGGGCCAGAACAATGCCGCCAAGTTTATGCCAGGTCAGGGCGCGCTCCTGCAGCCAGAGGGCCGCCATGATCCCGGTGACGATCGGCGTCAGGCCAAACAGCACGGAGATCAGTCCCGAGGGAATATACTGCGCACCCCAGTAAACACTGGTCATGGCACCGAACACCCCGATCCCGCCGGCCAGGTAACTTTTCAGCGCGGCAGGCTCCCGGGGCAGCCCCCGGGACAACAGTGTCAGCAAAACGACACAGACCAGCGCCCCGAGCCACATACGCGCGGCCACGCCGAACAAAAAGCCGGCTCCTTCCCCACTCCATTTTATCGCCAGTGGCGTGGTCGACCAGATCAACACCACCCCAATA
>JAXHTI010000200.1:0-3464 GCA_034190045.1 Pseudomonadota bacterium
TGGCCTGGCAGTGTCAGAGGTATGAACTCAAAATCGTTTCACATAGCTCGATCATCGACAGCCTGAGTTGATCTGCGTGATAGAGAAGCTAAAGCCCTTTGATTTGATGCCGCCGGTGCTCTGCGAGGGCGAAGCCCAGTAAAAGCCAGAAGCTGCCAACCAGCAAACCGGCGGCAACGTCACTGACATAATGCACGCTCAACAGCATGCGACTGAAGCCCACCAGCGCAATCAGTACGGCCGCCCAGTAGATGATCTCGAAGCGCTGCCTGATCCCGGCAACGCGGGTGGCCAGGATGTAGGCGATGAAACCGTACACCGCCATCGCGCTTGTCGCGTGCCCGCTGGGGAACGAAGGCGTTAGTGCAACAACGTCTGTAATAAATTCCGGGCGCGGGCGCGCGATCACGTACTTGCCGGTATAGGTGGTAATCTGTGAACCGAGAAGAGTCAGCCATAACGGTGCAATCATGTAGCCATGGCCATGTCCCCACAACAGGCCCGTGGTGACAAAAGCCACGGCGACCAGCGTCGCTGAACTGCCCAGATCGGTGATCCAGGCAAACAGGGTGATCACCCCGTCCGTACGCAGCGGTGCAAGCTGCTGATTGAGCCAGTGATCGAACCGGACGAGCTCGTCCGCCTCGAAAAGCTCCTCCACCAGCCCGCCGAACAACGCCGCGACATATAGCGCGGCAACGATCACCAGGGTAAGAGGAAGCCCCGTAAAGCGCTCCGGCGTTAACCTGGCACGAAGAAAGCCGGCTGTCCGGGGAAACGCTGCCACGAATCTTGTGCCGAGCGCCGTTATATCGTCCCGGTGCCGGGCCTGCCTTATGACCGTGATCGACCTGGAATACAGGTGCGAGGCGAATCGCCATCCCCACCAGGCAATCAACTTGAGCACGACGACGATCGCCAATATCACCAGTATTGTCGTCACTGTCCAGCTCACCGGTCACCACGCAATCCATATCTGAGATTCAAAGAGCGATGGAACATAATCAAATGCTGGCAACAGACTGACCTTTGGCCTGTCTTTGCCTGTTTAAGAATGAGGATAAAAACTGTTCACTGACAAGATTTTCTTAAATTCTGAACACCAGGAGAATCAACAAGACTGATACAAGGCACGCTAAAACGGTGCGAATGTTGTTCCAGCGATTCCAGCGTGGCTCAAAGCTCTCACGTGCAGCTTTGTGACCTGCCGCATCCATGGCATCAACATCCACCGATTGCAGCATCTTGTTCAGGGGAATATTGATAATACCGGTTGGCAATTGCACGCCGATGATATAGATCAGTGCAGAAATTATGATGAGTCCGTTCCCGATATTATCAAGTTGACCGATACCCAGAGCTGACGAAACTATCAGCACCACGACCGACCCCGCCCAGACCAGGATAAACAACGGCTGATTTTTCTGAATTATGCCATCCATGACCTGGAAGGCGCGGATGAACGCCCTGTCATCGAGCTTGTTGATGCCCGGCATGATTACGACAGCAAACGCAAACAGAAACCCCGCTACCAGAGAACACAAAAATGCTGCAACGATCAATGTGATTTCAAAGAACCCCATCTTACCCGCCCTGGTCTGTTAATGAAGCTATGACAGAGTGATACCGTGATCTGTCACTTATTGTTGCTCGGATTGTTCAGCTGACCTTTCCGTAATCATACCAGACCGCCTCGATATTGTGGCCGTCGGGATCATAGACAAACGCGGCATAGTAACCGGGCCAGTAGTCACGATATCCCGGGCCGCCATTATCTGTCGCGCCGGCATCCAGCGCCGCCTGGTAAAAGGCCTCAACTTCCTGCCGGTTCTTTGCCTCGAAAGCGAGATGTGTGGGCACGATGGTCTCCTCGCGCACAATCCAGAAATCGGTGTTCTTCCCGTCGTTGAATCCCGCTGCCTCGCCCTCCTCCATGTTGTTCTCATAACCAAGTGGTGCGAGAGCCTGTATGTAGAACGCCTTTGACTTGAGATAGTCGCTGACGGGTAATGTGGTATGTGCAATCATGGTCAGATTCCCTCCTGGTGCAGTCAGTCACCCTGCGTTTTACCCTTGATGTAACAGACCAGTGAGAACAAGCATTCTCATGGCCCCCTTTTACAACGGATTGTCCGAGCCGAGCCAGAAACCAATATTCTTGTCCAGAAACTCCGACCATGGCATGTAATGAGAACCGTCACAGGAGAAATTCAAACCCACCATGCCATTGAAAATGTTGAGCGAGCCCGCACGCAGGTAAATGTTTTCGTCCATGAAGCGCAGATCCCGAAACGTGCGAAACACCTCCTTCACACGCTCCGCCGGGATCACCGCCTCGTCGGAGTAGCTGTGCTGCGACCAGGCCAGGCAGATCGCCGGATCGGTAAGGTCCTCGATGTCCAGGATCCGGTAGCGAAACGGGTCCTCGATCAACCACAGGGTCGCCCGGGAACTGGAAAAATGCAGCTTGGCATGAAACACCCCGTGAACCTCCACCAGCTCGGTCACCAGCGGCAGGATCTCATCGATCCGCCGATCCATCAGGCTCTCGGTACGCTCCTGCAGAAACAGCCCACCCCGGATCGCCGGGTCGCCCTTGATCTGCATCCACTGCTCCGGCTCTTTATACACCTGACGGGTCAGGGGCAGTTCGCGCAGATCGAAGTCCGCCCCCAGATACCCCAGCAGCCGGCCCTCGCCGTCCAGAACACGCTGCACCGCAGTCAGTGAGGGGCGCCGGGCGTTACGGCTGATATAGGCATCGGACAGCGAGAACACCTCGCCCTCCATCGCCGCCGCCATGTACGGCCGTTCGCTGCGATCGCGCCCGAAGCTCTCCGGCAACAGCCCGTCGTGGGCGACATTGGACGTAATCTGCTGCGCCCGGTCATCCAGGATGTAGAGGTATTTACAGTAGGGCAGATCCTCGTAACCCCGAACCAGGCAGGCCTCCAGCTTCTCGCGATCCGGCCACACCGCCCGACAGGCGTCCGCCAGATGATCCAGCCGCCCGGACAGGCGGCTGCGCAGTAACATGCGCTGACTGGCAACGGCAGTTTGTAATGCTTCACCCATGGTGGGATATAGTAGAGATAAAGCGTGGTAGAAAGCAATATTCTCTAGTATTAGAAATAACTAGTCTCCGACACCTATTTTCATTCTACTGGCGGGCAAAGAAACAGAGAAAATAACTACGAAGATAAAGTAGTATTTTTTCATTATGAACTTTCCTGCTCGACCTGGAATATATGAGTCAAAAGGCAAAACCTGACTCCGCTATGAAGAATTTTTTCTCTCATCCGATATATTTCTTCGGGCCTCATCTTGCAAATGAGAATCATTTGTCACCGACCCCTTTTATTTGACCCCTTTTATTTAACACTCGGTATTCACGATCGGAACCGATGACGCCGATAGCATTGTTTGCCAGATCACCGAGATAGATGTTGCCGTCGTTGTCGATG
>JAXHTI010000201.1:0-3413 GCA_034190045.1 Pseudomonadota bacterium
TGTTAATCAGCAGCGGCGTCTTGGCCGTGGTGGCCGCGCTGTGCGCATCTTTAAATGCGGTGTAGCCGGGTGAAAGAATTTCGGTAGCCATGTTCCTGTCCTCTCGTTATTGCCTGTTTCAGCGCCCGGTTCAGGCCGCGCTCAGTGCCGGGTTGTCCAGCGGATTGCTGTAATCCTTCTGGTCTTCCGGCTTCTCGCCTTTCGGCTTGGCCGCATGCGGGTCGCTGCCGTCAACCTGGCCGCCCTTCGGCATGGCTTTCTGCGCCTGCTCGAATTCCTGCTGCAGCAGCTTGAGCGGCTGCTTGCGGTAGAAGGCCTTGGCCTCGTCCAGCGATTCCTGATCGTCCTTCATGGTTTCGTTCAGCCGCTTGGACTTGATGATGGTGTCCACCATGTTGTCGATGTACGCCTTGCCCGCCGTGATCATCGCCTTGATGTCATCGTGGTCGGCCGGTTCGTTATCGCTGCCGGCGACCTTGGCCAGGGCATCAAAGTTCTGTGCCTTCGGCTGGAGCGTGCTGATAGTGGTTTCGTGTTCGGTTACCTTGCCTTCCAGCTCGGTGACCTTGGTGTTTGCAGCGTTCAGTTTCTGTTCCAGGTCCACGGCTTTACCCTCCGTTTCGGTGTCATCGATAAGGCCCTGCTGGCCCTTTTGGTTTTTTACGGTTCGTGCGCCGGGTTGCGCGCCCAGCCAGACCAGCGATCCTTCCATCGCCTCACCCGGTGCGTGCACCTGGTAGGCCAGTACATCGCCGGTATCGTCTTTGGTGATCGCCGTGCGGCGGCTTGCGGCAAACCCGATAGACACATCACTGGCCACGCCGGCGTTAATATCTGCAATCAGATCCGCGTTCTTCTCGCTGCGCGGCACGTAGTAGCTGGCTTCCAGCAAGTAGGCGTCTTCTTTCTCAGTGGGAAACGCCAGCTTCGGTTCGCGCAACTGTTTGCGCGCCTCGTCCTGCGTAACCTTGATCACCTTGGCCGCAAACCAGCGGCCGATGCCCGGGCCGCTGTCGCCGTCATAACTGCCGGGGTGCTTCACAAACAAACCCTTGCCGGGCAGCGTCTTCGCAAAATCGTCGAGCAGCGCTTTCTCGAATGCGTCCCGGTCGCGGTCAATGCCACTATGCGCCAGGATCGCGGTGCGCACATAAACCTGATCCTCGCCCAGCTCGTCCAACGTGAACTGGTTGATCGCCGCCAGCTGTTCGCCGCTCGGCTTACCGCCGGCCTTGGTGGCGTAGGCGGTCAGGGTTTTGTGCGCCTGGTACGTCATGCGTTACTTGTTTTCCTTGGCCTTCAGCTCGGCAAAGTGCGCGTGGCGCTTCTCTGCCTGGTCGCCGGTCAGCGGACCGGCGTATTTCGGATCAACCAGCCAGGCCGGTTTTTCCTCGCCGCGCTCGGCTTTCTTGCTTTCACCAGACTTGGCCAGCTCCTGTTCTTTTGCAGCAACAGCGGCCTCGCGTTTGGCCAGCTCGGCTTCGCGCTGTTCCAGGGTGGGATCTTCACCCTGTCCCGTCGAGGTTACTTCTGCCTGCGTTGCCTGCTGCTCGTTCTGGTTAGCCGGGTTGTTCGGTTTGGCCATGATCAGGTCTCCTGAAACGCGTGATTCATTAAATCCACTTGCTGTCTATGGTGAACTATGGACACGGCTTATATGCGCGGTCGTCCGTTACGGTGCAACGGATACGCAAAAAGAACCCGGCGGGTGCCGGGCAAGGGGGAGAAGATGCGGAAGAGTTAAGGCCTTAATGCGTCTCGCGTATTAAGTGCTGCCCCATTATCACTCCAGCTTGATGCCATCGCTTCACAGCAGGCTTGACACCATCGAAAGCTCATTAGCGAGCCTTCCACTATTTCGGCTCTCGTCCGGATACGCTCCTGGGGTTGTATTTCTTTGCCGCAGAGATGGCAGGGGCCGGGCTTTCGCGCAGTTGCCATTTTATCCTTCAGCACTCGATCATTTGGCAGCCCGAAATCACCGTCAAACGGATTGTAAGCTAATACATCTCTTTCGTTCATATCACCACCTGTGTGCTCGTTATTAGTCCGCACGCGCCTTAATCGTACACCGGCAGTTCGGGTGACTGTCGCGCATGGGCTTGGGGCCGGTGCCGACCGGGTACGGTCCGCCCTCGGCCAGGCCGACGCAGATCGGGCAGGCGCCGCCGGCGCGTATCCAGTCGTACTCGCTGAGCTCATGCGCCTGGTACTGAGATTCCTTGCCGGCCACCTGCGCATCGGCAATCTCGCTGCGGGCCAACCGCTCCCAGTCGTACTCGTGCGCACCAAAGCGTTTTTTCAGTTCCCGTGCCACGTCGCGCGGATTCGCGCCGTCATACGCGCCCTGTTGCAACGCCTGTACGATGTCATCGCGATAAGCGCGCACCGTGGCATCTTTCACCAACTCCATCGACCGGGCCTGTAGCTGCTGCGCAACCTGGTTGCGGGTGTCTTCGGTGACCTTGTCCAGGCCCTGCAGCAGATCCTCGTTGCTCGCGTTGAGCGTGCCGCGCAGCCAGCTGTCGTACATGGCCTGTGCGGTCTCGCTGTCCTCACCTGAAACACTGGCCACGAACTGGTCCTGTGCGTCGATCAAATCCTGCAGCATCAGCGCCGCGTCGAACACGAACACCGGATCGGGGGCCTTGTACGTTTTGGGCTTGTCGATACCCAGCACGTCCAGCGTGCGTTCGTACAAACTATCCCAGCCGTTTTTCAGCCCGCGTTCGGCGCGTCGCTCCAGCCGCATCAGCGCGTCTTCGTCTTCCACGTAGGTCTCGGCTTTGTGGTTGTGCGCCTTGCCATGGATCAGCTGATGCCCGTTTTCCAGCAACCGCGCATCGTCATCGCTATTCGCGATGCGATACACGGTGATCTGCTTTTTTGGGTCGTCGTCTTTCTCCCTGTCGCCCTGCTGGCCCGGGTTGATGTCACCGCCGTTGCGCAAAGCCTCTGCCTGCGCGTCCATCAGGTTGGCGCGGGCCTGGGCTTCGAGATCCTGCAGGTTCGGCAGATCCTGTATCAGATCATAGTCGCCGGGTTTGAAGCTGATACCGCGCGCACGTAACGCCGCGTTGCACGGTTTTTTCAGTTGCGGTTTGCGCAGCTCAAAACGGGTGTGGCTCTCCTGCAGCGCAATCTCGCCCTGCCGTTGCGCCAGCCGTTCAGCCGTGGACCAGTGAAAGCCCAGCATCCAGCTGGGCAGTCCGGTCTTGGCCACTACGTTTTCCAGCAAATGCCGCGCCGGCGTTTCGATCTCCAGCACCTGACCATCGTGTCCCAGCACTTTAATCGACAATTCATCATCCGGCCCGATCACATTCACCACGTCCGCGCTGTTACCCTGGCGCTTGATCGCCATGGCGTCGCTGATCGAGCTGGCCAGTGCGTCGCGTTGATCGTCAACTTCC
>JAXHTI010000202.1:0-3379 GCA_034190045.1 Pseudomonadota bacterium
AAAATGATTTGAAATAACCCCAGAGAAATCCGGAAGACAAAACCAGCCGCACCCACCTGCGGCTGGTTTTCTATTGCAAAACCCAAATACCCGCAACCGCTGTATGCGCCACCGTATGTGTACTTTTACTTGTGGACAATACCCACCGTACCCTTGCTAAAATGCCGTCACCCCTGTTACTGTGACACGTAACACAAAGTGGCGCGATCCGTAACACATGGTTTACACCCTCGGAACAGCGGCGAAAGCCACCGGCAAAAGCAAGACCAGTATCCGGCGTGCTTTAGATAGAGGGCTGATATCAGGACAAAAAACTGAAGTCGGCGAGTGGCGCATCGAGCCGTCCGAACTCCACAGGGTCTTTCCGGCTGTTACGGTCGGAACTGGGACGGGCGTAACACCAGACGAAACACCCCGTAACACCCTGTTACAGGCTGATCTGGACGCCGCACGACGCGAGACGGCGCTTCTGCGGGAATTGCTGGAGCGAGAACGGGAGATTAGCCGGGGGCTTGAGCAGGATCGGGACCACTGGCGGCAACAGGCCACGGCGTTGCTGTCCGATCAGAGGGGCCACACGGCCCCACAGAAGCCCGCTGACGGACGTTTGGCCCGCGCATGGGCAATCCTAAGGGGAAATGCCTGAAAGGCGCTCCTGGGCCTTCTACGGGAGAAGGCAAATCTGGTCTGTCGTCACCTCGGCCAGGGCGCGGGTGCTGCCGTCTTCGTTGACGAATTCGATGACGTAAGCCTCCACGTCCTCAAAAGCGTGGACGATCGTGCCGTCCTCGCCGCGCTTGAGGCTCTTTTCCGGAATGTCGCAAAGCAGCGCGACGTGTTCCAGCTCGCGGAACCGAGGCGGCGGCCTGCGTCCGTCACGTAAGGACGTATGCGGTTGTAAGTCTTGCGACATCTTTACCCTTTCGATATATCCAGCCGGTTCGAACAGTAGCCGTTCCGGCGGGGCCGGTAATCGGCATATCCACACGCCAGATTTCGCCGTGTGGCATCTGCTCTATGAACTCCGCCTTATTTATTATAATACCCCTTCGTATCTGTTCAATCAAACCGTGATAGTTGGACAAGTCGTAGCCAAGCGCACTTTTGAAGACAATGGCCTTGTGACTCCCTCTCGGGCTATTCGGATTCAGGCAATATTCTGTAAATTTTCTTGGGTCGATAATAACGAGTCCTGGATATCGTAACGTCTTATCCATAAGAAAACCTGTTTGAGTAACGATAATCCCGGCAAAATGCCCCACCTGGAAAGCAAATACGAACGTTCCACAATCTCGATATTCGAAATTTGAGAGAGAAACAAGCTGCCATTCCCCTGGTGAGATAGGAAAAACGACATTCCCCCGGAGCCGACACTTTCAGAACATCGCCGCGCGCAGCGAAGGTCAAGGGCGCGAAGCGGGACCGGAGCCACGCACAGGTGAGCGAAGCGAACCGAGCATGGCGAGGACCCATCCCTTGACCAAGCGAGCACGGTGATAGGCTTGGGTGTCGGTTCGGGTGTTTTCCACAGAGCCGGGCTGCCAACTACAGGACTGCTAGAGGATTTTACTATAGGTAGGGGGGACCGTTTCATCCCCCCAGACAGGACCGTTTCATCCCCCCCCCAACCCAAAACAGGACCGTTTCATCCCCAGCCAGTGTATTGAAAAGAAAAGAAACAGGACCGTTTCATCCCCCTAAAACAGCTCTAAAACGGGGGGGGGACCGTTTCATCTGGGATAACTCCGAAAATCCACAGATGTTGTGCACAGCCGCCACCTGGGCACTAGACATTGGGTCAAGCCTGTTGATACCCTTGGGGCGATGGCGCAAAGCAAAGGGCTCAAACGGCACAAGCAGCAATCAGGCGGCAGCGACTGGACCGCCGTAGGGGCTACCTTGCCTTCGGTTCTGCACTTCGAGCAGATGACCCCGACGATGGAACGCCTCCTTGATGCGGGAACAGAAATTCGGGGAAAGCCAGAGCCTGACGATGCCGAAAAATCGTTCCTGACCAAGTACCTTGTGCAAGTCACACTCCCGCACCGCAATCCAGGCAAAGTTCCGGCGTTCCGGCGCACGAACGGCAACATCACTCTGACCGTCCAGCCCGGTTTGAGCGATGATTTGCAGCCGCTTTACCCCTACGGCACTGTGCCCCGTCTGCTGCTGTACTGGATTACCCGCGAAGCTCTCCGTCAAAAATCCCGCAAGCTCGAACTCGGCGATTCGATCAACGGATTTCTACGCGATCTCGGCATGAGCGCAGCGAATGGAAGAGGGCAACGCAGCGACGCGCGGCGGCTGCGGGACCAGATGGAACGGCTCTTCCGGGCGCGGATCAGCATCGACGTGAAAGGCGGCGATGCGAACCGGGGCGGGCACGCCTGGCAGGATATGCAGGTCGCACCAAAGGGCGCGACGTGGTGGGACTTCAAGAACCCGGCACAGGGCTGCCTGTTCGAAAGCTGGATTGAACTCGGCGAGGATTTCTATCAGGCCATACTGGCCGACCCGGTCCCGGTCGATATACGGGCGCTCGCGGCGCTCAAACGCTCGCCGCTCGCTCTCGATCTCTACGCCTGGGCCACCTACCAGACCTTCGTGGTCACTCGGAACGGCAAGGGCCGAAAAGTGCCCTGGCGCGGCCTGCAACAGCAATTGGGAGCCGATTACAAGGACTATGACGACTTCCGGAAAAAAGCCGTCGCCGGACTGAAAAAAGTGCAGACGGTATTCCCCGGCCTTCAGATCGTCGAAGTCGGCGGAGGTTTCTGGATCAACCCGAGCCGTCCCGCCGTTCTGCCTCGAAGCGTTTTGCTGTAGATCATCGGCCCCCTTCGGGATGTTTCAGATTTTAACGCTCTTCGGCCAGGCGGTCATAAATCTGATCGACGCGGCCTATCAACCCTTCCTGCGCCTTCTCGATCTCGAATGTCAGGGCTGTGAGTTCATCCAGGACGGCCTGGCGTTCTTCGTCTGTCATCGGTCTGTCTCCAGGTCTTGCGGTTAAACCAAACCACCAGCCCTTGCGGACTGGTGGCCGGGAGTTAACAAGCCGCACAAGAACGACCGCGACGGCCTTTAGACCGAGGCCCTGGACATGCGCCGCCGCCTCCCGGCCCAAAGCCGAAGAGACGGCATCCTTAACGGCGATACCTGCCGTCTTGTGCGGGGTTGTTAAGCCCCGGCACCGCTACGGCGGTGCGCCGCAATGTTACACTACTTTTGCGAGTATTTTCCAGCCCCACGATTTCAATCGTACGATTGAATCCGGCCTGGCTTACCGCTCCCACCCGTAATCCCGGCCCATGGACCGGCCCCGGCCCTGGGACCGCTCGGCGCTGTTGTCGTTCGCCCGCTCCCCTCCGGCCTGGCG
>JAXHTI010000203.1:0-3365 GCA_034190045.1 Pseudomonadota bacterium
ATGCTGAGCCAGGCCATGGGCGCCATGTTGCTGCTGAACGTTGAACCGGAGTTGGATTCGGCCTACGCCGCCGAAGCTTTGAAGGCGATCGATGACACCGATTTTGTGGTGTGTCTGACCCCGTTTGTCAGCGACAGTCTCAAGGGCTGTTGCGATGTGATCCTGCCGGTGACCCCGTTTACCGAAATGTCCGGCACAGTGGTGAATCTCGAAGGCTGCTGGCAGAGCTTCGCGGCGGCGGTAAATCCGCTGGAAGAGGCCAAGCCGGCCTGGAAAGTCTTGCGGGTCCTGGGCAATCTGTTTGAACTGGACGGTTTTGAGCAGGTGACTTGTGAGGAAGTTCGCGATGAACTGCAGCAACTTACCGGTGAGGCGCCGCACGCCGGGCAGGGTCAATGGCATGCTCCGGCATTGCGTTCCGCCACAAGTGGTTTGCAACGCATTGGGCATCTGCCTATCTATGCGGTGGACTCGCTGGTGCGCCGCGCGCGGCCATTGCAGGATACGGCCGATGCGATTGCCGCCGCCGCTTACATGAATGAGCAGACCGCCCGTGCCAATGGCGTTCTCGAAGCTGACAGCGTGGTGGTAAGCCAGGCCGGCGGTGAAGCCCGTTTGCCCCTGGTGATTGATGAGGCGGTACCGGCAGACTGTATTTTGATTCCCTACGGGGTGCCGGGCAGTGAAACGCTCGGTCATGCCTACGGACCGATTGAATTGCAACAGGGTTAGGGCGCAACGAGATGGAATGGCTTAATTCAACCTATCAATCACTGGCCGAATTCACCACCTGGTGGTTCGCGCAGCCCGCCGTGCTGATCATGCTGCAGATCGTGATGATTGTCGCGCCGCTGATGCTGGCCGTGGCCTATCTGACCTTTGCCGAGCGCAAGATCATCGGGGCCATGCAGGTGCGCATGGGGCCCACCCGCGTCGGCCCGCGCGGCTGGCTGCAACCGATTGCCGATGCGCTCAAGCTGATCTTCAAGGAAATCGTCATTCCGACCGGCGCCAACAAGGTGTTGTTCGTGATTGCGCCGATTCTCTCCATTGGTCCGGCGCTGGCAGCGTGGGCGGTGATCCCGTTCAATGCCGAGTATGTCCTGGCTGATATCAATGCCGGCCTGCTGTACGTACTGGCTATTACCTCGGTCGGGGTCTATGGCGTGATCATTGCCGGCTGGGCATCGAATTCCAAGTACGCACTGCTCGGGGCGATGCGCTCGGCGGCTCAGATCGTGGCCTACGAAATCGCCATGGGTTTCGCGTTGGTGACCGTGATCATGGCTGCCGGCAGCCTGAACATCGGCACCATTATCGAATCCCAGGCCGGCAGTCCGCTGCACTGGTTCTGGCTGCCATTGCTGCCGATGTTTGTGATCTACTTTATCTCCGGCGTGGCCGAGACCAACCGGGCTCCGTTCGATGTCGCCGAAGGCGAGTCGGAAATCGTGGCCGGTTTCCATGTCGAATACTCGGGCATGGTCTTCGCCGTATTCTTCCTGGCGGAGTACGCCAACATGATCCTGATCTCGGTACTGGCCGCGGTCATGTTCCTGGGGGGCTGGCTGT
This sequence comes from Pseudomonadota bacterium, assembly GCA_034190045.1. Lineage (GTDB taxonomy): Bacteria > Pseudomonadota > Gammaproteobacteria > UBA6429 > Thiohalophilaceae > Thiohalophilus. Next base: position 1,573 of record JAXHTI010000203.1, read on the forward strand.
CACCGTTTGAAGGCTGGTTGCCGGCCAGCTGGTTCGAAATTACCGGCGTCGGCCTGTTACTTGGACACGGCGTTCACTGGCTGTTGATTAAAACAGCCCTATTCTTGTTCTTTTATTTATGGTTCCGCGCCACCTTCCCGCGCTATCGCTACGATCAGATCATGCGCCTGGGCTGGAAGGTTTTCATCCCGATTACCATCGTCTGGCTGATGGTGGTCGGCATCATGATACTGACCGGCTTCGGTTGGTGGTTTGACTAGGAACAGGAGGCGCAAATGATGAATACCGCAGTACGGTTTCTCAAAAGTCTGTTCCTGCTGGAATTGTTCCGGGGGATGCGTCTGACCTTCCGGCACCTGCTGGTGCGCAAGGTGACCCTGCAGTACCCGGAAGAACACACGCCACTGTCACCGCGCTTTCGTGGTCTGCATGCGCTGCGTCGTTATCCCAACGGGGAAGAGCGTTGCATTGCCTGCAAACTCTGCGAAGTGGTCTGCCCGGCGCTGGCGATTACCATTGAGTCAGAGCAGCGCGATGACGGCACCCGGCGCACGACCCGTTACGATATCGATCTGACCAAATGTATTTTCTGCGGCTATTGCGAAGAGTCCTGTCCGGTCGACTCGATTGTCGAAACCCATATTTTTGAGTACCACGGGGAAAAGCGGGGCGATCTCTACATGACCAAGGATCGCCTGCTGGCGATCGGCGACAAATACGAAAAAGAGATAGCCGATGCCCGGGCCGAAGATGCGCCATACCGTTAAACGCGCAGCAACTATAAAGATAATCAGAAGATAATAACGACATGGTAGAAAAAATCATTTTTTATATCTTTGCCGCCATCATGGTGTTTGGCGCCACCATGGTGATCAGTGTGCGTAACCCGGTGCGTGCCGCCCTGTTCCTGGTACTGACCTTTTTCGCCAGCGCCGCCATCTGGATGCTGCTGGAAGCGGAATTTTTGGCCATTACGCTGGTGCTGGTCTATGTCGGCGCGGTCATGGTGCTGTTTCTGTTCGTGGTAATGATGCTGGATATCAATACGGCCCAGCTGAAGGAAGGCTTTATTCGTTATCTGCCGGTGGGCATTGGTGTTGCCATTTTGCTGGTGGTGATGCTGGTCGGCGTGGTCGGCCCCGAGAACTTCAGCCTGGACAAGATGCCGGCACCGGAGCGCCACGGCGCGGATTACAGCAATACCCGGGAACTGGGTAACGTGCTGTATACCGTGTACGTCTATCCATTCGAGATCGCCGCGGTCATTCTGCTGGTGGCGATCGTCGCTGCCATTGCCCTGACCCTGCGCAAGCGGCCGACGACCAAGTACCAGAATCCGGACAGTCAGATCTCGGTCAAGCGCGAGGATCGGGTGCGGGTAATTAAAATGCAGTCCGACGACAGGAAATAGGGGAGTTTCGATGCTAGCGTTATCCGACTTTTTGATCCTGGGCGCGGTGATGTTCGGCCTGAGTATTGCCGGCATTTTCATCAACCGGAAAAACATCATTATCCTGTTGATGGCCATCGAGCTGATGCTGTTGGCGGTGAATATGAATTTTATTGCCTTTTCCCATTTTCTGGGCGATACGGCGGGCCAGGTATTCGTGTTCTTTATTCTGACGGTGGCGGCGGCCGAAGCGGCGATTGGGCTGGCGATCCTTGTGGTGTTGTTCCGTAACAAACGCACGATCAACGTCACCGAACTGGACAGCATGAAAGGCTAGATTGATGAATCATAATATGGAAAGCGTCTACCTGTGGACCGTGCTGGCACCGTTGATCGGGGCGAT
>JAXHTI010000204.1:0-3338 GCA_034190045.1 Pseudomonadota bacterium
AGCAATTCGCGGACCGGGTTCCGGAAATCCATCAATCATTTATCGACAAGGCTGAAGAGCATGCCCGCCATACGATCGCGGAAATGGAACGCCGCTTCAGCGAACGCCGGGATGAATTGCAACGCATGGCACAAGAGAACCATGATGCCGCCCTCGATGCTGCCCTGGCGATTATGCTGGGCGACAAGCCGGACTGAGCATTGTGCAGGTCAAACACGCCTACCTGAATACCCGACTGAACCTGTTATCCGGCTGGATGAAGCGAACGGATCTGAACCGGCAATTGATCCGGGAAGGTGATACCCGTTCGGGTGAACTGTTGCAGCAAGCCGGATTGCCGCAAGTCTTTTTTGAACTGCTGTCACAGCCTGATGAGTTCGATCGCCAGCTCCATCAACTGTATTTGCGCGAAGTGACCCTGCTGTTGCGGGCCACCACGGGGGCTTTGCGGGAGTTTGTTATTCACTGGTTGCGCCAGTACGAGCTGCTGAATATCAAGACGGTCCTGCGGGCACGGGCCTACGGCGAACCCCTCGACTCGACCCGCATTACCCTGCTGGATATCGGTGACTATGCCAGCCTCTCGGCCGATACCCTGCTTGCTGCCGAAGATGTAAATGAAATCTTCCGGGTATTGGAGCACTACAATTATGCCGGGCTGGCACAAAAGGCGCGGCGTCATTACCAGGAGCAGCAGAATGTTTTCGATCTGGAGGCGATGATCGATCGCCAGTATTTTGTCGATCTGATGCAGCATTTTCAGTTTCTTGATCCGGAACACAAAAAGGCCCTGCGACCGTTGCTGGGGATGCAACTGGATCGGGTCAACCTGCTGTGGCTATTGCGCTACCGGCTGAACTACGGCATGGATACCTCGCACATCTATTATTTGCTCGCGCCAGCCGGTCGCTGGCTGGACAAGTCGGTATTGATGACGCTGCTGCGCCAGGAAACACTGGAAGAAATGCTGCAACAGTTGCCGCCAGCCTGGCGCAAGGCGGTTAGCGGCAAACAACAACTGACCCGCCTGGAGAATGCCGCCGATCAATTGTTACAAAATTACTATACGGGGCTATTCAGGAATTCAACAGACAGCGTCGTGCGCCTGGTTTGTTATCTCTGGTTGCGCCAGCATCAATTGAAACAGATCGCGATCATCATCAAGGGGCGCGAACTCGGATTGGACCGCACCATGATCAGTGATGCCGCCGGTCTGGAAGATCAGGACACAGCGGGATTGGATCCCGGCGGGGAGCTGAATCCGGCGAGGGCGGGATGATCCGGCTGTATCCCGAGCGCATGCGGCATATCACGCTCTATCTGGTGCGCGAAGCCGTGCCCGATGTCTCGCTGCAGCTGGCCCGTTTTGGCTGGTTCAATCCGATCGCTCCGAATGCGGAGACCGAAGCCCTGCCGCCCCATCCCGATAGCGAATACCAGAACACCTATGCCCGGGCCAGAAAACGGCTGGACAAGATCCTGCATTTTACCCGTCTGTCGGTACGCGGTGAGACGGACGCGATTGACCAGATGTTGCCCCTTGCCGAGTTGCAGGAACTGGATAGCCGACTGGGCGAGCTGTGGCAGCGTTGTTCGCAGCTCGAGGAACAGCAGCGCAAGACGCATGAAGAAATTCGCCATACCCGGCAGTTGCAAAATACCCTGCAGGAATACCGGGCACTGAATATTGATCTCGGTCGTTTGCAACAGCCGCACAGCTTTCTGGATATTCGCCTGGGAACCGTACCGCTGAGCGAGGTCAACAAACTGCGCGATGCCCTGAGCCTGAACAATTATCTGCTGACACTGTTTCGTCACCAGGAGAACCAGGCACACGTGGTGATCACCGGCGAAAAGCAACAGGCCGGGAATATCGCCCGGGTGCTGGAAGCCGCTTCGTTTCGCACGACCTCCTTGCCGGCGGAGTTTCACGATTATCCCGAACGTCTGCAACAGCAATTGAGTAGCGCGCTGGATGAATTGCAGCAACAGCAACAGCAATTGGCGAACAGCGTTCGGCAAACGGCGCAGGAGAATCGCGATTTTCTGGCGCAGGCGCAGGCACATCTGAATATCGCGGAGGCCTATGCCGAACTGTCCGGCCAACTGGCTTCCAGCGGGGCCCTGGGCTCCCTGCAGGGCTGGGTTCCCCGGGCCCGGCTGGCGGGCTTGCGCCGGACCTTGTCCGGGATTCTGGGCGATCGCTTTGTGCTGGAAGTGCGGGCACCCCGGCGAGACGAGCGAGCCTGCGTGCCGTCCTATACCGAACATAGCGGTTTTTTACGCCCCTTTGCCTCGCTGGTGAAAAACTATGGAGTTCCGCGCTATGGCGAGTTCGATCCGACCTGGCTGTTTGCGCTCAGTTATATTCTTATGTTCGGCATGATGTTCGGCGATATCGGTCACGGCCTGGTAATTGTGCTCGGCAGCCTGCTGTTACGCGGTAAACCGGCAAGCTACCGGCCCTTTTTTGTGGCCATTGGTCTGTCGTCGACCCTGTTCGGTTTTGTCTATGGCAGTCTGTTCGGTTTCGAAGAGATTATTCCTGCCTGGTGGATATCGCCCCTGCACGATCCGGTGTTGATGTTGACGGTGGCGCTGGGCTGGGGCGTCGGGTTTATCATGCTGATGGTCCTGCTCAGTATCCGTAACCACTGGATCGATGGTGACTATCGAACGGCATTGTTCAGTGGTCACGGGGCCGCCGGCTTGCTGTTGTATGGCGCTTTGCTGCTGCTTGCCTGGCAAGGGTTCAGTCACGGCGAAATTGGTGCCGCAGGACTCGGGCTGGCAGGATTGTCGTTACTGGCCATCCTTGTGCATGGCTGGGTTTCGCTGAGTTCATCGCGCGGCGAACGCGCGCTGGTGGTTCTGATCGAAGCGTTTGAAACGGTTATCGGGTATTTCAGCAATACCCTTTCCTTTTTGCGCGTGGCGGCTTTCAGTATCAATCATGTTGCCCTCATCGTGGCGGTATTCACTGTCGCGAACATGTTTGATAGCACCGGCCAATGGATTACGATTGTACTGGGTAATCTGTTTGTTTTGATTCTGGAAGGGGCGATCGTCGCCATCCAGGTATTACGTCTTGAGTATTACGAGGGTTTCTCGCGTTTTTATCGTGGCGACGGCCTGGCTTTTCGGCCGCTGGTTCTGCGCGACGCGGCCTGAGCACGATCGATTGATTGGACATTCTAACGGAGATCAACACGATGCTTTACTGGATAGTCGGACTCATCAGTGTCAGCTTTATCGGCATCATTGCCCTCGGGGCGTATTATGAAATGCGGCCACAACCGGCCGCCGGTCGACCACGGCGTCGCATGCGTACAGTGCTC
>JAXHTI010000205.1:0-3304 GCA_034190045.1 Pseudomonadota bacterium
AATCGAAGGCAAACGCCATGTTCCTCTTTGCCCGCAACTTTTGCACCATAATAGCAATGCTGTGGCTCCACACCCCGGTGACTCTGATGGCCGAACAAGACGTCAAGCTAATCGATACCCGAGACAGTGGCGATCGCCATGCCAGCTCCGGCAACCAGTGGCGCCTGATCACCGACCAGGTCATGGGCGGTGTCTCGCAGGGCCAGCTCAGTCCGGATACCGTTGACGGGCAGCCCTGCCTGCACATGCAGGGTGATGTCAGCCTGGAGAACAACGGCGGCTTTGTGCAGATCGGCCTCGATCTGTCTGAGGAAGTATTGCGCGATGTTCAGGACTATACCGGGCTGGTGCTCGAGGTCTATGGCAACAACGAGCTATACAACGTCCATCTGCGCACCGCCGACATCTGGCTGCCGTGGCAATCCTATCGCGCCACCTTCACCGCCACGCCGCAATGGCAATCGGTTTACCTGCCCTTTGCCGACTTCAAGCCCCATCGCATCGGCAGCGAACTCGACGTCAGCCGCCTTCAGCGCATCGGCCTGGTGGCAATCGGGCGGCAATTTCGTGCTGATCTATGTGTCGGCAAAATCGGCTTCTACCGTTAACAAAGGTGCAGCCACTGCAATCTACAGGTTGTTCGTTACAGCGCAAACGCTATTAACTCTCATCAAACCGCTCGCGTATCTTTTCCACGCGCTTACGGTTGGCCCCGAAATCCGACCGCCCCACCCGCGAAGCCGAGCGCACATGAATGACCGTCTGTTCGTTATCCAGCCGAAACTCCACATCATCCACGAAACGTACCCACGGGGTTTTATAAACCGCGCGCAGGTAATTGTCTTGCGTGGCTATCAGCTCACCCCCGGTATCCGCAACAACTTTTTTGAGCCGGGTCCATGCCTCCTGCGAAGACCCGCTATACCCCAGCGCTTCGATATAGGAATCTTTACCCGGGTATTCACTACAGACACAATTGGGTGTTGCCGGACAGGGTTGCAACTGACCGTCCACCAGGCCCAGCTCGGGCTGCTTGCGCGAGGCGATCGAGAGGCCGATCAGCAGCACAACCACGACAATGACCAGTACCGCAAAAGAATACGCTATCACTTTCATACCCGACCTGTTAATTCACTGAAGTTCAATACCATTTAACTTTTTCCCTGGCCGTTTATTTGTGGTCCATGAGCCGCTGCAGGATCGTCTGCAGTTCCGCTTCGCTCATGTCAATATACTCCACCACGCGGCCGTAAAGCATCGCCGTGGGGGCATTGCGCCCGCCAAGCTCTGCCTGTATCTGCCGGATACAATACAGCACGATCCGCTCCTTGCGGGTCAGGCCGTCGCGGACATCCGGAATATCAACTATCATCACACGCTCTCTTTTTAAAATCCTGACAGGTGCTTGTTCGCACATTGCAGCATTTCAATATCCGAATCAGACTGCATAATTTCCAGAACATTCTGCAAATGAATCAATGGCATACCGGTATGTGTCGCCAGTTCCTCCAGGCGATCGCCGTTCGTCCCGACTGTAATCAGATCGAACGCAGTACGAATCCCGTACTTGCGCAGTTTCATGACATCTGACTTGAAATAAATATAGAGTTTTGCCTGGGCAATCCAGTCAATAAGCTGGCGTGGATTAAACGGTGTACGCAACAGCAGCTCGACGAGATTGGCTGAGGCGAGGTTCTGCGAGTTGTCGATACCTACCTCGGCCAGCCGCAAACGCTGGAAAACCCCCGCGCCCTGGATCATGTTGATCGGCAGGGGATCGGCGCCTTTTTCTTCATGGCGCCAGGGCAGGCGGAGATGTTCCTGCAGCCACTGAAGCGCCCGTTGTGGAAACATCCCGGCAAAGAACGCCAGGACAGTCAGGTACTCCATGTTTCTCGGAATTTCGTCAGCCGAAAGTGCATCAGCCACAGTCTTTGCCCCGGGCCTGAAAAAATAATACAGCAGCAAGGCCACAAACACCGCCATCATGATGCGGATGGCAATGTTGTAGTAGGTGCTGGGTGGCAGATCGATGGTCGCCAGGCGCCGCAACAGGTTCTGGATGGTCCAGATATAGCCGCCCATGAAAGCCATGGCGATAATCAGCATACCGTTCAGCTGGGAAATCGTTTGCGGGTCCTCGAGGCCTTCAGCGACAGCCGGTCCCATCAGGATCAGACTGATTCTCATCCCCTCCGGGGTCTCCACGAACCTCGCCCCCATGACCACGACGATTGCACAGAGTATGCAGACCACCGTCGCCAGGCTGACGGGCACGACATAGTCCTTCGGATCGTACTCATTCTTGATGTTAGGGCTGTAAATCGTGCTGCTGTTACCCTCACCATTATTTTTCCCCAGGCGACTGACAATCTCTTCGTATTCTTCCTGTTTTTTCGGCAGTCGAAACTGGTAAAACGAAAAGGCCGTGGCCGGAATAAAGCCGGCAATGACCAGTACAGCAATAAGCTGCATGGAAAGTCGAATTAATTCGTCCGGACTCATACATCTCCCTCCCTGGTTGTATTGTTGCTACGGGTACTGCCTGTCCCTGCTGCCGCGCTAAAGCCTTGATGCGATTTCTCCGTCTCCGGCGCGGCGTCGATACCAGCGCGCCTGAAATTACCCCTCGGTTACAACAGCCGACAGTCGAACACCCGGCGCAGGCGCTGCCTTTTACCATAGCAAAAAAATGGAGTTTTTCGAGTAGCTTGACGACTCATACCGTGGAGCGGGGCACAATCTGGAGCCGTTAACCATTGATTCGGCCCTATTAGAGAAAAACGGCGGTGCATGAACACCGCCGTTTGTTTTTAATGGCAAGGCAAGGTTTGCATCGTGTAGTTATCACCCTGCCTTGCTCTGTCAATGAACGGTGGTTGTAAGTTCTGCAACCACCCGGACAGGATCACATGTCAAAACGATCCAGTCTCATCACTTTGGTCCATGCCGCAACGAAGTCCCGGACCAGCTTTTCTTGCCCATCCCTGGCTGCATAAACCTCGGCTACCGCACGCAACTCGGAGTTAGAGCCGAAAACCAGGTCAACGGGGGTGGCTGTCCATTTGAGCTTGTTGGTGGCGCGATCCCGGCCTTCGTATACCCCTGCGGCTTTTTCTGACTTCGACCAGCGGTTAGACATGTCGATCAGGTTGACGAAGAAGTCGTTGCTCAACCTGCCGGGCTTGCTGGTCAATACACCAGCCAGATGGTGCGCCAGAAAGAGGAGCGGGGAATCAGCTTCATAGTGGCTCAAGGATAACACCGGCCGATCATTATCCGGTAATGGCGCCCCCGGCGCCAG
>JAXHTI010000206.1:0-3304 GCA_034190045.1 Pseudomonadota bacterium
GGCTGGGCAGCATCTTTATTTTCATAAAACTGTTCGAGTTTTATGCCAAATACGAAGAAGGTATTACGCTGAGCAGTAATACGTTCTACATGTTTTATCTGTCGATGACCTTTTTCCATTTTATGCACGTCATACTGGGCGTGGTGATTCTTACCATCCTGGCGGTCAAGATCCGTAACGGCGATTACACCGCGCAGGAACATACCGGCATGGAAACCGGGGCCAGTTACTGGCACATGGTGGACCTGGTCTGGATTATCCTGTTTCCACTGGTTTATGTGATCCGCTGAGCTGCGATGATGGATGCCCGGACTCATACTGAAACGACCGCAGCCAAAAGCATCGATAGACTGGTGCGCCCGTGTACCCGGGTCTGGCTGGCACTGGTCGGGCTGACCGTGGCAATGCTGGTGGCAGGGGAAATGGGGCTTTCCGGTGGCAGCGTGGTGACGCTGTTGCTGATTGCCACGTTAATAAAGACCCGGCTGGTGGCCGACAGGTTCATGGGATTGAGACACAGCCGGTTGTTATGGCGCATGATAGTCATGGTCTACCTGGTCGGCGTGATCGGTCTGATCGGGCTGGCCTGGTGGCTGGGAAACATATAGGAGAGGCGATATGAGTGAAATTGCAAAACAGATGGCCGGGCAGAGTCAGGGGGATGAGCCTTTCTACTTGCCCACCGCCAACGAGATCGCCCTGTTCGAGCACGCCTGGAAGAACCGGCTGCCGGTATTGATCAAGGGGCCGACCGGTTGCGGCAAGACCCGCTTCATCAGTTATATGGCGGCCCAGCTGGGTCGGCCATTGTATACGGTCTCCTGTCACGACGATCTGACCTCGGCCGATCTGGTTGGCCGGCACCTGATCGGCGATGGCTCGACATACTGGGTGGACGGTCCGCTGACCCGCGCGGTGCGCGAGGGCGGTATCTGCTATCTGGACGAGGTGGTCGAGGCGCGCAAGGACACCACGGTGGTATTGCACCCGCTGTCCGATGACCGGCGCATCCTGCCAATCGAGCGTACCGGCGAGGAGCTGCAGGCACCACCGGAGTTTATGCTGGTGATCTCCTATAATCCGGGTTATCAGAACCTGCTCAAGGGCATGAAGCCGAGCACCCGCCAGCGCTTTATCTCCATGCGCTTCGACTACCCGCCGTTTGAGCAGGAACAGCAGATCGTCATGCAGGAAGGCGGGGTGGATGAGTTCAATGCCAAACGCCTGGTCTCGCTGGGACAGTCGCTGCGCAAGCTGAAAGAACATGATCTGGAAGAGAGCGCCAGCACCCGCCTGCTGGTCTATACCGCGACTTTGATTCAAAGCGGTTTCGAGCCGGCCGAGGCCTGCCGTGCCGCATTGATCGAACCGTTGACCGATGACGAGGAGACCGTCGAAGCGTTAATGGAAGTGGTTTATGCAACCTACGGACAATGAACAACCTCCGCCGGGACAATCCCTGGCTATTGCAGCCGAATCTCTTTATCTGGTGAATCTGCTGCTGTTGCCGGGGTTCGCGTTTATCGCACTGCTGGTGCTGTACTGGCGGCATGTCGGCCAGACCGTGCCACTGGCCCGTTGTCATCTGGAGCAGACGCTGTTTGCCAGTCTCTGGGCCGGGGTGCTGCTGATCCTGGCCAACATCGCCATCCTGTTACTCGGCGGATATGAGGCCGCCTATACCTGGGTGGTACTGGTGCTCTATTTCACTGCCGTGCATACCACCCTGGTGATTCTCGGTACCATCGGGCTGGCCAAGGCCATGGCCGGCAAACCGTTTGAATACCCGCTGATCGGTAAAAAGTGTCATGGACTGTAGAGTAAAAAATTCGAGTGAAACGCAATTCGTGCAGTTCGATGCACTGAATCGTGACGGCCATTATTCCCACGTGCAGCGAAAACGTCGGCTGTACCAGGTGGGTTTTTTTACCCTGTTTATCGTGGCGCCGGTATTCGACATCTTTCGCATCGATCTGACCCTGGGGCATTTGATCCTGTTCGGTCAGGACTGGACCCTGGGACTTGCCGGCTGGCAAAGCGGCGAATTGAGCACGGCCCAGGCTACATGGAACCTGGTCTGGCGGGGTTTTCTTCCCCTGCTGCTGTTGGCCGGCGCGTTTATCTATACCGCCTGGAAATACGGCCGCCTCTATTGCGGCTGGCTGTGCCCCCATTTTTCGGTGGTGGAAACCATCAATAACCTGATGCGCCGCGCCAGTGGCAAGTTCAGCATCTGGGATAAACAGAAATCCGACGAGCTGCGCCCCGACGGGCGCTATGTTCCCGTCCGGCGCAGCCTCTGGCCGCTGGTCTGGATCGCGGCGATCGGTTTTGCCTTTTTATGGGCGGTGGTGTTTCTCACCTATCTGTTGCCACCGGCGCAGGTTTACTCCCACTTGATCAATCTGGAACTGACCCGCAACGAAACGATTTTTCTCAGCGCGGCGACGATCGCACTGAGTATCGAGTTTCTGTTTGCCCGGCATCTGTTCTGCCGCTTCGCCTGTGCCGTGGGGGTGTTTCAGAGTATCGCCTGGATGGCCAACAAGAAGGCCATGGTGGTCGGCTTCGATCGCAGCCGCGCCGCCGATTGTCGCACCTGCAACGCCGCCTGCGAACAGGCCTGCCCCATGCGACTCAAGCCGCGCGATATCAAACGCCACATGTTTACCTGCACTGAATGCGCCCAGTGCCTTCAAGCCTGCGAACAGGTCCAGGCCGGCGGCCCGGGCAACAGCGGCAAGATCCAGACACCCCTGCTGCAGTGGATCAAGGACGAATGCGCCAGGGATACCTCCGAGCGCGACTTCGGCATCAAGCCTGACGTGCCGGGTGATTGCTATCGTCGTTGAATGAGCTATTAACATAGAGGATTTGTCAGTCCGCTAATGAACGCAAATAGACACAAATATTTTTTAATAAAAAGCCAATGTACATTGGCGTTCATTCGCGTTTATTTGCGGACTGAGGATTGAATAGATGGAAGAGTTTGTTGGCAAGTTATGGCATCGCTTCATCACCCGTTCGGCGCAGCGCAGCTATCCCGAGCAGGCGGTGACGCTGGCCGAGATCAGCAAAACCATCGGCATTCTGTTTCGCGCCTCGGGCGGCGAGGGCGGACTGCGGATCGAGGCGACCAGTGCTACCGAACACGAAGGGCGGCGCAGTCTGCTGGAGCGGATTGCCGGCAGCGGTGACAGGATCGAGCTGTGCTGGCGCACGGAGGAGTCGCTGTTTTTGCCGGCCCGGGTCGACGCCTATCCCGAACGCCATCTCAACCGGGATCTGTATCTGTGGCTGGCGG
>JAXHTI010000207.1:0-3298 GCA_034190045.1 Pseudomonadota bacterium
GCACCACGATCGATGCCGAGTTAAACAGATTATCATCGACAACCTGCTCCGGATTCCTGACACATCCCCCCAGGCACAGGATTGAGGTATCACCCGTCGCACGGGCAGCGGGCATCAGTAGCGGTTTGAACGGTGCATCAACCGCGGTACCGCATGCGTAAACCAAGTCCGGGTCAAATGCCGGATCGCACTGATCACCTGCACCATCGCCATCCAAGTCCTCCTGCCCGGGATTGGCAATAGCAGGACAATTATCCAGAGCATCCTGGATGCCATCCCCATCACCATCCTGGTCAGTCGAGGCAGTATCACAGGCATTGCCAATGCCATCGCCATCCGAGTCGTCCTGCCCGGGGTTGGCGATCGCGGGACAGTTGTCCGGAACATCCTGGATACCATCACCATCCTGGTCAGTAGAGGCAACATCACAGGCATTGCCAACCCCATCTCGATCCGAGTCGTCCTGTCCCGGGTTGAAGGTTGCCGGGCAGTTATCGTCCATGTCCCGGATACCATCACCGTCAGATTCAGCAAATTCCTCACAACCTGAACTGTTATTCGGATCGGAAGGACACTCATCCAGCGGGTTGTCCGTTCCATCACCGTCCATATCAGAATCGCAGGCATCGCCGACACCATCGCTGTTAAGGTCCAATTGATCCGGATTCGGAGCCAAGGGACAGTTATCGTCACTATTGACAACACCGTCTTCGTCAAAATCCTGTGAACCCACATCGCCAGAATCCTCCGGCGAGTTCCCCGGACTACACCCCGCCAGAGAAAACAGCACCGTGAGAAACAATGCCAATGGCCAGTGACAGGCTTTAAGGTTCATATTCAAGATCCTTTTGGATTTCAGCAGGAAGCAAAATGAAATTCCTTGGGTCGCTGAGATAACAGTTGGGTTTGGCCGTGGGAGCGCAGGTCGGAGAAGTCTTCGCCATAGGCATCGCATACATCGGCCGGCTAATGGCACCAGGTACGGCGATGGCCTGTGCGCCGAATTCGCTCGCGGAGCTATTGGTTGCATCATCCCGTGACACACCAGCGCCAGGACAGCCTTGCAAATACGCCTTTTGCTCGTAAGGTTTGATCCTTATGCCACAGCCATTACGGTTAGCCTGCATTATCGGACAAGCAGGCACCCCATTGCCCGGGCCTGGTTCACATTTCCCTGTGTCAGACTGGCCCGCTCAAGGTTCAGAAATATTGTTTTTTATGATACACCGGCATGAGCCAAAGGATAATGTTTTGACCTGTGCACACTCGACGCATCTGGTTTAAGGGTGGGAGACTAAGGTGCACCACGAAATATTTGCTGTTTTACAGCTTGCGCCGTTTGCCGCCTTGGCTGGTTTGTGAAAAAGTCATCCGCACCCTGAACTTCCTGGTCTGCCGGGATGATGGCCAGAATCTTGCCTTTTAATTTGCTATCGTCCCGGGTTTCCCATGCCTCAAGAAACTGATGCTTACTATAGGTCCGGTTACCCAGGGATGGGTCAGCCAGCCAAACTGTATCGGTGTCAACCCCTCGTATTACAGAGAAGTGATCCGTCTTGCGATGCCTGGTATAGACGATGACGGGAATTTTCAGTTTGGTCAGTTGCTCAAATGAAGCGGCGTACCCTACCCCGCGGAAACCTAACTTTGCCAGGGCTCCGGCCATGTCCTCAAAGGAGGCCCTCATATTGCCATTGTCAATAAGATCCAGTATTTCCGCTTCTGTTACAGACTGGCCATAATACCCATTGAGAATCGTTGCTATCGATGCAGCACCACAGGAGTAATCCAGATCCTGCTTAACAACCCCGGCATCTCTCAGGGTTTTCCAGCTCGTCACGGGGATGGCACCACGTAAGTTGTTCTCGTTTGAAACATAGGCATACTCTGCAGCCTTGACGGTGCCTACAGTAAATATCGTCAACGAAAGTATCAGCAGGTATGTTTGAGAGAGTTTAGGCATGAGGCGTTTGTGCTTGAATAGTCGTGGGTGTCGCAACGTCAGGCCGCTGCGGGTACTACTGCATCCCTTTTGTTGCAAGAATCGATGCATGTTTCCCGACCTGGTTACGGCGGAACACTGATTCCCTGACCAGATTCGCCTCTGCCCATACGACAGGCAGAGGCGAATTCTAACTTGCGGTCAGCTTATTTCAGTTGCTGGGACTGATGAAGTTGGCGGTCAGGAACAAACGGTCACTGACGTAAGTCCGAATGGCTTCCTTTTGTGAGGAATAGAATTCGCGCCGCATCTCACGCCTGGTCTGCGTGTAGTCGCGAATATACGAAAGCTTTTCACGGGTGGACTCGATGCGGTCAGACACCTTTCCGATGATAGATCCCACAAAGCCGAAATCAAGGAACGCGCCTTCCGTTTCCATCATCTCCTGCTCTGACAACGGTGCCAGCTCCATTGCCTGGCTATTGTCCGCGCTGAAGATCAGGCTGGCGTCGACCGAATGGGAATCATCGGCTGCAAATGCAGACGTAGCCATAACACCACTTACAAGAGTTGCTATCACTATTTTTTTCATCTCTTTTCTCCACACAGGTTTTTGGGAGCTCTTAGTTAAATGGCATAAAGCCAATTAAATCTCAGGCTGGCTCCACTTTGGCCTGAGACATTCGCCGAAAAGGAAACATTAAGCGTGTTTCCCTTCGCTACCCCGTACCCCAGACCGAGCGTCAAATCTGTGCTGGTCCGGTCAAATCCTTCTTGCTGCTCATCACCACGGTCGCCCGCTTCGAGAAAAGTCCATTTAAGGCCCGACGTCAGTGTCACGCGGTCGTTAACAGCGAATGCCACTGAGGGAGTCAGAAAAAAAAGATTGCCCGGTTCATAGTTGGCCTCGCCATCGTCCCGCTCCTGGTTCCACTGGAAAGATCCCGTGAGGGAAAGCACCACCGGATCAATGGCCCGGTAGGTGGTCAGGCCCAGGGCCCATGATTTGCCGGAGTCGCTGCCCTGCTCATATTTTTCGTATGCCGCGCCCTCAATAAAGCCAAGCAGCGCCGGGGTCTTGCCGTCCCTGGAGAATTGGTGATTCAGGCCCACCCAGGAACTCAGGAAACGATTTTCTGTATCCCTGTAGCTTCCGTTAAGATCGCTATATCGTTCATTGCGATACAGATAGCTGGCACGGACATAAATCTCGGTATCACGTGTCACCCCCCGCCTGAGGCCCAGGGTACCAATAAAAGCATCCGTATTACTTTCAAACTCCCCGAACCGGGTAGGGAGTAAAACAAAAGAGGCATCACCCGTGGGTACAATAATAGCGTCACCCGTCGACAGGCG
>JAXHTI010000208.1:0-3293 GCA_034190045.1 Pseudomonadota bacterium
CTTTAGTTCTGACATTTATTTTTCTTTCGATTAGTTATAAGGATAAACTACGATATGGCCGTTAATGACGTTTATATGCTTACCGTTCATCAGTCGTTTTATGGTCGCCAGATTAGCATCTGACCGGGAACAGTGCCTGTAAAAATCGCGGCTCGGTCACCGCATCGGGCCCGGGCAGGGTGACGGCCGCGCGAAAGTGCAACCCGCTGTCCTTGATCGGCACCAGGCCGACATCATCGTTACCCTGACGCAGCATGTGCAAACTGGCGTCATCCAGGCGTTCGGGTAGCAGATGCGTCGCCTCCATGCTACTGGAGGCGATAATGCGCCCGTTACGCGAGAACAACGTCAGTTCGGAGGCTTCGGTACTACGATGAATTTCGTTCAGCTTCAACGCCATGAGATTATTGGGCGTGTCCGACAGGTTGCGCCCCAGGCTCTGGGTTTCGCGCAGCAATTCGCGCATGCGCATGCCCAGGGATGCCTGGCTCAGTTCCAGGGCATCGTTCAGGGCGTTTTCCACCCGCACATCAAACCAGCTGTCGATCCCGCGCTTGATGAAGTCGAGCGAGAAATAATAGACCACCGACACCGGCGTTACCGAGAGGATGATAAACATCACCACCAGTCGGGCGGTGAGGCGGGTGCCGGTGTCGCGCTTGCGATATTGCTGGACCAGTTGCCACAGGCTTTTGCCGATCAATACCAGCAACAGGCCGATGGCCAGCAGGTTGATACCGAGCATCAACGAATAGAGTTTGCCGAACAGGGCCGAGTTATGCGTGGCCCCGCTCATCAGATAGAGCGAGGTCAGCAGCAGCACGAACAAAATGATGATCGGCGCGCTGCCGGAGAACAGTTTGCGGATCAGTGAACCAATGACCATGAGTACCAGTCGCTTTGCAGTTGCCAGTCACTGGAAATATAGGCCAGCGGACGCATCGGTGCCGGCAGGGATTCGATATCCAGGCGGCTGCGCAGTTCAACAGAGTATTCGGCGCCGGTCTCCAGCAGGTTGGCGTCGATCAGGGGAAGGCTGTCGACCCGGCCCAGGGCCCACAGCGCGGTATCCAGGTTGACGTAGTTCTCCTGAATCCCGCTGTTGAGATTATGAATCACATATTTTTCGGTCAGCGCATGATAGAGCAGCAGGTAATTCTGGGTGAGGGTCGCCACTTCCTGGTTCAGCCACCAGCTGCGTTCACGCTCGACGCGAATGTCCATGGCGATGATCAGCGGAACCCCGTTTTTCACCGCGTCGATCGCCTCGGGGGAAAGCCGGTAGTCGATGCGCGCGTCGAGGTGATAGACATTGCCCCGCAGGGTCATGCCGGCATCACGAATGACAAACCCGTCGCTGGCACTCGCCGGTGGAGTACTGCCCAGCACACCGGCCAGCAGCAGACAGCGCAGCAGCCGGCGTCCCGGTGCCGGGCGGCTGGTGTCAGCTTGTCTTGACCAGGCGTGCGTAATAGAAACCATCCATCTCATCCTCACCCGGCAGGATCTGTTGCCCGGCCGGCAGGGGGTGTCCCCAGCTCGCCGCGAGAGGCACATGCCGCGCCGTATTCTCGGCGGCGAGAAAGCGTTCCACCTGTTGCCGGTTCTCTTCGGGCAGAACCGAACAGGTCGCGTACAGCAGCGTACCGCCGGGTTTGAGCAGTGGCCACAGGGCCAACAGCATAGCATGTTGCGTGCGGGTCAGTGCGTCGAGATCGCTCTGCCGGCGATGCAGTTTGATATCCGGGTGCCGGCGAATCACGCCGGTGGCGCTGCAGGGGGCATCAAGCAGGATGCGATCAAAGGGCTGTCCGTCCCACCAGCTGTCGGGCCGGGCGGCATCGCCGGCGACCAGCGTTGCGCTCAGCGCCAGACGGGTCAGGTTGTCCTGCACCCGTTGCAGGCGGGCGGCATCCACATCCAGCGCGATCAGTTCCTGCAGATCCGCCTGGCGTTCCAGCAGATGCGCGCTCTTGCCCCCGGGGGCGGCGCAGGCGTCCAGCACCCGCTCGCCCGGCTGCGCATCGAGCAGGCTCGCCGCCAGCTGGGCGGCGCCGTCCTGCACCGACACGTCACCGTCGACAAAGCCGGGTAACTGCTCCACCGGGCAGGGTTCGTGCAGAATCACGCCGCTTTCGGTGTGCGCGCCCGGACGGGCTTCGAGGCCGGCGTCCTGCAGGCGTTTTATATAAGTGTCACGGGAGCCGTGCCGGACATTGACCCGCAGGCTCATGGGGGCCTGGGTGTTGTTCGCCGCCACGATCGCCGGCCAGTGATCGGGCCAGGCCTGCTGCAAGGCGGTGAGCAACCAGGGGGGATGCGCGCTGTGGGCCGGGGGATCCTGTTCCAGGCGTTGTTCCAGTTCATTTTGCCGGCGCTGGTAATTGCGCAGCACCGCGTTGACCATGCCCCGGGCCCAGCCCTTGTTCAGGCGTTTGGTCAGGGCCACGGTCTCGTCCACAGCCGCATGGGCCGGGATCCGGGTGAAGCGCAGCTGATAGAGACCGAGCAACAGCAGCAGGCGCAGATCGGTGTCTTTCTTTTTTAAAGGCTTGTGTAGCAGCTGGGCGAGCAGGAACTCCAGCTGGGGATACCAGCGCATGACTCCGTAGCACAGGTGCTGAAGCAGGCCCTGATCGCGGGCCTGGGCCAGTTGCGGAATCACGCTCTCCAGGGCGTTATCCAGGTTCTGCCCCTGTCCAACGATTTGCTGCAGTACCTGCAGGCTGGCGTGGCGGGCGTTCATGAGGGATTGGGATCGCCCAGCAGCATGCCGGGAGCGATGCGTCCGGGGCGACCGTGCAGGAAGGCGGCGGCGCTCATCGGCTTGCTCCCGGCCGGCTGGATTTGCTGCAGCAGCAGTCTGCCCTCGCCACAGGCCACGGCAATCCCGTCGACATCGGTACTGACCACGTGGCCGGGCGGCGCGCCGGGTTCACCCGGCTGGGCTTGTGCCTGCCAGATGCGCAGCGGCTGATCACCGAGCGAGGTATGGCTGATCGGCCAGGGGTTGAAGGCGCGCACTTCGCGGGCCAGCTGGTCGGCCGGTTTGTGCCAGTCGATCCGTGCCTCGGCCTTGTTCAGTTTGCGGGCATAGGTTGCCTGGCTGTCGTCCTGGGGCTGCGGCGTAAGGTTATCCAGGTTAGCGAGCGCTTGCACAATCGCCTCCCCGCCCAGTTTGGCCAGCCGGTCATGGAGGCTGCCGCCGGTGTCATCCGGGGCGATGGGGCAGGGTAATTTGAGCAGCATATCGCCGGTGTCCAGCCCGGCGTCCATCTGCATGATGGTAATGC
>JAXHTI010000209.1:0-3289 GCA_034190045.1 Pseudomonadota bacterium
CCGCGGTACCGAGCTTGATATTTGCCGTCATCGCCAGCCAGGGGCTATTCGGGGTTTCCTTCTGCAACAGGTAACGTCCAGTGAGTATGATATCGCCAAGGCCCGAGTCCGTCCGTTCGCGACTACTGGTTGTACTTGTAGAAAACATCGGCGAACGCTTCGTGCTACTGAACAATACATCCTCCGAGCCGCTGATCCGGACATAGGGAACAGTAACCCGCCACATGTACTTGTCTGCCTGGTAGGTCAGAGCAACAGGCATGTACAGCATTGATGTATCAATGGAGGTACCATAGTCGCCTTCTGTGTACTCTACACCGGCGGATATCGAATACTCCCCGGCGAATGCGATATTACCCAGCAAAAACAATATTAAACCTGCGCAAATCTTTCGCGTCATACTACCGCGCTCTCCTCATCGGTCTGTGTGTCCGCTCCGGGCGAATGCGGTGGTCAGGCAACGGCCGACTCTGGTCCGGTTGAGGATCGGCCTGCCTGTCATTTTCCCCGGCCGGTTCAGACGTCTCTTCCCGGCCCTGTTGGTGTTGCAGCTTTTCCCCGGTCGTTTCGCTCTCACCATGGCCCGCGGGAGCAGAATCGTTGGTCGCCTTGTTCGGTTTGGACTCGTTCTGAATCCATTTTTGCTTCAGGTCGCGCTGTTCATCAGCAGGTAACTGCCGGAATGATTCATAACGCTGTAAAATGCGTTGTTGCTGTTCAGGCGGAAGCTGTTTGAAACGACGGTAATTATCCCGGATTTGCTGCTTGTCGCTCTCAGGCCTGTTTTCCCAGCGCGTCAGGCGATCTCGCAATGCGGCACGCTGTTCAGGCGTCATTGTCTTCCACGTGGCAGCAATGTCCCGTAGCTGTTGTTGCTGCTGCGCCCCAAGTTCCGCCCACTGCCCGGCATAGGGCTGTAACACCTGTTTTTCTGCCTGGCTCAGCGCGTCCCAGGCCAGCGGTGGCTGCGCCAGGGCGGATGAAAAGACCACGCCCAGCAGAACAGCGGTTACAACACTGTAGATTAGCCTTGCTATCATAGTCATTTCGTCCTCAACGGCATGTTGATACCTGCCTGCCACATCAGCTGGAAGACTGTTCTTGTTGTGCTAACCAGCGATAAAAATCCAGATCCTGGAATACCTGCGGGTCATCGACCCTGGCCAGCATGGCCAGGTCCGCCGGGTTCGCCGCATGGGGCAGTTCAGCCACGCTATCCGCCTGCTGGCCAACATCATGGGTAAACCATATCCCCACCGCCATGACCATCACCAGGGCGGTTGCAGCCGCGCTCATCCAGCCATAATGCGTTCGGGGTTGACGCATCTCCAGCGCCCGGTGACGTGCCGCACGTAACCGCGAAGCCAGGTGTGGCTCCAGGTGGACAGCACGTTCATCGAGACTGGCCCGGGCACGTTCAACAAATTGTCTTTCACGATCGTTCATAGATTGAAATCCCCGAGAATCTCTCTTAGCGTGTTGATGGCGCGCGAATAATGCGTTTTCACACTGCCCTGCGAACAACCCATTGCCCGGGCTGTCTCCTTGACATCCATCCCTTCCCAGGCCCGCAGTAAAAATGCCTGCTGCTGCCGATAGGGTAATTCGCTGATGGCCCGCTCCAGGTCAGCGCCAAATTGGTCGGCTTCCAGCTGTTGCAACGGATTATTGCTGACTGTATCCGGCTGGGCCTCGAGCATGTCTTCTTCCTGCTCTTCGCCATTACCACCAAACCAGACTCGAAACCGGTTACGCACCTTGCTGCGGCGGTAAAAATCACGAATACGGCTCTGCAGGATACGATGGAACAGCGGCCCCCATTGCGTTTCGTCATGACGAGCGTAATGCTGCACAAGCTTGTACATCGCATCCTGCACTATCTCCAGTGCATCGTCTTCATTACCCGTCGCTATCCTGGCAAGGTGAAAAGCTTTTTTCTCAACTCCTGCCAGGAACTGCTCCAGCGCCTGGTCGTTACTCAGCGTTGACCTCCCCGGTGCCTGCTTTTTCTATCTACCTTTACCCGAACCGCTGTTCAGTCGGAAACCGCCTTTCTGTTTCTCCTGAAGTTGGTTTCGGGCCTTTTGCTGATACCGATACTTGTTTTCCTGGTGCATTTCGATACGCTTTTGGCGCTTTTCCATATGCTGCATCTCGCGCTGCATACCCTGATCCCTGAACTGTTCCATGCGTTGCTCAAGCTCACCATCCTGTTGTGCCGTCGCGAGGGGCACAGCCAGTGTCATTAGCAAAAACCCACTCAGTACTGTCAATAGCTTCATGATTCATCCTCCGTAACGGGAATTGGTGGTTACATAACCATTAACGCAGCCGTCACGAAAAGGTTGACAGGAATTTTCAGGAAATTGTCTCTGGTGAACGATCTAACTGGCGGAAGGTGGAGAATCATTACAACACATCTAATAGAATAACCGCCACGAAGGCAAAAAACCTTGCGACAGATCAATAATCCGGCAGCGGCCCGGTTCTCATCCGGGCTACCACCATAACACACACTATTTGAGCGTGATTTTTATCACAAGTTACGACACCGGCGAGCGTTAATCCACTTACGCGTCAACCATCGGGTTACTCGCGCGTTATTAGCACTGAAGTGACAATTGTATAAACTTTCAGGAGTGAAAATCATGAGTAAGAAATCAATCATCGCAATGTTCATCAGTGCCGGCCTGCTGGCCACCTCCGCCGCCTATGCCGACCATAACAGTGTCTGGGGTGCCGGTACGGCAAACATGCCCAACGACATTCATAACACGCGCATCGAAGATGACAATGACACCTTCCTCGAGCTCGTTCAACAGGGCGGTGGCGCTGACTCGGTAAACCGTTATGACACCGACAGCACGACCACAACAATGGGTTCCGGCAGTCTCATGGGCGGCAGTATGAGTGGTTCACTTGGCGGTGCCATGAGCCGCGGTGGCCGTCGTTAATCATCAGCGGTCATATGCAAAACCAAAAGGCTCCTGAGGGAGCCTTTTTTTTCTAATGAAGTCCTTGGACGAATCAAAGCCGTATCCGGACAGACCAAATGCATCTCGTTTTCAAGCAGTAATATAGAATCACCTCTTCTTCCCCGATGCCAGGGTGGCCTCGTTTCGACGGATTAAAGGCGTCGGTGACAAACGAGAATTATTCGCATTACCATGTGACAGCGCCCCTTTTATTCCACCGCAAACCGATTGATCTATTTCAATGCACCGCAACGGACAAGCAACGACTATACTTATCAGACAGCAGCAATTATTGATGAGGTACTGAATATGGA
>JAXHTI010000021.1:0-1833 GCA_034190045.1 Pseudomonadota bacterium
CGATACCGATGCGATCATTCCCAAGCAGTTTCTCAAGTCGATCAAGCGTACCGGCTTCGGGCCGAACCTGTTCGACGAGTGGCGTTATCTGGATCATGGCGAGCCGGGCAAGGACAACAGTGACAGGCCGATCAATCCTGATTTTGTTCTTAACCAGCCGCGTTACCAGGATGCGCAAATCCTGCTGGCGCGGGAGAATTTCGGTTGCGGTTCCAGTCGCGAGCACGCGCCCTGGGCGTTGCTCGATTACGGCTTTCGGGTGATCATCGCACCGAGTTTCGCCGATATCTTTTATAACAACTGTTTTAAAAACGGCATCCTGCCCATCGTACTGGACAGCGAGATCGTGGATAAGTTGTTCAAAGCTGTCGACGCGCAGGAAGGCTATCAACTGACGGTCGACCTCGAACAGCAGCAGATTCGCACGCCGGACGGTGACACCATTGCCTTCGAGATCGACGCCTATCGCAAACAACGCCTGCTCGAAGGCCTGGATGACATCGGCCTGACCCTGCAGCATGCCGACGAAATCCGTGCCTACGAGGAACAACAACAGCGGCAGCGTCCATGGCTGTTCAATCGATAAGGGATACTCTGGGAAGCAACGCGGAGTTCGCGGAGTCGCGGAGTCGCAGAGGAAAACAAATTAATGATTTCTCCGCGACTCTGCGCGACGTACAGGGAAGTACTAGTGTCGCGGGAGTCAGGACGACGAGAGCGACCCTCCGCGCCCTTTGCGTTAAACAAACTGAATTTGAAAAGAGAATAACCTTATGACGAAAAAGATTCTGGTACTGCCCGGCGATGGTATTGGTCAGGAGATCGTGACCGAGGCGGTGAAGGTGTTGGATGTCCTGCGCCAGGACGGTCTGGATATCGAACTGGACGAGGCGCTGGTCGGGGGGACGGCCTATGACGAACATGGCACACCGTTGCCTGCCGAAACGCTCGATCTTGCCAAGGAGGCCGATGCCATTTTGCTCGGCGCGGTCGGTGGTTATAAATGGGAATCGCTGGAGATCGCAGTACGCCCGGAGAAGGGCCTGCTGGGGCTGCGCTCGGAACTGGAACTGTTCGCCAATCTGCGCCCGGCGATCCTCTATCCGCAACTGGCCGATGCCTCCACATTAAAACCGGAGGTGGTCTCCGGCCTGGATATCATGATCGTGCGCGAGCTGACCGGCGGAATTTACTTTGGCCAGCCGCGCGGTATTCGCATCCGCGAGGACGGCCAGCGCGAAGGCTACAATACCCTGGTCTACAGCGAGTCGGAGATCGAACGTATCGCCCGGGTCGCCTTCGATATCGCGCGCAAGCGCAATCACAAGGTCTGCTCGGTGGACAAGGCCAACGTCCTCGAATGTACCGAGCTGTGGCGGGAAGTGACTACCACGGTCGGCAAGGAATACAGTGACGTGGAACTGAGCCACATGTACGTGGACAACGCCGCCATGCAACTGGTGCGCGCGCCCAAGCAGTTCGACGTGATGGTCACCACCAACATGTTCGGCGATATTCTCTCCGACGCGGCGGCGATGCTCACCGGTTCCATCGGTATGCTGCCCTCGGCCTCGCTGGATGCCCACGGCAAGGGCATGTACGAGCCGATCCACGGCTCGGCGCCGGATATCGCCGGGCAGAACGTGGCCAATCCGCTGGCGACCATTCTCTCGGTGGCGATGATGCTGCGCTATTCCCTGGACGAGCCGGCTATGGCCGATCGGATCGAGCAGGCGGTCAACACGGTGCTGGATCAGGGCCTGCGCACCGCCGACATCTTCCAGGAAGGCACACAGAAAGTCGGCACCAGTGAAATGGGGGATGCGGTCGTCA
>JAXHTI010000021.1:1933-21270 GCA_034190045.1 Pseudomonadota bacterium
GAGGTGGAGCAATGAAACGGGTAGGTTTGATAGGTTGGCGCGGTATGGTGGGGTCGGTCCTCATGCAACGCATGCGCGAGGAGCAGGATTTCGATCATATCGATCCGGTGTTTTTTTCCACCTCGCAGACCGGTCAGCCCGGCCCCGATATCGGCAAGGACGTGCCGCCGTTAAAAGATGCCAATGACATCGATGAACTGAAGGCCATGGAAGTCGTCATCTCCTGCCAGGGCGGTGACTATACCGAGAAAGTCTATCCCGAGCTGCGCAAGGCGGGCTGGGCCGGTTACTGGATCGACGCGGCCTCGACCCTGCGCATGAAGGACGACAGCATCATCGTGCTGGACCCAGTCAACAAAGACGTCATCGAGGCCGGACTGGACAAGGGCATCAAAACCTACGTGGGCGGCAACTGTACCGTCAGCCTGATGCTGATGGCTATCGGTGGCCTGTTCGACCAGGACCTGGTCGAGTGGATCTCGCCCATGACCTACCAGGCCGCCTCCGGCTCCGGCGCGCAACACATGCGCGAACTGATCCGTCAGATGGGGGCCATTAACGAGTCGGTCAGGGAGCTCAATGCCGATCCCGCCAGCGCGATTCTGGACATCGACCACCAGGTGGCCGAGTTCATTCGCAGCAAGGACTACCCGGTCGACCAGTGGGGCGTGCCGCTGGCCGGCAGCCTGATCCCCTGGATCGACAAGCAACTCGACAGCGGTCAGACCAAGGAAGAGTGGAAGGCCGAGGTCGAGTCCAATAAGATCCTCGGGCGCAGCGACCGGCCGATCCCGATCGACGGCATCTGCGTGCGCATCGGTGCCATGCGCTGTCACAGCCAGGCGTTGACCATCAAACTGAACAAAGATGTGCCGCTGGATGAAATCAGCGACATCCTGGCCCGGGCGAACGACTGGGTGAAAGTCATTCCCAACGACAAAGACGTCAGCATGCAGGAGCTCAGCCCCGCCAGCGTCACCGGCAAAATGCACGTGCCGGTCGGACGCCTGCGTAAACTGAGCATGGGTAACGACTACCTGTCCGCCTTCACCGTCGGCGACCAGCTGCTGTGGGGCGCCGCCGAGCCCCTGCGCCGCATGCTGCGCATCCTCCTGGACCACTGAACGTGCAAGTAGTCGTATCGCTGGAAATAACGCGGAGAACGCAAAGGCGCAAAGAACGCGGAGAAAAGGACTTTATGAACAAATTGATAAAGTCCTGCTCCATACTTTAACTCAATATATGTTTAGTGTTCTGTCACAGACAATTTTAAACATCTTTGCGTCCTTCGCGTCTTGGCGTCCTTTGCGTTATTTACAGCGGCTTTGAAAAATGGAATCACTCGATGAGTAAGAACGTGGATATCGCCATTGTCGGGGTCACCGGCGCGGTGGGCGAGGTGATGCTGGAGATTCTCGAGCAACGGGATTTTCCGGTTGGGACGGTCTATCCGCTGGCCAGTGCCCGTTCCGCCGGCAAGCGGGTGGAATTTCGCGGCAAGTCGCTGGTGGTCAAGGACCTGGCAGATTTCGATTTTTCCGGGGTGCAACTGGCGCTGTTTTGTGCCGGCGAGACCGTCGCGGCCGATTATGTGCCCCGGGCGACGGCGGCCGGTTGTGTGGTGATCGATAACAGCGCCCAGTACCGTGGCGATGCGTCGGTGCCGCTGGTGATACCGGAAGTCAATCCGCAGGCCATGGCCGGTTACACGGCACGCAATCTCATAGCCAGCCCCGATGCCCTGGCGATCCAGCTGTGGATGGTGCTCAAGCCGCTTTACGATACCGTCGGGATTACGCGACTCAATGTGGCGACCTACCAGGCGGTTTCCGGCAGTGGTAAAGCCGGGGTCAAGGAACTGGCCGGGCAGACCGCTAACCTGTTGAATGCCCGGCCACTCGAGCACCAGGTTTATGATCGGCAGATTGCCTTCAACGCCCTGGCCCAGGTCGAGCCGCTGGAAGATAACGGTTATACCCGGGCCGAGATGAACCTGGTGCGGGAAAGTCGCAAACTCATGGGCGACGAAAACCTGCCGATTAATCCGACTGCCGTCATGATTCCGGTGTTTTACGGCCATGGTATGGCCGTGCATCTGGAGACGCGGGAGAAGCTCGGTGCCGGTCAGGCGCGGGCCTTGCTGCAGCAAACGCCGGGTATCACGCTCATGGATGCCCCGCGGGACGACGGCTATCCGAGCCCGGTGACCGACGCGGCCAACGAAAATGCCGTCCTGGTCGGCCGGATTCGTGAGGATATCGCCCAGCCACAGGGGCTGGATGTGTGGATCGTGGGCGATAATGTGCGCAAAGGGGCGGCATTAAACAGTGTTCAAATTGCAGAAATTTTGGTAAAAGACTATTTATAAGCTATAGTTACTGCATACTCATAAAGAATCTTCCAAAAATCCGGAATAAGTTGTTGATATACAAGAATAAAAAGGTTGCCGCCAGTTTGAGGGGAGCGGGAGCATGACAGACTGGAGAATTTCTATGTTGCGAAAGCTGCTTGTGGGCCTGGCTTCGGCGTGCCTGATACTGGTGCCGTTGACCGCTCAGGCGTTGGGGTTTGGCAATATCAAGCTCGAATCGGCACTCAATGAACCACTCGATGCCCGGATCGAACTGATCTCGCCGACCAGTTCTGATCTCGATTCCCTGAACGTCACACTGGCTTCCGAAGGCGCCTTTGCCCGCGCCGGTATCGATCGCCCCCATTTCCTCAGTGGTCTGAAATTTGAAGTCGTCGAAGAGAGCGGCGAGCACTATATTCAGATTAACTCCCGCGACTCGATTCGCGAACCGTTCGTCAATTTCCTGCTGGAATTCAGCTGGGACAACGGACGGATGCTGCGCGAATACACCATGTTGCTGGACCCGCCCGGCCGTATCACCCGCGAGCCGGCGCCGGCCATGGCCGAAACCCCGGTGACCGAGGAACCGGCCGACACCATCGAGCGTTACGAGCCGCAACCCTACAGCCCCGAACCCGCCGCGCCCGCTGAACCGGAGCCCATGCCGGTCGAACCGGCACCGGAACCCACCGTCGATGAACCGGCGATGGTGGAAGAAGAGTCGGCGATGGCCGAAGAGAGTGACGAACTGGAAGTCATCGAAGTCGGGCCGGAAACCGACATGGCCGCCGCCGAAGAGGTGCCGGCTGAAACAACCCGCGATGCCTTCGTCGATGACGGCTCCCTGTTCCCGCGCATCGATATCAGCGGTTATCGTCGCGATGATATCGAACTGGGCGAACTCGATTATGGCGTAACCAAAGACGGTGACAACGCCTGGACGATTGCCGAGAAACTGCAGAGCAATGCCGAGTCGGCCAGTATTTACCAGATCATGATGGCCTTGCTGCAAAGCAATCCCGATGCATTTATCGACGGCAATGTTCATCGCCTCAAGAGCGGCCAGGTGCTGCGTATCGAGGATCCCTCGTTGCTGGATGCGATGAGCCGGCAGCAGGCCGCCAATGAATACATGGCCCAGACCGAAAACTGGAACGAATACCGACAGGCCGTGGCCGAGCGGACCGGTCGTCAGGCCGTGGTGGCCGAGGCCGGCGCCGAGCCAGCACCGGCACGTGCCGACAGCGGTGGCGAGCTGACACTTTCTTCGCCGGACGGTGCGGATCTGCAGGCCGGCGCCGGTGCCAGCGAAGAGGCCATGAGCAACGATCTCGTTGCCCTGCAGGATGAGATGCGCCAGCTGCGTGAGAATGCTTCCAGTACCCGCGAACGCAACGTGGAACTGAATCGCCAGTTGCAGGAAATGGAAGAAGAACTGGCCCGGCTACAGCGCTCTGTTTCAATCAAGAATGACGAACTGGCGGCCCTGCAGCAGCAACTGGCAGAACTGAACGCCGAGCCGGCGCTGCCAGAGACGCCCGCGCCGCAAGAAGAAGCCGCGATCGAAGAGGCGGTTGAGCCGCAACCGGCACAAGAGGCGATCGAGTCCGAACAGGCGATGCGCGACGAGGAAGCCGGGGCACCTGCAGACGCTGATATGGCCCCGCAACCCGAGGCCGAAGCCGAACCGGCCCCGGCACAGACGCCTCAGGAGCCGGTCGAACCGCAGGCGCCGGCTGTCGAAGAACCGCCAGCGGCAAGCGCACCGCAAACCGACAGCGAACCCAAGGGCATGGTGGAAGAGTATCTCACCATGGCCAAAGAGATCTTCAACAGCGCCGTCGGCGTGGTCGGCGGCATGATTGGTGCCTCCGGTAACTCCCTGCTGATGTATGTGGCGGCGCCGGTACTGCTGGTCCTGGTGATTTTGATGCTGATCGTGGTGCGTCGCCGTCGTCAGGCGGAAGGCAATTACCAGGAAAGCATTCTTTCCGGCGGTCCGTCGACTGTCACCAGTAGCACGGACAGCACCGATTCGGGTGAGTCTTCGTTTTTGAGTGACTTTGCCGTCAGCGGTGCCGGCGCGATTCAAACCGAGGATTCGGAAGTCGATCCGTTAACCGAAGCGGATGTCTTCATGGCCTATGGCCGGTATGAAGCAGCCGAAGAGCGCCTGCAGGAAGCTATCGAACAGGAACCGGGACGCAAGGAACTCAAACTCAAGTTGCTGGAGCTGTATTCGGCTACCGGCAACAGCAATGCGTTTGAAAATCTGGCCGAAGAGTTTTATGCCAGCCTCGGTGGCGAGGCCGAGTCCGATCCCCAGTGGGAAAAAGTCGTGGCCATGGGCAAGGAACTGGCGCCGAATAATCCGCTGTTCGCCGCCGGCGCGGCGGCTGCAGCGGCGGCCACCAACCTGGGTGGTGGCAGCGCGTCATCCGGCCTGTCCGACAGCCAGGTCATGGATATCGGCCTGGATACCGGCGTCTTTGAAGACAGCGATTTTGCCGGCGCCCAGCAGGGCGGTGGTGGCGATTCGGAACTCGATTTCAATCTGGATTTCGGGACCGAGAGCGATACAGCCGCGACGAGCTCCGAAGAGAGTGCCGGGGGCATGGACTTCAACCTTGATATGGGCAGTGAACCTGCGTCGGAAGGCCAGGCAGAAGCCGGTTCGGATCTCGATTTCAACCTGGATATGGGAACCGAAGAAACCCCGGAGACACTGGCTGAGTCAGATACCGGTGGCATGGATTTCAACCTCGGCGGCGATGACACCGGCGGAGGCCTCGACTTTAATCTCGGCGGGGATGAAGAGACCGGGGGTGAGCTGGACTTCAATCTCGGCGGTGACGAAAGCGATACCAAAAACGATCTGGAATTCAATCTCGACAGTGGTACCGAAAGCGATCTGAGCCTGGATCTGGACAGTGGCACCGATACTGCTTCAGAGCAGGGTGGTGGCTTCGATTTCAATCTGGGCGAAGAGGATAATACCCTGTCGCTGGATACCGGCAGCGAGGCGTCGCAAGGGGCCG
Source organism: Pseudomonadota bacterium (assembly GCA_034190045.1). GTDB lineage: Bacteria > Pseudomonadota > Gammaproteobacteria > UBA6429 > Thiohalophilaceae > Thiohalophilus. The sequence continues at coordinate 7,325 of JAXHTI010000021.1, forward strand.
ACGAGGAACAGACCATGGCGATCGATGCCGGGGGGCTGGACTTCGGTGGCGGCGATCAGGGCGGTATGGATCTGGACCTGGATGCGTCCGATGCGGCGGATTCGGAAATGTCGCTCGGTGGTGGTGATGAAGTCGGTACCAAACTGGATCTGGCCCGGGCCTACATCGACATGGGCGATCCCGACGGGGCTCGCAGTATTCTCGATGAAGTCCTCGATGAAGGCGATGATTCCCAGAAGCAGGAAGCCCAGCAACTGATCCAGCAGATTGCCTGAGTAGATGCATCCGGTTATCCGGGTAGTCAGCTTTTTACTCTTTTGTATCGCGCTGGCACGCCCGGATCAGGAACAGCTGATTCTGGCCGGGCTGCTGATTGCCGCCCTGTTGTCACGTTGCTCGTTCATTCAGTTTACCCGCGCCCTGGGCATGGTTCGCCGTCTGCGCTGGTTATTGCTCTCGGTAGTGGTGATCTACGGCTGGTTTACCCCGGGTTTACCTGTCGCGTTGCCGCTGCCGGATTATCTGTTACCAACCCGCATTGGCCTGGAAACCGGTCTGTTGCGCGGTATCACCCTGATACTGATTCTACTGGCTGCCGGCCTGCTGCTGGTGACCACCTCCCGTTCCCAGTTGATTGCCGCGCTCTACTGGCTGTTGGCACCACTGCGTTACCTGGGGCTGCACCCGGAGCGACTCGCGGTGCGCCTGAGCCTGACTCTGGCCTATGTCGACCAGCAGCAGCATCTCTGGCGCGCGCCGCCCCCACCGCCGCAAGAGCGCCTGCAGGGGCGGATTAATCGCATTGCCCGGCATCTGGGCAGTTTGCTGCCGCGGTTGTTCGAGCAGGCAACACAACAACCTAGCCAGAGTGTCACGCTGGAGCTTCCGGCACCGCCTGGCCTGATACAATGGGGCTGGCCGGTTGCCCTGTGCGCCGGTTTTATCCTCAGCGCCTTTATCGAACTGTAAATTTCGGAGACCTTGTGCGAATCGCGGCAGGCGTAGAATACGACGGCAGTGCTTTTTGCGGCTGGCAGTATCAGGATCACTCGCCCAATGTGCAGGCGGTGGTGGAAAAGGCCCTGGGCAAGGTCGCCAATCATCCCGTGCGGGTGGTGTGTGCCGGGCGCACCGACACCGGTGTGCATGCGGCGGGACAGGTTATCCATTTTGATACCGATGCCGAGCGCAGTGAATTTTCCTGGGTGCGAGGTACCAACAGTAACCTGCCTGCCAGCGTGCGCCTGTTATGGACCCGCGAGGTGGAAGAGACTTTTCATGCCCGCTTCAAGGCGCAGCGACGGTATTATCGCTATGTCATTTTCAACCGCGCCATCCATTCGGCCTGTTTGCATAAACGGGTCAGCTGGGAATACCGGCCGCTGGAACTGCACCCCATGCAGCAGGCGGCAAAACATTTGCTCGGCGAACACGATTTCAGTGCCTACCGGGCGGTCGCCTGTCAGGCCAAAAGCCCGGTACGCACACTCTATCAACTCGATCTCCGGCAACAGGGTCCTTTCATTATTCTGGACCTGTCGGCCAACGCCTTTTTGCATCACATGGTACGCAATATCGCCGGCGTATTGATGCGTATCGGTGCCGGCGAGGCCGAACCTGACTGGGCCCGCCAGGTGCTGGAATTGCGGGATCGCACCCTCGGGGGAGTGACTGCACCGCCTGACGGGCTCTATTTTACGCGGGTCGATTATCCCGGAGAGTTTGAATTGCCCGGCAGGGCGGATAGTGCCGGGCCGGGCGGCGTGTTCGACTTTTTCAGCGCCATTTGATCCAGGTCAAAGTGCCGGGGGAGGGGGGCTGGCAAGCTGTCTCCAGCTAACGGTGCATTCTCCATAGCTGATTTTTCCCGCCGTCCCCCGGCGGGATTTTTTTCTCTATACTCCCGGTAATGGATGTTGAGGAAAAGTTTTAACCACGAAGACACGAAGACACGAAGAAATCATTTAATTTTTTGGCTTTTCGTGTTTTTGCAAACGTTACGTTATTACCATTTAAAGTGAATTAACCTGTGTTTGCTCACAGGCGCAGGACAATCAGTGCCTGCAGGACGTTGTCCTCGGTTTGTTTATCGCCCAGTTTATTGCGCCAGTATTGCCACTCGACACCAACAAACAGGCGGTCGGGGGTATCCCACATTGTGTGGCCAAGGTCGTAGCGAAATTGCGGCTGGAGCAAAATCCAGTCATGCACGATCTGACCGAGTTCGTTATCCCGCTGTGCAATGTATTCGCCATGCCCTTCGATACTGAAACGGTGCCCGCCCACGGTAAAGGGATAGGCCCAGTTGATATCCAGCATGTAACTGTCGTCCTCGGCCGGTGCGCCGCCACCGCTTAACCCGGCACTGTCGTCGAGATAGAGAGTGAAGTCCGTATTGAAAAAGGTGAAACCTGGAATATCCCAGCTCAGGCGGATACCCGGCAGGTATTTGCGCACCCGCGCATCGCGGGAATAATTGACACCGGCCAGCAGGCCGATATCGCTGACCCTGCCGAAGCCGACGTCTTTATCCATCAGCTTGCCCAGGCTGAAATTGATATACAGTTCGCTGTAGACATCGCTGTCGTTAAAGTCATCGGCATAGCGATCATCCAGATAATCGGCAAACAGGAACAGTTCCCCGAACTCCCAGCCGCTGGCATGTTGCAGGGTCAGGATATCCGTATCGCTACTGGCACCACCGGCAAACGAGGGAGCGGCGAGCGAGCCATGTTGATAATGCAGCTCAGTGGTTTGCCACTGCAGGGCGTGAACATCGTGCGTTACAACATATCCCGCAAGCAGGATCAAAACAGGCAAGACAGGTCTGTTCATGCGAGGGTGGTCTGGTTGCGGCCCTGTTTTTTCGAGGCGTAAAGCGCGGTGTCGGCACGTTTGAGCAGCTCGCCCAGCACTTCGCCGGAGCGGTATTCGGCGACACCAATGCTGATCGTGACCTCCAGGCTTTGTTTGTTGCATCGGAAAGCGTGCTTCGCAACCGCCTCTCGAATTATTTCAGCCCGTTGCCCGGCTTCCTCGCTACCCAGGCCATTCATGAGTATCACGAACTCATCGCCACCCCAGCGGCACAGGGTGTCGGAGGCGCGGATGTGGTCGCGGACGATCTCGGTAAAACTGCGCAAGATTGCATCGCCACAATCATGACCCTGCGAGTCGTTGATCTGTTTGAAAGTGTCGATGTCGAGACTGACCAGTGTGACCGGCGTATTGTTGCGCCGGGCGGCAGGGATATCATGATTGAAAATGACTTCCAGGACATGGCGGTTGGCGGCGCCTGTCAACTTATCCGTGGTGGCCATCTCTTCCAGGCGGCGCTGGTAACCGCGCAGTGTGAACCAGGCAATACCCAGCACCAGCGCCGTGATCAGCAGGGCAATGACGATATTGGCAAACAGGGCATCGAGGACCCGGGCATCGGCATCGGATTCGGCCTGTTCGACAATAAGATACCAGTCGAATTCGGGAACCAGGCGGCTGTTGACATAAACCGTTTTCCCGTCGGGGCGGGTGTAATTTACCGATGCACCGGGGTTGGCCAGTATGTGGGTGGCGACCCGTCCCATCCCGGGGCGCTCCTGAATGCGATCTGCTCCCGTGTAATGGCTGCTACGGACGGTTACCTTGCCTTCACGGTTAATGAAATAGATATCGCGGTTGTAGCGGCGTTGATAGTTTTCAATCAGATCGGCTACACGGTCCACGGCTAGACCGATACCGGTGACACCGACGAACTTACCGTTATAGTCAGTGACCCGGTAGTTAACGAAAATGCTCAGCCGGCTTCGATCCGCCGTGTCGAAGTCAAGATTGATTTCGTAGGGATCGTTCATGTTGCGCACCCGAAAGTACCATTGGTCCGCCGGGTCATCGCGGGATACTTTTTTCAGGATACCGTCCGGGTGATAATAATTGCGATGTTTGTCGGAGACGAAGAAAGCCGTGGTGGTCTCATAGCGCTGTTTGATTTGCTTCAGGTAGCGAATGATTTTTTCCGGTTCATCCTCACCGCCCAGTGTCCAGTCAAGCACAAAAGTGTCATGGGCCATGAGTGAGGAGATCAGGATGGAACGCAGTAGATCGCGCTCGATTTCTGAATAGATATTATCACTGGTCAGCGGCAGAGCCTCATCGGCAATCTGGGTGCGCAGCGAATCATGAGCCATCAGGTAACTGATGACGCTGGTGGCAAGAAAGCCCAGCACCAGTAGCGCCGCAAGTGCGGCTGTGAAATAGGATTTTTTATACTGCACGGCCGAAAGTCTGGTTGTTATTCGCTTGAGGTTTGTGCTGCGGGTTGAGAGTGACCCGGGGCTGGTTGGTTGAGTATAAACAGACGCATTCAGTTATGTCCATCCTGATAACTTGATGCCAATTCCAGTCCTTCTGGTTTCGGGTGCCGGTTGTCCATCACAGAAAAACCTGTGTTACTCCGTACTGTGGGTTCCCCGGCGGGTTATGTTTCGGCGCTTTGATCGTCGACTTTAATTTTGTCGGGCTTTAACGGATATAACAGCGTTACGGCCTGTCACATGAACTACGACAGTACACTTTTCAACGAGCCTGCAACCCGGCGGCCTGTGCAAGGGGCTTTTTCTTGCAGGTGTGTACTAAGTACCTGTAAAATCAATAACCTTTGTGCCCGTCCGGCTTGTCAGTCCGGCGCTTTACAGGACAATCGATAGCGATGCGAACCCGGGTCAAGATCTGCGGCATTACCCGGCCGCAGGATGCCATTGCCGCCGCCCAGGCAGGTGCCGATGCTATCGGCCTGGTGTTTTATCCAGCCAGTCCGCGCGCGGTGGAGATCGAACAGGCCCGGGAGATCGTGACCGCGCTGCCGCCGTTTGTGACGGTCGTGGGGCTGTTTGTCGATGCCGACGAGGCCACCATCCGGCAGGTGTTGGCGGCGCTGCCGCTGGATGTGCTGCAGTTTCATGGTGATGAATCGCCCGAAGCCTGTCGCCGCTATGCCCGTCCCTATATCAAGGCCCTGCGCATGCGGGAAGAGGCGGATGTTCTGGGTGCGGCGCGCGAGTATCACGATGCGGCCGGGCTGTTACTGGATACCTATCAGGCCGGGATCCCCGGTGGCACCGGTGACAGCTTTGACTGGCGGCGGGTACCGGCCCACCTGACCACGCCGGTGGTCCTGGCCGGGGGACTGACCCCGGAGAATGTCGCCGAGGCGGTGATCACCGCCCGCCCTTACGGCGTGGATGTCAGTGGCGGGGTTGAATCCCAGAAGGGCATCAAGGACGCCTATAAAATCCGATCCTTTATCGCAGAGGTAGAACGCGTTGGCAGAGACTAAACCCAAATATCACTATCCGGACGCCCGCGGCCATTTCGGTCCCTATGGCGGCCGGTTCGTGGCCGAAACCCTGATGGGGCCGCTGGAAGAGCTGCGCGAAGCCTACGATCATTACATGGCGGACGCTGATTTTCAGGCCGAGCTGGACGACGAGCTGCGCCAGTATGTTGGCCGCCCGAGCCCGCTCTATTATGCCCGGCGCTGGAGCGACAAACTGGGCGGGGCGCGCATCTATCTCAAGCGTGAAGACCTCAACCACACCGGGGCGCACAAGATTAACAATACAGTCGGTCAGGCCCTGCTGGCGCGGCACATGGGCAAGACCCGGATTATTGCCGAGACCGGCGCCGGCCAGCATGGCGTGGCGACCGCCACTGTGGCGGCCCGGCTGGGGCTGGAGTGCGTGGTCTACATGGGCGCCGAGGACGTGCAGCGCCAGTCGATGAATGTCTATCGCATGAAACTGCTGGGTGCCCGGGTGGTGCCGGTGGAGTCGGGCTCCCGCACGCTGAAAGATGCCCTGAACGAGGCGATGCGCGACTGGGTGACCAATGTCGATAATACCTTCTATATTATTGGCACCGTGGCCGGCCCGCACCCCTATCCGGCCATGGTGCGCGATTTTCAGGCGATCATCGGCCGCGAATCCCGCGAGCAGATCCTGGCCCAGGAAGGGCGCCTGCCCGACGCGCTGGTGGCCTGTGTGGGCGGGGGCTCCAATGCTATCGGCCTGTTCTATCCGTTTATCGATGACGAATCGGTCCAGATGTACGGGGTCGAGGCGGCCGGCTTTGGCCTGGAGACCGGCCAGCACGCCGCACCACTGTGCGCCGGCAAGGCGGGGGTACTGCACGGCAACCGGACCTATCTGATGGAAGACGCCCACGGCCAGATCGTCCACACCCATTCGGTCTCGGCAGGCCTCGATTACCCGGGTGTCGGACCCGAGCATGCCTGGCTGAAGGACTCGGGGCGGGCCCACTATGTGGCGGTCAACGATGACGAGGCCCTGCAGGGCTTTCATGACCTGACCCGCATTGAGGGCATTCTGCCCGCCCTGGAATCCAGCCATGCGCTGGCCTATGCCACCAAGCTGGCCCCGACCATGGGCAAGGACCAGATCATTGTGCTGAACCTCTCCGGACGGGGGGACAAGGATATCCATACAGTCGCCACCCATCAGGGAATCGAGTTATGAGTCGTATCGCCGGTTGTTTTCAGGCAGCTCGCAAGGCCGGGCGCAAGGTGTTGATTCCGTATGTGACGGCCGGGGATCCCGCCCCCGATCAGACCGTGGTCCTGATGCACGCCATGGTGGCCGCCGGGGCCGATATCATCGAGCTGGGGGTGCCGTTTTCCGATCCCATGGCCGAGGGGCCGGTGATTCAAAAGGCCATGGAACGGGCCCTGACCCATGACGTGACTCTGGACGATGTGCTGGACATGGTGCGCACCTTCCGCCAGCAGGATGACGCCACACCGGTAGTGCTAATGGGCTATCTCAATCCCATCGAGGTCAAAGGCTATGACCGGTTTGCCGACGAGGCCGCCGAAGCGGGTGTCGACGGGGTGTTGACCGTGGATCTGCCCCCGGAGGAGGGGGAGGATTACATCCGCACCCTGCAGGCACATGACATCGACCGGATCTTTTTGATCTCGCCGACGACCGATCCCGAACGCATGGCGGCGGTCAGTCAGGCCAGCAGTGGATTTATTTATTATGTCTCGCTCAAGGGGGTCACCGGCGCGGCCAATATCGATACCAAACTGGTCGGGGATCGCGTTTCGGCGATTCATGCGTTGACAGATTTGCCGGTAGGAGTAGGCTTTGGTATCAATAATGCCGAATCCGCCGCTGCCGTGGCTGCCGAGGCCGATGGCGTCGTGGTGGGCAGTGCACTGGTACGTAAAATAGAAGAAAATATCACCTCGGCCGATAAGATCCAGACAGCTGTCACGACGTTGCTGGGCGAGATGCGGCGGGCGATGGATGCCCGCCAAGGCGTTACCAACAAGACTTGAGGTTGTTCATCGATGAACTGGTTTACCAAGTTATTACCTACCCGGATCCGCACCGAAGGCGGTAATCGCAAAAGCGTTCCCGAGGGGTTGTGGAGCAAATGCCAGGCCTGTGGCGCCGTGCTCTACCGTGCCGAGATGGAGCGTAATCTGGATGTCTGTCCCAAATGCGATCACCACATGCGCATCAATGCCCGCCGTCGGCTGGAACAGTTTCTGGACGAAGAAGGTCGCGAGGAGATCGCGGCCAATCTCAAGCCGGTCGATGCCCTCAAGTTCCGGGATATGAAAAAATACAAGGACCGGCTGGTTCAGGCCCAGCGGGCCACGGATGAAAACGACGCCCTGGTGGCCATGCAGGGAACACTCAAAGGCATGCCGGTGGTGGCCGCGGCGTTCGAATTCAAGTTCATGGGCGGTTCCATGGGCTCGGTGGTCGGCGAGCGCTTCGTGCGCGCGGTTAACACCTGTATTGAGCACAACATGCCGCTGGTCTGTTTCTCTGCCAGTGGCGGGGCGCGCATGCAGGAGGCGCTGTTCTCGCTGATGCAGATGGCCAAGACCAGTGCCGCGCTGGCCCGCATGAGCAAAAAAGGCATTCCCTTTGTCTCGGTCATGACCGATCCCACCATGGGCGGCGTCTCCGCCAGTCTGGCCATGCTCGGGGATATCAACGCCGCCGAGCCCAACGCCCTGATCGGTTTTGCCGGCCCGCGCGTCATTGAACAGACCGTGCGCGAGACCCTGCCCGAGGGCTTCCAGCGCAGCGAGTTTTTGCTCGAACACGGCGCCATCGACATGATCATCGACCGTCGCGAAATGCGTGACCGCCTCGCCAACGTGCTGGCCATGCTGACTCAACAACCCTCCTTATAAGTGTCTAGGTTCTAGGGGCTAGGTCCTAGGACCTAGTATCTAGCACCTAGCGCCTGTTAGAGCGGGCGTCATACTTTAGATACCGATCCCCTTTATGCGTTTTAAAACCCTTGCAGAATGGCTCCGTTGGCAGGAAAGCCTGCATCCGGCCGAGATCGAGCTGGGCCTGGCGCGGGTCGGGGAGGTGTTCTCGTGTCTGTGTCCGGAGCCGTTGCCGTTTACCGTGGTGACGGTGGCCGGGACCAATGGCAAGGGGTCGAGCATCGCGGCGCTGGAAGCGATGTTGCGGGCCGGGGGATATCGGGTCGGCGCCTATACCTCGCCCCATCTGTTGCGTTACAACGAGCGGATTCGGCTCGATGGAAAAGAGGTCAGTGATACGGCGCTGATCGAGGCGTTTGAGCGGGTGGATCAGGCCCGGGGCGACATTTCCCTCACCTATTTTGAATTCGGCACCCTGGCGGCGCTGCGGATTTTTGCCGATGTCACGCCGGATATCGTGCTGCTGGAAGTCGGTCTGGGGGGCCGGCTGGATGCGGTCAATATCGTCGATCCCGATGTAGCGCTGATCACCGCCATTGGCATCGATCATACCGCCTGGCTGGGGGAGGATCGCGAGACGATCGCCGGCGAAAAGGCCGGGATCATGCGCCCCGGCGGCCCGGTCGTATGCAGCGATCCGCGCCCGCCGGCGGCGATTGTCGATCGGGCCGACAAGCTGGGGGCCCCGTTGTACCGGCTGGGTAGCGAATTTGATTACCGGCTGCATGGCGACGGCTGGGATTGGCAGCGTACGACGCCGCCCCGACAGACGCTGACCGATCTGCCGCGCCCGGTGCTGGGGGGCGAACACCAATATCGCAATCTGGCCGGGGCGTTGATGGTGCTGTCGCTGCTTGGCGAGCGCTTTTCGCTCGAGCGGGCCCAGATCGAAACCGGTCTGACCCGGATGGTCCTGCCCGGTCGTTTGCAGACGATCTCCGGCGATCCTCCTCTGCTGCTGGATGTCGCCCACAACCCCGATGGCGTTGAACAACTGGCCCGGGCCCTGACGATGGAACCCGTGGCAGGGCGTAACTGGGCCATCGTCGGCATGATGGGGGACAAGGACCTGCACGGCGCGCTGCAGCCTATCCTGTCCTCGATTGCTGGCTGGTTTCCCGTCGCCTTGCCGGAGGTGCCGCGGGCGGCTTCCCCGGCCCGGCTGGAGGCGATCCTGCGTGAACTGGGCGCGGCGTCGGTGATACCCTGCAGCGATATGTCCCAGGCCCTGGAACAGGCCCGCGCCGTGGCCGTGCCCGGCGATCGTATTGTGGTGTTCGGCTCCTTTTATACGGTGGCGGAGGCCCTCTCCCAGCCCCTATAATACGCCCCTGTTTCCAGTGCCCTGTGTCGGGAGTGTCGTGGACGAAAATCAGCTCAAGCAACGCATCGTGGGGGCCATCGTGCTGGTCGCCCTGGCTGTCATCTTTATCCCCATGTTGCTCAGCGGCGATCGGGATGGGGATATGTCCATTGTGGAAACCAATATCCCGGCCAAACCCGAGCATGTGGATCGGGTCAAAACCCTTGATATCGAACCGCCTGCGGCGCCACCACCCGCCGAACCCGTTCGTCGCCGTCCCGTGGATGAGCATACCCCGCCACAAGAGGCGGCGCCTTCAGACGCTACGCAGGACACTGCGCCGCAAACGCCATCGCGTTCCGAAACTCAAGTCGACGCGCCGGGCGACGACAACAAGGCATGGGCCGTGCAGGTCGGCAGTTTCAGTAAACAGAGTAATGCGCTGGGGCTGCGCGATAAACTGCGCAATCAGGGCTACAGTACCTTCGTTGAAAAAGTGTCCACCGATAATGGCCCGGTTTATCGGGTCCGGGTCGGGCCCGAAGTGCGGCGCAGCAAGGCCGAAGAACTGCAACAGGAACTGCAGGCCAAACTCAAGCTCGAAGGCCTGGTGGTTGCGCATCCATGATGGTTCCTGAAACGGGCTACGCGGCGGGCTGATGCTGGGCGTCGATTACGCGATCCTGGGAATCCTGGTGATTTCCACGTTCATCAGTCTGTTACGCGGTTTTGTGCGCGAGGCGTTGTCGATGGCCGGCTGGATACTGGCGTTCTGGGTATCGCTGACCTTCGCCACCGGCCTGGCCGGGTTGTTGACCAACACCTTCGAGGACCCGACGTTCAGATTGATCGCGGCTTTTGTCGGTCTGTTTGTCCTGTCTCTGATCGTTTCGGGCGTGGTGAATTTTTTTGCGGTCAAACTGGTGCACCGTACCGGGTTGACCAAAATGGACCGGTTTCTGGGGCTGTTGTTCGGGTTCGGACGCGGCGTGGTGATCGTTTCGATACTGGTTCTGCTGGCGGGGCTGACAACGCTGCCCAGGGAACCCTGGTGGGACGACTCGTTTTTTCTGTTCCGTTTTCAGGCGATTGCCGAAGGAATTCAGAGCCTGTTACCGGACTCGATTGGTGACAATTTCCGGTTTGAATGACCGGCGTTGAACTATACTTTGACTGTGTAATCTGATTACACACGTAACGGAAAGGGTAGTGTGGAATGTGCGGAATTATTGGCATCGTGGCAAAACAGGCGGTCAACCAGGCGCTGTATGACGGCCTGACGGTATTGCAGCACCGCGGTCAGGATGCGGCGGGTATTATGACCTGCGAAAACGATCGGATGTACATGCGCAAGGACAACGGCCTGGTACGTGATGTGTTTCATACCCGGCACATGCTGCGCCTGCCCGGCAATATGGGCATCGGGCATGTGCGCTATCCAACTGCCGGCTGTGCCAGCTCGGCCGAGGCACAACCGTTTTATGTCAATTCGCCGTTCGGCATTGCCCTGTCCCACAATGGCAACCTGACCAATGCCAAGGAACTGAAACGGGACCTGTTCCTGTCCGATCGGCGACACATCAATACCAATTCGGATTCGGAAATTCTGCTCAACGTTTTTGCCCATGAGTTGCAGAATCAGGGCACGCTGACTCTGACCCCCGATGATATCTTTGCCGCGGTCAATGCCGTCCACCGGCGTTGCCAGGGTGCCTATGCGGTGGTGGGGATGATTACCGGGCGGGGGATTTTCGCTTTTCGCGATCCCTACGGTATCCGGCCGGTGGCATTTGGTAAACGGCATACCGATAAAGGCACCGAATACATGATTGCCTCGGAGAGCGTGGCGATCGATGTGCTCGGTTTCGAACTGGTTCGCGATCTCGAACCGGGTGAGGCGATTTACATCGATGCCGACGGTACCCCGCATACCCGCCAGTGCGCCGACCAGAGCCAGTTGTCGCCCTGTATTTTCGAACACGTCTATTTTGCCCGTCCCGACTCCATTATCGACGGCGTGTCGGTTTACAAGGCGCGCCTGCGCATGGGGGATTACCTGGCCCGCAAGATTATGCGTGAATGGCCGGATCATGATATCGACGTGGTGTTGCCGATTCCCGATACCAGCCGCACCTCCGCGCTGCAGTTGTCCTATACCCTGGGTGTGAAATACAGCGAGGGCTTTATCAAGAATCGCTATATCGGCCGCACCTTCATCATGCCGGGGCAGAAACAGCGTAAAAAATCGGTCCGCCAGAAACTCAACGCCATCGAGCTGGAGTTCCGTGGCAAGAATGTCCTGCTGGTGGACGATTCCATCGTGCGGGGGACGACCTCCCAACAGATCATCCAGATGGCGCGCGAAGCCGGGGCCAACAAGGTCTATTTTGCTTCGGCCGCGCCGCCGGTGCGGTATCCCAACGTCTACGGGATCGACATGCCGGCCGCCAACGAATTGATCGGTCATGGGCGTGACGAGAAGCAGATTGCCCAGGCGATCGGGGCCGACAAACTGATCTATCAGGACCTGTCCGATCTGATCGAGGCGGTGAAGAAAAAAGTCCCGACTCTGAAACAGTTCGATACCTCGGTTTTCGACGGTACCTATGTGACCGGCGATGTCAGTGAAGCCTATCTGCAGCATATCGAATCACTGCGAAACGACAAGGCGCGCAGCGAGGATGCGAACACCGACGGTGAAGTGGTGGAAATCCGCAACTCGATGTAAGCGACTTGACGCCGCATCGCGGCTGACCTATGATAAATTTCATCGCGCCGATTTAACTCAACTTGCGGGCGCGTAATAAATCCAGCTAAAGCGAGCGCGGACCCGCTTTGGCTCGAACAGCTTGGCGGGTTTTTTGTTGTCTGCAGGATAGAAATGATTTCTCGCAGAGGCACAGAGCCTGCCAAGAAAATTTGTTTACTCTGCGCCTTTGCGTCTTGGCGAGAGAAAAAATCTTTATCGAACAATGCTGAGGATCAACGATGACGGACTTTGATGACGAGTGGGCGGTGGAGACGCTGGCGGTGCGTGCCGGGCAGGTACGTACGGCGGAAAACGAGCATTCGGAACCGATTTTTGCCACTTCCAGTTATGTATTCGGCAGTGCCGCCGAGGCGGCGGCACGTTTCAAGGGCGAGTCGCCGGGGAATATCTATTCGCGCTTTACCAATCCGACGGTACGGACCTTTGAGCAACGTCTGGCGGCGATGGAAGGCGGCGAGTCCTGCGTGGCGACGGCTTCGGGCATGGCGGCGATTCTCAGTACCTGCCTGGCGCTGTTACAACAGGGCGATCACATTGTCTCTTCGCGTTCGATTTTTGGTACCTCGGTGGTCCTGTTCGACAAGTATCTGAGTAAGGCCGGTATTGCGACCAGTTATGTTCCGTTAACGGATCTGGCGGCATGGGAAAACGCGATCCGTCCGGAAACGAAAATACTGTTCCTGGAAACACCCTCCAACCCATTGAGCGAAGTGGCCGACATCCAGGCGCTGGCCGATCTGGCCCATGCACATGATTGTCTGCTGGTGGTGGATAACTGTTTTTGCACACCCGTATTGCAACAGCCTCTAAAACTGGGGGCCGATATCGTAATCCATTCGGCCACCAAATATATCGATGGGCAGGGGCGCTGTGTCGGTGGTGCGGTTGTCGGTGACAGCAAGCTGGTGGGTGAAGATGTGTACGGTTTTTTGCGCACGGCCGGCCCGACACTCAGCCCGTTCAACGCGTGGGTCTTCCTCAAGGGGCTGGAGACCCTGAACATACGCATGAAAGCACATAGCGACAACGCCCGGCAACTGGCCGAGTATCTGCAACAGCACCCTAACGTGAGCCAGGTATTTTATGCCGGGTTAGCGGATCATCCGCAACATGAACTGGCCGCTCGTCAGCAAACGGATTTTGGCGGGGTACTGGCTTTCGAAGTAAAAGGCGGGCAGGAAGCGGCCTGGAAACTCATCGACAATACTCGCCTGTTGTCGATTACCGCCAACCTGGGAGACGCCAAAACCACCATCACCCATCCGGCCACCACCACCCATGGACGGCTCAGCGACGAACAACGTGCCGACTCCGGTATCACGCCCGGGCTGGTGCGTGTTGCCGTCGGGCTGGAAAACGTGGGGGATATCATTACCGACCTCGAACGTGGCCTGGGTTAGACCTGACCTATTTCAGGGATGAGTGGAAGCAACGCGGAGGACGCAGAGGCGCGGAGTCGCAGAGAAAATTCTTTATGTCTTGAGACAGTTAGAGATATGGAGTTTGCCAACCAGGTTGTTTATGACAAATTGCCTCAGCCCGGGAGTTAATAAAAAGCAATCATTTGTCGGGCTATAGATAACCGTTTATTTTTTCCTCCGCGT
>JAXHTI010000021.1:21370-32270 GCA_034190045.1 Pseudomonadota bacterium
TCCTCCGCGTTATTTTCCAGAGCATTGGAAAAGAGGTTTCCGCAAGGTATTACGATTCCCGGTTGTAAGAATTGTCCTACACGATTTTCAGAAAAGGCTGACAATCATCCCTCTACCTGCGCTGCTAGAATTCAGGTATCCATCAGGATGATGCTGAATGGACTCGAAATCAGAGGGATGCTGTATGAAACCTTATACTTTTACGGATAATCGTTCATTGATGATCAATGAAAAACAGACTGATCAGCCTCAGGAGTCTGCCGAGATAGAGCAGGATGAAGCATTCGAGGCCAATTATCCCCGCGAACTCAACAAGCGGGGGTTACTGGTTTCGCTCGGGATCTCGGTTGCGCTGGTTGGCGTTTTGATCCTCACTCTCCTGTGATGCCGGGCCGGCTTCCAGCCGGGCCAGAAGCTGCCGGGTTGTGGCGTTGACCTCGAGCCGGGCCAGCGTTTCCGGTTCGATCCAGGCGGCGTCGAGCGCATCGTCACCGGCCTGTGGCTCGCCCTCGAGGTAGTCGGCCAGCAAGTCCACGATGACATAGTGATAACGCAGTTCACCCTGGCCATCCCGCTCAATGACATCAAAGCTGAACACCGGTTCCCCGGCCCGGACGTGAATGCCGGTTTCTTCCCGGATTTCGCGTTCCGCGGCCTGTTGCAGGGTTTCGCCTGCCCGGACTTTGCCTCCCGGGATCGTCCACTGGCCGGCATTGGGCTCGTTGCTGCGTTGAATCAATAATACGGCCGTGCCCCGGCGAACTACGGCGCCGACCGCCACCTGGGGAAAAGAGGACATAACAAGCTCTCCGCAACGTCTGCTGCGAAGAGCTTATCAGATTGTCGTCGCCGGGAGGTTATTCGGCCTGCCACTCCTGTTCCAGCAACAGCCGGGCAGGTTGACGATGGTTACGCCGCAGCCACAATACCAGTACACCGGTGACGCTCATCAGCAGGCCGCAGACAAAGGACATGACACTGTCCAGCAGCAACATGGCGGCGATTCCGCCGCAGATATACAAGTAGGGCAACACTTCGTAAACCGGTTTGGGGAGCATGGGCGAGTCCTCGCTGGTTTTCGTTCCATGAAAAACCGTCCGCCGCGATAACGGGCGGCCGGGTTGGCTGTCATTTCAGCCTAGCACCATTTTGCCCCGATGCCAGCGCCGCCCCCATTTATTGACCCCGGCAATAAAACGGGTATGGTGTCAGCCCATGTCAAACTCCGATATCGATCCCCAATCCCTGTTGTTGGCGCTCTATCACGCGGGCCTCGAGGCGGTCGCCGGCGAGACGGTAACGCGGCGTTATCTGCACCAGCGCAACTGGCAGGCCGGTACGCCGGTGGCCGTGCTGGCCTGCGGCAAGGCGGCTGTGGCCATGGCCCGGGGTGCGCAGGCGGTTCTGGGGACACGGATCGAGCAGGGATTGCTGGTCACCAAACACGGTTACGGCGAGGCGGGCTTGTCACCTCCCTGGCAATGCCTGGAAGCCGGACATCCGCTGCCGGATGAGAGCAGCCTGCAGGCCGGGCAGCGGCTGCTCGATTTTGTCGCGCAACTGCCGCCGGCCATGCCACTGCTGACGCTGATCTCCGGCGGCACCTCGGCGCTGCTGGAGTACCTGCCGCCCGGCGTGAGTCTGGCGGACCTGCAGCGGGTCAATGCCTGGCTGCTGGGCAGCGGCCTCGACATCGCCGACATGAACCGGGTGCGCAAGGCCCTGTCCTGTCTCAAGGGGGGCAGGTTACTGAATTATCTGGGCGAGCGGCCGGTATTGAACCTGATGATTTCCGATGTGCGTGGCGATGATCCGGCCGTGATCGGTTCGGGATTGCTGACGCCGCATCAGGAGGCACCTCCCGCCAATCTCCCCGACTGGCTGGCCGCCTTGCTGGCCCACAGCAACGATTGTCCGCCCGCGCTGACGGCGTCGCCGATGGTCGAACAGCAGGTTGTGGCCAGCAACCAGGAGGCCTGTGAGGCCGTCGCCGAGGCCGCCCGGGCCCGGGATCTGCCGGTAACAATCCAGCCACCCATTTATGGTCCGGTCGCCGAGGCAGCCTCACAGCTGGCCGGGTTCCTGCGCTCGGCGGCACCGGGGATCTACGTCTGGGGCGGTGAACCCACCCTGGCGTTACCGCCAGAGCCAGGGCGCGGCGGGCGCAATCAGCACCTGGCCCTGAGTCTGGCCGCGGCGCTGGCCGGCGAGCCGGGTATCCATGTGCTGTGCGGGGCCACCGATGGCAGTGACGGGCCCGGCAACGATGCCGGGGCCCTCATCGACGGCAGCAGCGTGCAACAGGCGGTCGATTACCCGTGTGATGCAGACCAGGCCCTGGCTCGGGCCGACAGCGGCACCTTCCTGGCCGAGGCCGGGGCACTGATCTCCACCGGTCCCACCGGGACCAATGTCATGGATCTGGTTATCGCCATCAAAACAGGGCCGAGTGCCGAGTAACGAGGGACGAGGCAATTGTGATTGATTTATATTGATTCTTTCTCGCTTCAGACAGGCTGTTACAATATTGGTTATGGCTCAATCGGATACGCCTCGTAACTCGTCCCTCGCCCCTCGTCCCTCTGTTTTTGACGAGGCCGAAACCTGTCTGCGCGCCTGTGATCCCGATGCCAAGCTGCAATTAACCCGTGAGGCGTCGGCAGCCTGGCGGGCGGGAACGTTGTCGTGCGAGTCGCACGGGGATTCGGCACACTTGTTTGAGCCGGGGCGTCCCGAACGCCCCGAGCTGGTAGCGCCCCGGGATCTGCCGGCCCGCAGTACGGCCAGTGAGGCAGGGCGGGCGGCGCTGATCCACTCGATTTGTCATATCGAATTCAATGCCATCAACCTGGCCTGGGATGCGGTGTATCGTTTTGGTGATTTGCCGCGGGACTATTACTCTGACTGGATCAAGGTGGCGCGCGAGGAGGCCTATCATTTCAGCCTGCTGCGCGATCATCTGCGTCACCTGGGCTATGAGTACGGCGATTTTCCGGCACATAACGGATTATGGGAGATGTGTCTGCAAACAGCGCATGATCCGCTGGTGCGCATGGCACTGGTGCCGCGGGTCCTGGAAGCGCGGGGACTGGATGTCACGCCGGGGATTATGCGCAAGCTGGAACAAAGCGGTGATGATAATGCTGTCGATCTGTTGCGCATCATTCAACGTGACGAAGTCGGGCATGTCGCCATCGGTTCACGCTGGTTTTCTTATTTGTGTGAACTACGTGGACTGGCGCCGGAGGCGACATTCCGCGAATTATTCAACCAATACATGCCGGCCGGTGGCCGGGGGCCGCTGGACAGGGCCTCGCGCCTGCAAGCCGGTTTTTCTGAAGCCGAACTGGATTATATCGAAGGGGCAGGATGATGTTGCAGTACAAAGCCGTAATGATGAGCCTGGTAGCGTTAACGTTGCTGGCAGGATGTAATAATTCAGAACCGGAATCGGATCAGCAGACCTCGGTGAAGATTGACTTTGTCGAACATGAAAAATATGTCAAACCCTATCCCACCCGGCTGATCGTGACCAACAAGTTCATGCGCTTCGATGATGGAGAAGGTTCTACCAGTTTTATCCTGTTTAACCGGGATACCGATACGATCTACAGCGTCAATGACGAGGACCGCACCGTGATGTCACTGAAGAATCAGGAGATTGACCTGGAACCGCCCATGGCGCTGGAACTGGAAGAGCGCAACCTGGGAACGCTGGAAGATGCCCCGAAAATCCAGGGGATGACGCCGGTGCATTACCAGTTCTTCGCCAATGATGAGGTTTGTTATGACGTGGTGGCGGTCAAGGGGCTGATGCCCGATGTGGTCGATGCCATGCAGGCCTTTAAAACCATCCTGGCCAATGACAGCAAGGTAACGTTCAACAATATCCCCGCCGATCTCCACAATGCCTGCGACATGTCCATGAGTACCTTTGCCGCCGGTCGACATCTCAAGCACGGTTTTCCGATCCAGGAATGGAGTGTCGATGGTGACGGTCGCACGCTGGTCGATTACGATGAAAGCTACAAACCGGACCCGGCGTTGTTCGAACTGCCGGAGGATTATCGTCACTTTTCCGTCCAGGATATGCGCGGTGGCGAGGTGACCGGCGGCGGGCATTGAGATTACTCTATTAAGTCCGCAAATTAACGCGAATAAACGCAAAATATTTTGATAAAGAAGATTTGCCTCCGTTAACACATTTACCGGGATACGGTGGCGCTAAGCAGTAGGCCGGATCAAGCGTAGCGGAACCGGCAATCTTCTTAAAGCGGCAGCCCTTCCAGAGCACAGCCACTTTCATCACACACCAGCACGCTGCCCTGTTCATACCAGTCGCCCAGCACAATCCGGCGGGCCGGCTGGCCGTCTAGTTCGAATTCGTGAACGGCCGGGCGGTGAGTGTGGCCGTGAATCATCTGCAATACCTTGTGCTCGCGCAGCAGCTGTTCCACGGCCCCGGCATTGACGTCCATGATTGCCTCATCCTTGCTGCCGGTCTCGAGTTTACTGGTCTCACGGTATTGTTTGGCCAGCGCCAGACGTTCTTCGGGGGATTTGGCCAGTAAGGCTTCCTGCCAGGCGGGATCGCGTACCATGCGGCGAAATTCCTGGTAGGGCTGATCGTCGGTGCAAAGCGTGTCACCGTGTAACAATAGCGTCGGGGTGCCGTAGAGATCGATGGTGGTCGGCTCGGGCAAAAGCTCGGCACCACTCTGGCGGCAGAATTCCTCGCGCATGAGAAAATCCCGGTTACCGTACATGACATACAGCGGGACTGTTCGGGAAAGCGTGTGCATGGCGTCGATGGCCGCCCGGTAATCCGGCAGGATCATGTCGTCGCCCAGCCAGACTTCGAACAGATCGCCGAGTATATAGAGTGCCTCGGCGCGACTGGCCCGTTGTTGCAGAAAGTCGATGAACAGCCCGGTAATCCCGGGCCGTTCATCACTGAGGTGCAGATCGGAAATAAAGAGGGTGGTCATACCCGGGCTTATTCGACTTCCACCCGTTCGATCACGATATCTTCCTTGGGCACATCCTGATGATGACCGAAGGAGCCCGTTTCGACCTGGCGGATGGCATCCACGACATCCATGCCCTCGGTGACCTTGCCAAATACGCAATAGCCCCAGCCCTCACCCGTTTCGGAACGAAAGTTCAGAAAATCGTTGTTGGAAACATTAATGAAGAACTGGGAGGAGGCGGAATGGGGATCCGGGGTGCGGGCCATGGCAATGGCGCCGCGCTCGTTCTTCAGGCCGTTATTGGCTTCGTTCTGGATTGGCGCGTTGGTTTTTTTCTCACGCATGCCCGGCTCCATGCCGCCACCCTGGATCATGAAATCTTCAATCACGCGATGGAAAATCGTCCCATCATAAAAGCCGCTTTTTGCATAGTTAAGAAAGTTCTCAACTGTTTTCGGTGCCTTTTCGGCGTTGAGTTCCAGCACGATCGTGCCTTTGTTGGTGTGCAGTTTGACCATGATGATTCCTGGTTAGTTGGAAGAAGCGGGCTGCTCGGGTTCGGGATTGAGCAGTGTGACTTGCTGAATAATGATCGGGGTTCTGGGCACATCCCGGGCAAAGGGGCCGCCGGCACCGGTGGTCACGGACTTGATTTTGTTCACGACATCCATGCCCTTGACCACCTTGCCGAAGACAGCATAGCCGTACTTGCGGGGAGTTTTCCCACGGTGATTGAGAAACTCGTTGTCGTCGACATTAATAAAGAACTGGGCCGTGGCCGAATGGGGATCCATGGTGCGCGCCATGGCGATGGTACCGGGCTTGTTTTCCAGCCCGTTGTCGGCCTCATTGATGACCGGTGCCCGGGTTTCCTTGCGTTCGTAACCGGGGGTAAAACCGCCACCCTGGATCATGAAGTCATCGATCACACGGTGAAACAGCGTGTTGTCGTAAAAACCGTCCTCGACATAGCGCAGAAAATTGGCAACCGTCTTGGGGGCTTTGTCCGGTGCGAGCTCCAGGACGATGGTGCCCATGCTGGTTTGCATTTCGACCCGCGGCGCGGATTCCTGGGCCAGGACGGAAGCGGGGACGAGCAGGAGGATCAGTTTGAGCCAGAGCAGGAGATTTCGCATAACAGCAGTTCCAATGGTTGTCGCAAGAGGGGCCCATAATAATGGGTTTGCGCGGCCGGTAAAAGTCTTGAATCGGGCCGCGGATTTTGTCTGGGCCGGGGAATTCCGGTACCCTACGTGCTGGTCGGCGCGAGGTGTGCCGGCGTTTGTAACGAGTGATTCCAATGCTGCAAATCCATAATAATCTGACCCGGCGCAAGGAAGCGTTCCAGCCCATCGACCCGGCCAATGTCAGGATGTATGTCTGCGGGATGACGGTCTATGACATGTGTCACATCGGCCATGCCCGGGTACTGGTGGTATTCGATGTGGTCTATCGCTATCTGTGCGAGGTGTTCGGGCCCGAACATGTGACCTATGTGCGCAATATCACCGATATCGACGACAAGATTATCCAGCGCGCCAATGAAAACCAGGAAGCCATCGACAGCCTGACCGGCCGCTATATCGAAGAGATGAACCGCGATGCGGGGGCGCTGGGCGTACTGCATCCCAACCAGGAACCGCGCGCGACACTGCACATGCAGCAGATCATCGACATGATCGCCGCGCTGGTGGAGAAGGGCTATGCCTATGCGGCCGACAACGGTGATGTTTACTACGACGTCAGTCAGTTCGAGGGCTATGGGCGCCTGTCCGGCAAACATATCGAGGATCTGCGCGCCGGTGAGCGGATTGCGGTCGACGAGGCCAAGCAGGATCCGCTTGATTTTGTCCTCTGGAAGGCCGCCAAGGAAGGGGAGCCGGCCTGGGACTCTCCCTGGGGCAAGGGCCGTCCCGGCTGGCATATCGAGTGCTCAGCCATGTCCACGCACTGCCTGGGACATCACTTCGATATCCACGGCGGCGGGCTGGATCTGCAGTTTCCCCATCATGAAAACGAAATCGCCCAGTCCGAGGCCGCAACCGGCGAGACCTTCGTCAATGTCTGGATGCACAACGGTTTTGTGCGGGTGGACGAAGAGAAAATGTCCAAGTCGCTGGGCAATTTTTTCACCATCCGCGACGTGCTGCAGCAGTATGCACCGGAAGTGCTGCGCTATTTTATTCTCTCCAGCCACTACCGCAGCCCGCTCAATTATTCGGATCAGCACCTGGACAATGCCAAAGGAGCATTGACCACGCTCTATACCGCTTTGCGAGGCCACGAGGAGGTCGAACCGGCCCCGCTCAGTGCTGATTATGTCGAACGCTTTCGCACCGCCATGGACGATGATTTCAACACCCCCGAAGCCCAGTCGGTGCTGTTTGACCTGGCCCACGTGATCAACCGGCAGGCGGATCCGGCGTCCGCACAACAGGCGGCGGCCACGCTTAAATATCTCGGTGGCCTGCTCGGTCTGCTGCAACAGTCGCCGCAGGCGTTTTTACAGGGCGAGGCAGCCGGCGACGGGCCGGATAGCGAGACTATCGAGGCGCTGATTCGCCAGCGCACCGAGGCGCGCGCCAATAAGGACTTTGCGGAGAGCGATCGGATCCGGGATGAACTGCAAGAGCAGGGTGTGATACTCGAAGACGGACCGGAGGGGACCACCTGGCGACGCGAGTAAGTCTCCGCCTTCGGTACCGAACTATCATGTGAACCTGTCGCAAGGAGGTCACTGTGCATACTCGAACGCTGTTACTGCTGCTTGTGGGATTGTTCCTGTTATCCGGCAAGCCGGTTTTGAGTCAGCAGGCTCTGCAGGAAGATCAAACCCATGTTGCGACCTGGAACCGCTTTGCCGATCAGACCCTGGCGCTGCATCGGCAATTGATTGACGCGCTGCCCGTCCAACGTCAGACCTCGACAGGCGGTTATGCCCACCTACCGGAATTTTACCGCCAGGAAAGTTATTTCCACGACGGTGAGCTGATCAGCCGGGTGCAATGGGAAATCGAAACCGGCGATCTGCATGTCATCGAAGTCTTCATCCGCGATGATCAGGGGCGCGTGGTGCGCGATTATACCGCCGCCTATCTGCCCGAATACCGCAACGCGCCGACCCAGACCCTGGTGAGTTTCCATGCCTATAATAATGGTTTGCACGCGTTTCGCAGTTTCGACGCCTCGGGCGATCTGAACGTGGAGCGGTGTAGCGGCACACACGAGGGGGAACGCGTAGAATTACTGGTTGATCTGGGATCGGTGTTTGGCAGTGCCGGGGAAGATCCTGAATTGCAGCAAAGCCCGGTTTATCAACGCTGCTTCGCTGGTCTGCCCGAGAAGCCGGGCAAGTATCTCCATCCTCAGTAAGTCCCACAGTGGCAGGCCGGACATAGCAAAGCGGTGTCCGGCGGGATAGGCCGCAAAGGTTTAATGATCGTGGAAGTTGTTACAGGCGTCGACCGTGTTCTGCAGCAGCATGGCCACGGTCATGGGACCGACCCCGCCGGGCACCGGGCTGATCCAGGCGGCGTGCTGGCTGGCGGAGGCAAAATCGACATCGCCGATCAGCTTGCCGGCCTCGGTGCGGTTGATTCCCACATCGATCACCGTGGCGCCAGGTTTAATCCAGTCGCCGTCGACCACGCCCGGTTTGCCGACCGCCACCACCACAATCTCCGCCTCACGCACCTTCTGTTCCAGGTCCCGGGTAAACCGGTGGCAGACCGTGACCGTGGAGCCCGCCAGTAACAGCTCCAGGGCCATCGGGCGACCGACGTGGTTGGAGGCGCCGACGACCAGCGTGTCCTGGCCCTTGACCGGCTGGCCGGTGCTCTCCAGCATCGCGATCACGCCGCGCGGGGTGCAGGGGCGCAATACCGGCATGCGCACCGCCAGACGGCCGATATTGTAGGGGTGAAAGCCATCCACATCCTTGTCGGGCTTGATGCGTTCGATGACGGTTTCCTGGTTGATATGCGGGGGCAGGGGCATCTGCACCAGGATCCCGTCCACCACCGGGTTGGCGTTGAGCTCGTCGATCAGGGTTAGCAGGCGGTCCTGTTCCGTATCAATGGGCAGGTCATAGGCATAGGAGTTGATCCCGGCCTCCTCGCACGCCTTGCGCTTGTTGCGCACATACACTTCCGAGGCCGGATCGTTGCCGACCAGGATGACAGCCAGTCCGGGGGCCCGCTTTTCGGCCTCCAGCCGGGCATCCACCTGCTGTTTCACCAACTGGCGCCGCTGGGCGGCGAGGGCCTTGCCATCGATAATCTGGGCTGTCATGCAAACCTGTCCGAATTCGGGTTTCTGGAATTGAAAACCCTGTTATGATCGCATGATAGTGGCGTCAGGCCAAGCATACGGCGGAAAATAGCAGCAATTTCATTGACCTGCATCGTTAGTATGCGTATTATCGCCGCCCTTGTATCGGGGAATAGCGCAGCCTGGTAGCGCGCCTGCTTTGGGAGCAGGATGTCGGGGGTTCAAATCCCTCTTCCCCGACCAGTTCAGCGCCCGTAGCTCATCTGGATAGAGCATCGGCCTTTAAGCTCGTCCTGCGGGGCGAACGAGGAGCCTTTGCAGGGAACCGGAACCTGCAAAGTGGATCGCACTGTATCGGGGAAACCTTAACAGGTCAGGCTGATGGCAATCCCGAGGAAACCGGTGGTTCGCCCTCTGGGCGCTATGATAAAATCACCGGGATCCGTAGAGGCCATACGTGCGACACCTGAGATGGTGAAGAGATGGTCCAGACCACAAACGGATGGAATCCGGCAGCGAAAGCTGTAGCGGGTAAGCTAAGCCGAGGGTAGCAGGTTCGAGTCCTGCCGGGCGCGCCAATACCCAGGTTCTAGCGGCTAGTAACTAGAATCTAGATACTGTTGTTCTATGGTGGCTGTAGCTCAGTTGGTAGAGTGCAGGATTGTGGCTCCTGTTGTCGTGGGTTCGAGTCCCATCAGCCACCCCATCTGATTAAAGGGCTGTCTCAGTGAGACAGCCCTTTTTTATTTCCAAATACCTGATTTAAAGAATTTTATCTTCCTTGCCTGTCCGTAGATTCTGCCATTATGGTTGCCGGGGATTACGCGTATAAATTTTCAGCAGTTACCGCGCGATTCAATAGCGGGTAGAAATACTGGATAGTTCTGAGAAGACCTTCCTCGAGGCTTATAGTTGGTTGCCAGTCCAGTGTCTGCCTTGCGAGTGTGATATCCGGTTGGCGCCGGGTAGGATCATCTGCAGGTAGATCACGCGTGACGATCTTTGAACATGATTTCGTTAAAAGAACAATTTTTTCCGCCAATTCCTGAATGCTGATTTCAAAGGGGTTGCCCAGGTTTACTGGCCCGGTAAATTCCCCGGGTGATTCCATCAGCCTGATCAGGCCCGCTATCATGTCGTCAATATAGCAGAAAGAACGGGTCTGGCTTCCTGCGCCATAAATCGTTATCGGCTCGTTTTGTAGCGCCTGAGTTACGAAATTAGATATGACCCGCCCGTCGTTCGGCTGCATCCTCGGTCCGTAGGTATTGAAAATACGTGCAATTTTGACTGGCGTATTATGTTGTCGATGGTAGTTTAATAAAAGTGTTTCCGCGCAGCGTTTGGCTTCGTTGTAGCACGCCCGTTGGCCGAGGGGGTTAACCTTACCCCAGTATTCTTCGGGCTGGGGATGAACTTCCGGCTCACCATAAATTTCGCTGGTAGAGGCCAGTAATAGCTTCGCACTGCTGGATTTTGCCAGGTCCAGCATATTCAGCGTTCCAAGAATGCCGGTCTTGGTCGTCTGAATCGGGTCAATCTGATATTGAACAGGAGAGGCGGGACAAGCCAGGTTGTAGATCTCATCGATCTTTATATTGAGTGGAACTGTTACATCATGCTGAATAAAGTCGAAATCTGCCCGGGTGATTAAATGCTGA
>JAXHTI010000210.1:0-3276 GCA_034190045.1 Pseudomonadota bacterium
TGAGCCCGCAAACGGGCCTGGTTGACAAGGAAATCGCCATCACCCTCGGTGAATGGCTGGCCCTGCCGGGCAAGCTCTTTCTCGCCTTTATCCAAATGATCGTGGTGCCGCTGATCCTGGCCTCCATCGTGCGTGGTATCGCCGCCGCCAGCGACATCCAGCAACTCAAATCCACCGGCCTGTGGCTGGGCATTTACTTTATTACCACCACCATTGCCGCAGTCACCATCGGTATCAGTCTCGGCTTGTTTCTCAAGCCCGGCGCCTACGTCGATGCCCAGTCCCTGCTTGGCGACACCCCGGCGGCGACGGTTCAGACTGAATCACTGGAACAACAGGTCGATGAATTCACCCGGCAGGAAACGCCGCTGAGTCTGCAGACCGCTCCGGAAAAAGTTACCGAACTGCTGCCCACCAACCCGATGAGTTCCATGGTCGAGGGGGACATGCTGCAGATCGTCATCTTCGCCATCGTCATTGGAATCGGACTGCTGAGCCTGCCCCCAAAATCGGCACGGCCGTTAATGGAGCTGTTCGGTTCCATCCAGTCGGTGTGCATGGCGATCGTCGGCGCGGTCATGACCCTGGCACCATTAGCGGTGTTTGGCCTGCTGGCCCAGGCCATGATCAAGGCCGGCCCCCAGGTGATTACCGGACTGGGTGTCTATTCCGGCGCGGTAGTACTTGGCATGGCAATCCTGCTCGGGTTTTATCTGCTGATCGTGCTGCTTGTTGCCCGGCGCAACAGCTGGCATTTTATGGCCGCTATTCGCGAACCGTTTCTGCTGGCCTTCTCCACCGACAGCTCGGCGGCGACCATGCCCATCACGGTCAAAAGTGCCGAGGAGGAACTCAAGGTGCGTCCTTCTATCGCGCAGTTTATCGTACCGCTGGGTGCCACAGTTAACATGGGCGGTACAGCGCTCTACCAGGGACTGGCAACGATCTTCATGGCGCAGATGTTCGAGATTGAACTACCGATCAGCGCACTGGTGGCGCTGGTGATCACTGCGGTGGGGGCTTCCATCGGTACCCCGGCCGTACCGGGGGTGGGGATCATCGTACTGGCGACCATTCTCGGCAGCGTGGGTGTGCCGCTGACCGGTCTGGCCTTGATCATCGGCGTGGATCGGCTCCTGGAACGTTTTCGTACCAGCCTCAACGTCACCGGCGATCTGGTTGCCTGCGTGGTGATGGACCGTTACATGCCCGCGCGCCAGTCCCATCGCGAAGAAGTGCAACTGCAGGAAGAAACCGAGCAGCAACGGCGTAACTCCGCAGCAGACGTCATCATCAAATCATGATTAGCCCTGCAGGTAACCCTGCAGCTCGCGTCCGAAACTTTCCACTTCTTTGAGCAGGCCGGCTTTGTGATCGTCGGCATCAATGTCTGCGCGTAGCTGTTCGACCTCCTCGAAAAAGCCCTGGAAGGTCAGGTGACCCGACTCACCTTTGATCAACCGGGCCTGGCAATGTTCCAACCACTGGGCCTGTTCGTCGGTATTCAGGGTTTCGGGATAATTGCGCGCCCGGTAGCGAAACAGCATCTCGGGCAGACGCTTGTCGCCAAAGCTCCAGGTCTGCTCGCCCAGTTCTTCGGGTGAGGTATCATGAATGCGTTGCATCAGGGCCTTGTCCTTGTCATCGAAAAACCCGCCGGCGTAGATCATCAGATCGGGATCGCTGACTGGCGGGAATTCGCGCGGTTCAAACATCTTGGCCAGCTTTTGCTGGATCGCCTTGCGCGAATCGAGCAGTCGCTGACGATGTTGCTTGCTCTTCATGATGTCGATCTTCAACCGCTTGGCAGCCTCGCCGGTCAGGGTCGAGGTCGGGGCAATGACCGGGCACTTGTTGATCAATAACTGCTTCAAGGCCGGGCGCTCCACGCCGTCGGGCAGATCATCGTTGGCGGTATACAGCCGTTCGACCAGGGTCTTGGCACTGTGATCCAGCAGCAACGATGGATCCTGCCCCAGATCGAAGACAATGATACTGTTCTTGTTGGTCGGATGCGCGGCAATAGGCACGACCATGCGCGTATTACCATGGTCACTGCCATACATGCCCGAGGTATGCAGGATCGGTGTCATATCCTTGAGATCGATATACTTGAGTACTTCCTGCTTGCGCCGCAGCTTGTAAAAGAAGTCGAACAGGTTTGGCTGGTTTTCTTTGATCAACCGTGCGATACCCAGCGTGGCATACACATCCGCCAGTGCGTCATGCGCCTGGCCATGCTCGATGCCGTTGGCCACACTCAACTCATCCAGTTTATAGCTGGGACGATCCGCATCTTCCCGCTGTGGCCAGTTGATTCCCTCCGGGCGCAGATCATGACAGGCACGTACCACATCGATCAGATCCCAGCGCGAGTTACTGTTCTGCCATTCCCGGCCATAGGGATCATACAGGTTGCGATACAGAGTATTGCGCGTGACCTCGTCGTCGAAACGAATCGAGTTATAGCCCACCCCACAGGTACCCGGCTGCGACAGCTCCGCCAGAATCCGCCCGATAAACTCGGTCTCGGGCAACCCCTGCTCCAGCGCCTGCTGAGGGGTAATCCCGGTGATCAGGGTCGACATGGGATGGGGCAGACTGTCCGGCGTCGGCCGGGCCATGATATTCAGCGGCTCGCCGATAATATTCAGATCCTCGTCCGTGCGAACGCCGGCAAACTGCACCGGCCGATCCCGTTGCGGATCCGTGCCAAAGGTTTCGTAATCGTGCCAGTAGAGGGTGTTTTGGGTCATGGAACTGCCTTATCGATATGCTGACCGCACCCTACCATATCACCCTCGCAAGGACGACTCCGCAGGCGGTATCGGGCCGTTCAGCGACCCGACAGACCCCACCCGCTGAGCGGTAGATAGCCTGCCATTACCTTGCCCTCCCCGGGTGACCGCCCCGCTGGTACCGGGCGACGGTTTGAAAGGTGATTGGCGATCATTTGATTTCCCCGTCAGGAACTATCTGGCTGCCATGTGACTGAGCTGTTATCGTATCCCGATGCATTCAATACCTGGATAATCACCATGCAGACACTGTTCAGAACCATTTCCCTGGCCATCCTCCCCTTGCTGATGCTGCTCTCCCCCACCGCCATCGCTGACACCCTCAATGCCGAACAGGTCAAGGCCCTGTTCAGTGACAAAACCGTCGAATACCGGCATAAAAAACTGGGCTTCGAGTTCATCGTCTACCATGCACCCGACGGCACCCTGCGCGGCACCCGCGACGGCCATCCCATGGGCGAACTGCAGTGGTCAGTCA
>JAXHTI010000211.1:0-3263 GCA_034190045.1 Pseudomonadota bacterium
AAACAGGTTTGTGACGATATGGCCGCACTGGGGTTCAAGCACAAGGAATATTTTGAGGCTGCAAAGGTACAGCGTGAATACGCAGATAAATATCAGGCGGTCATCGATGCGCTCAAGGCGCACAAAGAAGAACCCGGTTATATCGCCGCTGTTCGCGATATTGTCGATTACATGCGGCGTTTCGATAGTGACGCCGAAACGATAGAACAACAGTTTTCATAAAGGAAAAATTATGAGCGATCATTCTGGTATTGAATGGACCGAGGCAACATGGAACCCGGTAACCGGTTGTTTTAAAGTCAGCGCCGGCTGCAAGAACTGTTACGCAGAACGTGACTGGGACAGACTGGCGAAAAATCCACGCGCTACGAAATACTTTGGCCGGAAATTCACTGACGTAAAATGCCATCCGGAAATCTTGGAACAGCCTCTGCGCTGGCAGAAGCCGCGGCGGATATTCGTCAACAGCATGTCAGATCTGTTTCATGAGTCAGTTCCCGATGAGTTTATTGCTCAGGTCTTCCAGGTTATGGCGCAATCCAAAAACCACGTCTTTCAGGTATTAACAAAACGCCCAGATCGAATGTTGGCCTTTATGTCTAAATGCAGTAACTGGGGTGGATGGGTTACGCACAATGG
Organism: Pseudomonadota bacterium; assembly: GCA_034190045.1. Taxonomy (GTDB): domain Bacteria; phylum Pseudomonadota; class Gammaproteobacteria; order UBA6429; family Thiohalophilaceae; genus Thiohalophilus. The sequence goes on from JAXHTI010000211.1 coordinate 640, forward strand.
ACAGGCAGTCAAAGGTGCCTATGATGGCGATGGCATTATTGTTGGTTACGATGAATGGCCGTTGCCGAATGTCTGGCTTGGCGTTTCGGTTGAAGATCAACAGACAGCCAATGAGCGGATCCCGTTTCTGCTGGATACACCGGCCGCTGTTCGCTGGGTAAGCATGGAGCCTCTATTGGCACCGGTTGATTTAACCAGCGTCACATACGAACGCAGGTACGGCACCGGACTGATTAATGCACTCACCGGTCATAAACGAGGGCATTTGCCTAATACCCCCCTTGGTATAGGCCCGGTAATTGACTGGGTTGTGGTTGGTGGTGAGTCCGGACCCAAAGCCAGGCCGATGCACCCGGGTTGGGTACGTAGTTTGCGCGATCAGTGTATAGCCGCTGATGTCCCCTTCTTTTTTAAACAATGGGGTGAATGGATCGAAACAGATGATCCTGATCTTCAGTCGTTTGGAAAAATGGCAAAAGTCGGAAAGAAAAAAGCCGGCCGAATTCTGGACGGTGAAACTTGGAGTGAATATCCATCCGTACTATCAACCGATTTTGCCGCTAGTACGGGTACAACGGGTGATTAACATGGAAAACAGGACATGCAAATACGAACCCTGCTCTGCGGCTTTCGAGCCCCGCAAAACGAATCAGGTGTTTTGTAGCCCGAAATGCAAAGCCGCCTATCACCGGGACCATCCGTATGAAAAAGGGGTCCCGGCAACCGTGGTTCGCTCCACCACCAACAAAACCGGCGTGGACATTGTGATCCGCGTGGAGCTAGGTGATCGCGAGAAGGCCGCCCGGCTGGCTTTTCCCGACCGGATGGGCTGGTTTGTACCGATGGACGACGAATGAGCAAACCGTCAGAAATCAAAATGCTGCCATCCGAGGGCCTGCCGCCCTTGGATTCTGCTACTAATCTTGTGCTAAATTTACTGGCGCAGGAATCAAACGCGCACGATAATAACGTCATAGAACTGAACCCCACCCACAAAGACGCCGGCAAATGTGATGACCAAAAACAACCGCGCCGCACTTTATCTCAGAAGCACGAAAGATAGATCCGATATATCCATCGACGCCCAGCGCCGCAAGCTGACCACCCTGGCCAAAGAACGCGGCCTGTCCGTGGTGGCCGAGTTTTCTGATCCGGTGCTGTCCGGCAAATCCGAGAACCGGCCCGGGTTTCAAAAGATGATGTATGAGATCGGTTCGCCGTCCCGGCAATGGGACTACCTGCTGATCTACGACTCCGCCCGGCTGTCCCGGGAAATGTATGTCACCCCGACCATCAAGTACGAATGCCGAAAACGCGGCATTGAGATCATTTTCTCGCAAGTCCCTGCGGATCTCGATCCCATGTCCAAGATGATGATCGAGAACATGCTGCAAACGATGGACGTGATCCACTCGATGATCTCCAAGGAAAAAGGTCTCGGCGGCATGGCGGAAAATGTCGCCCAGGGATTCCGCGCCGGTGGCCGCGCACCCATCGGTTACCAACTGGACCACACGCCCACCGGCGCGATCCGTGACGGCAAGCCGGTAACAAAAAGCAAACTCAAACCCAGCGAAAAAGCCCCCATCGTCAAACGTTACCTGAAGGCCCGGGCGCACGGCATCAGCCGCCGCCAGGCAAAGGAACAGTCCGGCATCGCCTCTAGCGTCAGTACCCTGGTGGACGTGGAGTGGAACGCCCTGTGCTATGCCGGGCACACCGTATGGAATGTGCGTAACGAGTTCAAGGAATACGGCTACCAGACCAGGAAAAAGCGCAAGCCGCGATCCGAGTGGACGATAAACCGCAACACCCACGACGCCCTGATCACGGACGATGAAGCCGAGATTATTTTATCCCGGCTCGAGAACAGCGACCGCAGCAAGGCGACATCACGAGGCAAAAGCGCCGCGTCGGATTTTCTGCTGACCGGGCTGCTCAAGGCTCCGGATGGGCGAAACTGGGAAGGGTCAAAACAGTATTACCGAGTGAAGCCCGGGGACGATACCAAAGGCCGCTTTGTGCCGCGTGATACCGTGGACCGGTTCGTCCTGGATCAACTCTCCGCCGATCTGCAATCCGATCAGTTTCTCGATGCCCTGCTGGCCAGCATCCAGAAAACCCACGCGCAGCCGGTCCCGCTCGACGAAGCCAAGCCGCTGCAAAAGCGAGCCCGTGAAATTGACTCGATGATCTCCCGGGCGATGGACCTGGTGCTGACGATGGACGACCCCGGGCCGGCCCAGTCCAAAATCACCGAGCTGCAAGCCGAACGCAAAGGAATAGAAGCCGAACTGGCCGCCCTAGACCGGCAGAAAGCCGACCAGCAGGCCCTGAAGCGCGTTACCCGCGCCGATGTTCAGCGGGTGCTGAGTGGCCTGTCAGACAGCCTGAGACGGCTGGACAAGCGGCTGATCCAGTCCTTCATCGGGGAGATTATTCTCGACCCGATCAGCCTGGAATGCCTGATCCGCTACCGGTTTTCAGTAGCCGATCGGGCAAGTTTGGCGTCCCCAAGGGGATTCGAACCCCTGTTGCCGCCGTGAAAGGGCGGTGTCCTAGGCCAACTAGACGATGGGGACGAAAACGTTGTGTTATTCGTCGTCAGGGCGTGACAGCTGCGA
>JAXHTI010000212.1:0-3242 GCA_034190045.1 Pseudomonadota bacterium
GCCGTCTCCGCCAGCGTGCCGGCCAGCTGCCACTCCGCGTCGGATGCACGTCTCTACCTGGCCGGCGATCCGCCCACCGAAGCCCAGCACTACACCCTGACAGGCGATGATGAGATCTGGGTATCGGTCTCCGCGTCACCGCACGCCAAGTGTGTGCGTTGCTGGCATCATCGCGAGGATGTGGGCAGCCATACCGAGCATCCCGAGCTGTGCGGACGCTGTGTAGAGAATGTGGACGGTGCCGGTGAAGAGCGGTTACATGCCTGATTTCATTGCTGTAGGAGGGCTTTCAGCCGCGACTCTTTGTTTGAATGCCAAAGTCGCCGATGAAATCGCCTCTTACAAAAGGATAATAGAATGTTGAGATGGTTGTGGTTAACGGCGGCGGTCGTGGTGCTCGATCAGGTAAGCAAGCTGGTCGCCAGTGCTTTTCTAGTGCTGCACCAGCCGGTTGAATTGCTGCCGATGTTTAACCTGACCCTGATGCACAACCGCGGCGCGGCGTTCAGTTTTCTGAGTGACGCCGGTGGCTGGCAGCGCTGGTTCTTTACGCTGGTGGCGATGGTCATCAGTGTGGTGATTTTTGTCTGGATCAAGCGGCTCAGGCACGAACATCTGCAGGCGGCTTCCCTGGCATTGATCCTGGGCGGCGCCGTGGGCAACTTGATCGATCGACTGCTGCACGGCTATGTGGTCGATTTTCTCGATGTTTATTATCGTGGCACCCAGTGTCTGCCCATGTTTTTCAGCTGGCGTCGCGGCGGCCAGCCCGAATGTCACTGGCCGGCCTTCAACCTGGCCGATGCGGCCATTACCCTGGGCGTGGTGCTGATTCTGATCGATACCCTGCGTCAGTACCGGGCCGACCGGCGGCTGGCTGCCAAGTACAAAGACGGATAAAACGAGCGGATTATTATGGCGGACATCGAAGCGTTGACCATCGGCCCGGGATCCCAGGTGACTATGCACTTTACCCTGAGCCTCACCGATGGCACGGTAGCAGACAGCACCGAGGAAGGGGAGCCGATGACCTTTAACATGGGCGACGGTACCCTGATCGAGGGACTGGAGATGGTGCTGTACGGTCTCAAGGTGGGCGACAAGCAGTGTCTGGAAATCGGGCCGCGTGATACCTTCGGTTTTCCCGACGAGGAGAATATCCATACCCTGCCGCGCAGCGAATTCGCCGCCGAATTGCCGCTGGAAGAGGGCATTATTCTCGGTTTCAGCACCCCGTCCGGGGAAGAGGTGCCGGGCACCATTCATGAAGTCCGTGACGAGGAAGTGGTGGTCGATTTCAACCACCCGCTGGCGGGCCGACCGGTGGTGTTCGACGTGGAAATTCTGGCCATTCAACCGGGTGAATTCACCCAGGACAGTGACACATGAAAGTCATACTCGCCAATCCGCGCGGCTTTTGTGCCGGCGTGGATCGCGCCATCGACATTGTCGAGCGGGCGCTGGAGTTGTTCGGGGCGCCCATCTATGTGCGCCATGAAGTGGTCCACAACCGTTTCGTGGTCGACAACCTGCGCGACAAGGGGGCAATTTTTGTCGAGGAACTGGACGAGGTCCCCGATAATGCCACCGTCATCTTCAGTGCCCACGGGGTTTCCCGGGCCGTGCGCGAGGAAGCCCAGCGGCGCGGCCTGAGCGTCTTCGATGCTACCTGCCCGCTGGTGACCAAGGTTCATCTGGAAGTGAAACGCTACAGTCGCAACGGCCAGGAATGCATCCTGATCGGCCATGCCGGCCATCCGGAGGTGGAAGGCACCATGGGCCAGTTCGACACCGGCGCCGGCGGGAAGATGTACCTGGTCGAAACCGTGGCCGACGTGGCCGCCCTGCAGGTCGAGGATCCCGAGCACCTGGCCTTCGTGACCCAGACCACCCTGTCGATGGACGACACCGCCGCGATCATCGACGCCCTGCGCGAACGCTTCCCGGCTATCCAGGGCCCGCGCAAGGACGATATCTGTTATGCCACCCAGAACCGCCAGGACGCGGTCAAGACCCTGGCCGAGCAGGTGGACCTGCTGCTGGTCGTCGGCTCGCCCAACAGCTCCAACTCCAACCGGCTCAAGGAAGTTGCCGAACGGCGTGGCACCAGCGCCTATCTCATCGACAACGCCGGGCAGATAGACAAAGCCTGGCTGGACGGTATCACCCGCATCGGCCTGACCGCCGGCGCCTCGGCGCCGGAAGTCCTGGTCGAGCAGGTAATAGACCAACTCAGGGAGTGGGGGGTTGACGAAATCGACCGGGGTAACGGTCAGGCGGAAAATGTCGTGTTTTCACTTCCCGCCGAGTTGAAGGAAAAAGTCTTCAGTCGTAAATCGTAAATCGTAAATCGTAAATCGTAAATCGTAAGGGGAACGTTGACAGTCGCGGATCACGGCCCAGAATTTCTGCCAACTGCCAACTGCCAACTGCCAACTGCCAACTGCCAACTGCCAACTGCCAACTGCCAACTGCCAACTTTCCGTTCTATTTCGGCCAGCACCCGGTCGAGGGATTGCCGTCACTGTCCTCGGAGGTTTTTCGCCCGGCCTGGTCGAGGCTGAATGTAGCACATTTCTCATCCGCCGTTTGTGGCCCTTTCGCTGTGGCCGTGACGGTAAATTCATCCGGATTGGCCGAGTTAAACGTGAGCGAAATATCATATTTGTCATTCTCACTTTCGGTTGGCGCATCGATCGTCGTAAGACTGTCGGCGTAAGTTCCTTTTCTGGAGTACCAGCGTTCCTGCAGATGTGCGGCCCGGGTCAGGGCACTGATTGCGTCGGCGCGATAGCCTTTTCGCTTTTGCGCGTCGTAGGCCGGTATCGCGACAGCGGCGATAATACCCAGTATCCCGACAACAATCATCAGCTCGATGAGACTGAGACCCCGTTGGGTAGTATGCTTTCTAGCTAACATTATTAATCAACCTTAATTGTTATGACTTAGTCCAGCGGGATCTCGCGCCATGACTGGCGTCCTGTGCCGGATTTCCCGCCAAAGACCTTATCGGTTTCCACAATTTCACCGGTGGTCAGCTGGATGATGGGTTTGCTGCCGTCCTTGGTCCGGTACAGCGTGATATCCGAAGCAATGCCGTAGCCGAGTTCGATCTTGGGCATTTTTTCAGGGTAACCCGCGCCATTGGTCGACAAGGGGTCGGTTTTGTTCAGACCGATATCTTCCCAGTGGGCCGTGCCGGTTGTGTAGTAAACCGCCCAGAGATCACTGTAACCCTCGGG
>JAXHTI010000213.1:0-3231 GCA_034190045.1 Pseudomonadota bacterium
AATCAATGACACGCTCGGGCATTATGCCGGTGATACCTTGCTTCGTCAGATCGCCGACCGGTTGCGCGATGCGATACGCTCGGACGACATCCTCGCACGCATCGTCAGTGACGAGTTCGCCCTGCTGCTGGACGGGGTGTCACAACAGGCCGTGCTGGCCACTACCACGCGAATTCAGGAAAGTATGAGCGAAGGTTTTTTACTTGAGGGGCATGAATTTTATCTGGGGGCAAGTATTGGCGTGGCATTTTACCCCGAACATGCCCTGGATGCGATCAACCTGATTCGCCACGGAGAAATGGCCATGTACGCGGCCAAACGTATCGGTACCGGCATTGCGATTTACGATGAAACGCACAATACCAGCACGCTGGAACAGCTCAAACTCATCAACGACCTGCGTACCGATCTGGAAAACCGCAATATAAAGCTCTATTTTCAGCCCAAGGTGGATCTCAACAGCGAACGGTCCGTTAGCCTGGAAGCACTGGCTCGCTGGGAACACCCCGACCATGGTTACATCGCTACCAGCCGGTTTATACACATTGCCGAAAATACCGGGCTGATCAATCCACTGACCTGGTGGGTGATGGAAGAGGCGCTGCGCGTCAGTTGCCAGTTACAGGAACAGGGAATCGATCTGAAAATGGCGATCAACCTGTCGGTCTGGAACCTGCAGGACCCCGATATCGTCGAGCATTTACGCCAGCTGCTCGAACAGTACCGGGTCGAACCCTCGCGGATCATGCTCGAGATTACCGAAACCGCCATGATGGTCAACCATAAACGGGCTCTGCATACACTGCATCAACTGCATGGTCTCGGTATTCGTTTCTCGATTGATGATTTTGGAACCGGCTATTCATCCATGGCTTATCTCAAGCGCCTGCCGATCAGCGAAGTCAAAATCGACAAAAGCTTTATCAAGTCAATGGACAAACAGCCGAGCGATTCATCCATGGTTCGCGCCATCATCGACCTGTCGCACGATCTGGGGCTGACGGTGGTCGGCGAAGGGGTCGAAAGCCGTGAAATTGCCGCAATGCTGCGCAAGCTCGGCTGCGATCAGGCACAGGGCAGTTACTATGCCGATGCCCTGCCATTCGATGACCTGGTCACGTGGCTGGCGCGGGAACGCCAGCAGAATCAGCAATCGGGATAGACGGGAAGTTGCAGGTCAGATTACGCGCAAAGCTATCTGCCATCACTCAAACATTATTACCGCGAAAACACGAGGCCTCGAATTAGATTAATCTTTTTCGTGCCTTCGAGTCTTCGTGGTAATGTTTTTATTAAAATCCGTAAGCCAACGAATTGAACCTTCGGCCGATTCATTGTATTCGGTGGTCAGCGCGATTTTAGCCGTGCATCGCGTCGAGGTGATATCACGCAGGCTATCGCCAGCGAGAGCTACGCTACTATGTGCGGGCTGCGGCAGGGCTGTGTTCAGGCGGCTTTGTGCTTGCGCCGCTGGCGCACTGCACTGGCCAGTTCCGTGAGCAGTTCCTCACTCTCTTCCCAGCCGATACAGGCATCGGTGATGCTCTGCCCATAAACCAGTGACTTGTCATCCTCGACATCCTGGCGTCCGCCGATCAGATGGCTCTCGATCATCGCGCCCATGATACGCTGATCGCCGGCGGCGATTTGCCCGGCCACATCCCGGCCCACGTCGAGTTGCCGCATATGCTGCTTCTGACTGTTGGCATGGCTGAAGTCGATCATCACCTTCTCTTCCAGTCCGGCTTCGCGCAGTTCCTGGCAGGCCGCATCGATACTGGCGGTATCGTAATTGGGCTGTTTCCCGCCGCGCAGAATGATGTGACAGTCTTCATTGCCGGTAGTGGCGAAAATGGCCGAATGGCCCGCCTTGGTCAGTGACAGGAAGTTATGTGGTTGACTGGCGGCACGAATCGCATCGATGGCGATCTTGAGCGTCCCGTCGGTGCCGTTTTTGAAACCGACCGGCGAGGAGAGCCCGGAGGCCAGTTCACGATGAACCTGGCTTTCGGTCGTGCGCGCACCGATCGCGCCCCAGCTGACCAGGTCGGCAATATACTGCGGGGTAATCAAGTCCAGAAATTCGGTCCCGGCCGGCACACCGAGGTTGTTCACATCCAGCAGCAGCTTGCGCGCCAGGTGCAAACCCTTGTTGATGTTAAAGCTTTCGTCCAGGTCCGGATCGTTGATCAGACCCTTCCAGCCGACGGTAGTGCGCGGCTTCTCGAAATAAACCCGCATCACGATCAGCAGATCCTCACCCAGTTGCTCGCGCATCGCCTTCAGGCGCCCGGCGTATTCGACCGCCGCCTCCGGATCATGCACCGAGCAGGGGCCAATGATAACCAGGATGCGATCATCCCGGCCCCGCAGAATATTATGGATCGCGGTACGGGTCTCGAAGATGAGTTTCGAGGCGGCATCGGTCATCGGGCAATCGCCGTGCAGCTGCACCGGCGGAATGACCTCCTTGAGCGCGGTAATCCGCAGATCGTCGGTTTTGTATTTCATATTCATAACTGCCAATTCTAACGTAATCGGGGCAAAAAATGTTCATCTCGGGGGCTCGATCCGCCGCCGTCCTCCAGCTACGTGCTGCCCGTGAGGACACAGCAAATAACCACCGAAGACACCGAGGACCACTGAAGACACCGAATCAAGACGTGTCTCACTAACGGACAGACCGTTCGTTTCGGTGTCGTCGGTGATCCCCTCTCCCTGTGGGCTAATGCGCTCCCAGGTGGCGGCGCATGAAGTCGGCGGCGCGCTGGACGGCGTCCTTCGAGGCCAGATCATCGGCGAAGGTCCGCACGCTTTCGGGACGAAAATCGAAGCCCCGCCCGACGCCTGGATAAACAATCAGTTGCGCGGGTTTACCGTCCTTTTGCAGGGACTCCAGGCTGCTTTCGATGACCCGCCGGCGCTGATACTGTTCCTCCTCGCCGATGAAGACCAGCACGGGGATTTCCAGCTGATCGACCTCCTCGGCGAAGCCATAGACCTGCAACGGCTCCGGCGCGTTGGGATCCTGCAGATGCGGATAATAGGAAACATAACAGGCCACATCCGAGTTCTGACGTCCGAAAGTGGTTGCCACCTTCAGCGTGTAATACCCGCCCCGTGTATGGGAATAAAGGCAGACCCGCTCACTGCTGATGTCCTCGCGCGCCAGCAGCGCGTCGACGCCCCGGTCGACGTCCGCCTCCAGCGCATAATCGTGTTCGATCGGGT
>JAXHTI010000214.1:0-3189 GCA_034190045.1 Pseudomonadota bacterium
GGGTCATCATTTTACCGGCCTTGGAAAAGGTATCCTCGAGATTGCCCTGCATCAGTCCCAGCCAGTTGCGATAGGCCAGCACCTTGTCTTCGGCATCGACCGTGGCCACCGAGTCTTCCAGATCCTGGATGGTGGTGAGCGCCGCTTCCAGCAGGATATCCCTGATGCCGGCCGGGTGCGTTTTGCCAATCGGGTGTTCGCGATCGATTTCTAACTCGATATGCAGACCGTGGTTGCCCAGCAGGATCGTGTCGGGTGTGTCGGTGTGACCATTGAACCCGATAAACTGGGCCGGTTGTTTCAGCGTGGTGGACTGACCGCTGGTCAGTTCAATGGCCAGGGCACCGTCTTTGATCCGGTAATTGTGTACCCCGCCGTGGCTGCCCTGTTGTAGCGGGACAATCTCATCCAGCAGGCTCATGGCCCAGGCGACGACTTTCTCGCCACGTTTGGGATTATATTGCGCAGTTTGTTCGGCGCCATCGGATTCATCGATCACATCGCTGCCGTAGAGAGCATCGTAAAGGCTGCCCCAGCGTGCATTGGCGGCATTGAGTGCATAACGGGCATTGGTTAACGGCACGACCAGTTGCGGACCGGCAACCTGCGCGATCTCGTCATCCACGTTGGCGGTGGTGATCGTGAACTCTTCGCCTTCGGGTAACAGGTAACCGATATCGATCAGAAACTGTTTGTAGGCGGCGGCATCAAAGTCGGGATGGGCACGATGCCAGTCATCTATCTCGGCCTGGAACCGGTCGCGGATTTCCAGCAGTTCATGGTTACGCGGGCCGAACTGGTGAACCGCCTCCGAGAGGGCATGCCAGAATTGTTCGGCAGCAATGCCGGAACCGGGCAGTGCTTCGTCCATTATAAAGGCGTGTAGCTGGCTGTCGATCTGCAGTTCGCCGGCCTGGATGTATTGTGTCATGGGGCACCTTTCGTGTCGGGTCTGGCCGTCGTGGTCCCTAGTTTATCATCTCAAGCATAGACGTTTTTGCCCTGCGTCGTGGAAACCCGTCACACGCGGCGATGCCCCTCTGCGGATAATGCCCGCCTCAGCCGTAAACCTGCCGGGGTAGCCACAACACTACTTCCGGAAAAATAATGCAAATGGCCAGCCCGGTCGCCTGCAACACCAGGAAGGGTAATGAGGAGCGGTAGATCTGTCCCATGGTGACCGCGGGCGGGGCCACGCTTTTTAAATAGAACAGGGCATAGCCGAAGGGCGGGCTGATGAACGACATCTGCATGTTGACCATATAGACCACGCCAAACCACAGGGGCAGTTCTTCCGGCGCGACGCCGGGCAGGCCGAAGACGCCGTCGAAGCTCATGGTTTTCATCAGGGGCACGAAAATGGGCACCGCCAGCAGCAGAATCCCGACCCAGTCGAGGAACATGCCGAGGATTACCAGAATGACCATCATCAGGATCAGCACCCCGTAGGGTCCCAGGCCGGTGCCGGCAATACTTTCGTTGACGAACTCCTGGCCACCGTTGACCACATAGAACCCGACGAACAACGTGGCGCCGAAGATGATCCACAGCACCATGCCGGTTACCCGCAGGGTGGTCATGGCCGCGGAACGGATGTTCTCCAGGTTGAGTCGCCGGTGAATGGCCGCGACTACCAGCGCGCCGAAGGTCCCGACCCCGGCCGCTTCCACCGGGGTGGCGATGCCGGCAAAGATGATTCCCAGCACCAGGAACACCAGCACCAGGGGCGCGAGCATCTTGCCCAGCAGGCGAAACTTCTCGCGTGTATCGACCCGTTCCTCGACCGGCAGGGCCGGGCCGGCCTCGGGTTTGAACCAGGTGACGGCCAGAATATAAAGAATGTACAGGCCGGAGAGGATCAGCCCGGGTATCACCGCGCCGATGAACAGTTCACCGACCGATTGCTGGGCCACCACGGCGAACAGGATGGCGAGGATCGACGGTGGGATCAGTATACCCAGGGTGCCGCCGGCGAGGATCGAACCGCAGGCGATGGTGTGGTGATAACGGCGGCGAATCATCGCCGGCAGCGCGATCATACCCATGGTCACTTCGGTGGCACCGATGACCCCGCACATGGCGGCCAGCAGGGTGGAGGCGACAATGGTCGAAACAGCCAGGCCGCCGCGCAGGCCGCCGAGAATCTTGTAGACCATGTCGTACAGCTCCTCGATGATCCCGGCCCGCTCCAGCACCGAAGCCATAAAGATAAATAACGGAATGGCGGAGAGCTGGTAATTGGTCATCAGGGGAAAGATGCGCGAGGGGAGGATGTTCAGCATGCGCGCATCGCCGAACAGGAACAAAAACACACAGGCCAGCCCGCCGGTGACAAAGGCCAGCGGCAGACCGAGCATCAGCAGGATCATTAACGAGCCGAACATCAGCACGGTTAACCAGAATATGTCGATCTCCCAGCCCATAATCAGGATTCCGGTCGCACCTGGGTGTCCAGTTCAATGCTGTCGGGATAGCGCACCACGGCAATGTCCTTGAACAGCTGGGCGATCCCCTGCAACAACAGCAGGGCAGCGCCCAGTGGCAGGGCGAACTTGATCGGCCAGTAGGGAATGGCCCATTCGGTAAAGGAGACTTCGCTGACCTTGTAGGAGTCGAGAAAGAAGGTCCAGCCGGTCACCAGCAGGCTCAGAACGAAAATAAAGAAGAAGATCGAGGTAAACAGATCCACAATCGCCTTGCCACGATTGGAGAAGTAATTGTAGATCACGTCCACCCGCACATGGGCGCCTTCGCGCAACACATACCCGCCGGCGAGCAGGTACTGCATGCCGAACATCAGAAACATCCCCTCGTGTGCCCAGTTGGTCGGGGAGTTGAAGACGTAGCGGGCAATCACTTCGTAGTAGTACACCAGTACCGCGATGACTGACCAGTAGGCGACGAACTCACCGACCATCCCGTTGAGCTGACCGATCAGCCGGTTGAACAGCCAGGGTTCACGACTGTCGTCATGCTCTGCTTCGACGGTCGGACACATGAAGCCCGGTGACGGCGGTTCCGACTCTGTTTCATTGCGCTGGCGAACCAGTGAGGGTAACCGGATGGCGTCGACCAACAGGAAAAAAATGACCGCCCCGCCCAGCCAGCCGGCGATGAGGTGCCAGTTTTCACTGTGCTGCTGAACGTCGACCAGGTTGTCTCTGGCGTCGGCCAGGTTCTGGCGTGCCG
>JAXHTI010000215.1:0-3186 GCA_034190045.1 Pseudomonadota bacterium
AAGATATTGTGCGGCTTCGCACTTTGTTCCCTCCCCTTCAAGGGGAGGGTTAGGGAGGGGTGATCCAAAACCAGTCCCGGCAAATCCCTAGGACCTAGAAACTAGAACCTAGCGACTAGATATTGGTAGTCGCGAGTGGACTCGAACCACCGACCCCCACCATGTCAAGGTGGTGCTCTAACCAACTGAGCTACGCGACTGAAGAGCCGGGAAAGATACAGAAAAGAACGACTTATGGCAAGCCTGCCGGCCCAAGAAAACACTACCAATGGCCTGTAGGGGGCGCCGCGTCGGCGACCTGCCTGGATTCGAGAGTCGCGGCTACAAGCCCCTCCTACAACTGCCAACTGCAGACTGCAACTGCCTACTTTCCCTCAGCACTCAGCACTATTTTATTCTGCCAACTTTCCTTTATTCATAATGCGTCCAGAGCCGCAGGACCTTGACCACCCGCTCCTCTTCAAGCACCTGATACACAAGACGGTGTTGGATATTGATTCGACGTGAACAGGCTCCGGCGAGATCCCCAACCAGCTTTTCGTAAGGCGGAGGATTCTGGTAGGGATTACTCTCCAAAACTGCGAGCAACTCCAGGGCCTTGGGCTTCAGCCCCGAAGAAGCGAGCTGCCGGGCATCTTTTTGCGCTTGTTTGGTATAGACCAGCGTCCAGCTCACCAATCCAGTTCCCTGGCGCATTCATCGACAGGCTCTTCCATGCCTGACTTGATCGACTCCCGCATACCAGGAACGGACAATAAGTGCAGGGTTTCCGCGATGGCGTTCCAGTCCTCTTCCGAGATCAGAACGGCATTGGCCCGCTTGCCCGTAATCACGGCGGGCTGGTGCGATTCAGCCACCTCATCAATCAGGCTGTAGAGCCTGGCGCGGGCTTCTGTGGCGGTAATATTGCTCATGTCATATACCTCTACCGCAAAACGTACGTTATAACGTGCGCTTTGTCAATAACTGTTCATAGCCTCGACACACACCGGGACAAACAAAAAACGGCACCTCAGCGCCGTCATGTCTTCTCCTCGTCCCCCCGAAGGCGACCTGCCGGGATTCGAGAGGTCGCGGCTGAAAGCCCCTCCTACAACTACCAACTGCCAACTGCGACTGCCTACTTTCCCTCAGCACTCAGCACTTTATTTTATATCGGCAATTTTTTGACGTTTTCCCCCGCCAAGCCCACGGCATTTTTGTACACCAGGTCCTCGATCCCGCACTGGGGATTAAAACCTTTCACCGCCTCCAGCAGCACATCGCGGATCACCTGCTGATCATGGCTTTGCATCGCACTTTCAAGGCGACTCAGATAGCTTTCCAGTCGGGGCCAGTCGAGGGCTTCTTCCTCGGCACGCAGGATGGACGGGTGGCTGGTCTCGTTCACGTTCTCGCCGATCAGCAACTCCTCGTAGAGTTTTTCGCCCGGTCGCAGGCCGGTAATCTGAATCTCGATGTCCCCGTCCGGTTGTGTTTCGTCGCGAACATCCAGCCCACTGAGGCGGATCATGTGGCGGGCCAGTTCGATAATCCGCACCGGCTCGCCCATATCCAGCACAAACACATCCCCGCCCCGGCCCATGGCCCCGGCCTGGATCACCAGTTCGGCCGCCTCGGGAATCGTCATGAAATAGCGGATAATCCGCTCATCGGTCACGGTAACCGGCCCGCCGTTCTGGATCTGGCGCCGGAACAGCGGGATCACCGAACCGGACGAATCCAGCACGTTACCGAAGCGGACCATGCTGAAACGGGTGGACAGATCGGGACGCTTGCTGAGCCCCTGCAATATGAGTTCGGCAAAGCGCTTGGTCGCCCCCATGGTACTGGTCGGGCGTACCGCCTTGTCGGTGGAAATCAGCACAAACGCCTCGACACCGCTGTTGATCGCCGCCTGCGCGGTTTTGAGGGTACCGAAAATATTGTTGCGCACCGCCGCCACCGGGTTCATCTCCACCATGGGCACATGCTTGTAGGCGGCAGCGTGATAAATCGTCTGCACCCCGAACGCGGTACACAACCGTTCCAGGCGATCCTGATCCAGTACCGAACCCAGCATGGGCAGCACCTGGCGTTGCGACACCGGCAGATCTTCGGAGCCCTGGTAAAACGGCGAATGAATCAGTTCATGGTCGATCGTGTAGAGGCTGTATTCATTGTGCTCGTAGAGCAATAACTGGCGTGGGCGATATTTGAGAATCTGCCGACACAGCTCCGAACCGATGGAGCCACCCGCCCCGGTCACCATCACCACCTTGTCGCGCACATTGGCCTCGATCAGATCGGGGCGCGGCGGGACATGATCCCGGCCCAGCAGATCGTCGATTTCGACTTCCTTGATATCCTCGATCTTGACCCGCCCGTCGGCCAGCTCGGCCAGCCCCGGCAGGGTTTTGACGTGCACGTGATACGGCTCGAGATGTTTGATAATCGCCTTGCGCCGACTGCGCGATGCCGACGGCATGGCCAGCAGGACTTCCTGAACGTGGAGCTTGCCGATCAGCTTGCCCAGCTCGTGAAAGGCAAAGACCGGCAAGCCGTTGATCTGCTGCCCCTGCAAGACGGGATTATCGTCAATGAATGCCACCGGCCGGTATTGCTGGCTGAACCCCAGTGCCGTGGCAATCTGGATCCCGGAGGCACCGGCCCCGTAAATCACCACGTTGATACGTTGGCCAACCGGCAAACCTGGGCTCGACTGCAGGCGCAAAAACCACCAGCGGGCCAGCATGCGACTGCCGCCGATCAGCAAAATCGCCACCAGCCAGTTGATCAGCGTTACCGAGCGAGGAATCCCCTGTACCCCGCTCAAAAACGCCAGCACGGCCCAGCAAAGCGCATACAACGTCACCGCCTGGGCCACCACCCAGATCGCCTTGAGCCCGATATAACGGACGATGGCCCGGTACAGGCCGAAATAGACAAAAACAGGAATCGCCAACAGCGGCGCAGCCCCCATCAGCATCAGCACCGGCAGTTCGGGCATATACAGCGTCCCCAACCGCAGCGAAAACGCCGCCCACAGCGCCACCACCAGCAACAGCGCATCCGACACCGCCATCACCGCCTGCTTGTGTAACCGGGGCAGATCCCCCAGCCAGGCAGTGAACTTCGAAATGCTCATTCTCATATCCCTATTATAATCATTGAGACTCTCTTCTCATATCGGGGAAAACCCGAATA
>JAXHTI010000216.1:0-3183 GCA_034190045.1 Pseudomonadota bacterium
CTGAAGTTTTCATTTGAACCGAAGCATAAACGCTGATGATGTGGATAAAACGCCTTTGTTTGTTGCCCCTGCTATGGCTGCTGGTCAGCCTGCCGGCGCGGGCGGTACTGACCATCGAGATCACCCAGGGACTGGACGATGCCATGCCGATCGCGGTGGTGCCCTTTGCCTGGGAGGGCCAGGGGGAGGCGCCGGCGGCGGTTGGCGAAATCATTGCCGCGGATTTGCGGCGCAGCGGATTCTTCCGGCCACTGGCCGAGGACGATCTGATCGCCCGGCCGCATCGCTCGGCACAGGTCAGTTACGCCGACTGGCGCGCGCTCAAGGTCGATCATCTGGTGGTGGGCCGGATGCTGCCGCGCGAGGATGGCGATTATACCGTGCAGTTCCAGCTGCTGGATGTGAATCGCCAGCGGCAGCTGGCCGGCTACAGTCTGCGAACGAGCAAGGCGGATTTGCGGCGCACGGCGCACCAGATCAGCGATATTATCTACGCCGAAATTACCGGCAAGCCCGGCGCCTTCGATACCTTTATTGCCTATATTACCGTGACCGGCGATCGCACCGACCGGCCGACCTATCAGCTGGCCATTGCCGATTCCGACGGGCATAACGAGCAGATTGTCTATCAGTCCCGCCAGCCGGTCATGTCCCCCGCCTGGTCGCCGGACGGGCGGCACCTGGTGTTTGTCTCCTTCGCCCGCGGACGCTCGGAGGTCTATATCCAGAATATCCGAAGTGGCGAACGCCAGCGGGTAGCCGCGTTCGACGGGCTCAACAGTGCGCCGGCCTGGTCGCCCGATGGCAAGCATCTGGCTATGACGCTATCCCGCGACGGTAACCCGGAAATCTATGTGATGAATATCGAAACCCGGACTCTTGAGCGCATCACCCGCAATTACGCCATCGACACCGAAGCGGCCTGGCTGCCCGATGGCCGCGGCCTGGTGTTCACCTCGGATCGAGGCGGCTCGCCGCAGATTTACCGGGTGGCGCTGGATAAAGAGCGACGCGCGACCGGGCGCCCCGAGCGCCTTACATTCGAGGGGCGGTACAACGCCCGCGCCACGGTCTCGCCGAACGGGCGCTACATTGCCATGGTCCATCGCCAGCAGGGCCAGTTCCGCATTGCTGTTCAGGACCAGGAGAGCGGCCTGTTTCGCGTACTGACCGATTCACGACTGGATGAGTCGCCCAGCTTTGCCCCAAATGGTAGTATGATTATCTACGCCACCGAGGAGAATTATCGGGGGGTTCTCTCCGCCGTTTCGGTGGATGGGCGTGCCCAGCAACGCTTGAGCCTGCAGCAGGGCGACGTCCGCGAGCCGGCCTGGTCGCCGTTGCGGCCCGAATAATAACGGGGAGTCAAAGGAGAAAAATAATGCGCCAGTTTCTGACCTATCTCGTGCTGACACTGTTCGTGCTGGCTCTGGGCGGTTGCCGCTTCGGGCCGGTCAAAGACCGCGGTGCCGAGGTCACCGAACCGACCAGCGAGCAGACCCGGCAGCAGGACGGCATGGAAGGCGGCGATCTCAGTTTCTCCGGCGACCTGGGCAGCGGGGCCCGGATGGAGGAACTCAATGATCCGGACAGCCCGCTGTCCAAGCGGGTGCTCTATTTTGACTTTGACAGCAGCAACGTCACCGAGGAGCAACGTGAGATCATCGATGCCCATGCGGGCTTTTTAAGCCGTAACCCTGATGTCAGCGTGGTGCTGGAAGGCCATGCCGATGAGCGTGGCACCCGCGAATACAACCTGGCACTGGGCGAGCGTCGTGCCAAGGCGGTGGAACAACTGCTCCAGGTTCAGGGGGTCGGGGCGGACCAGATACAGGTGATCAGCTTTGGCGAGGAGCGCCCGGTGGCGCTGGATCATAATGAATCCGCCTGGCGTCTGAATCGCCGGGTCGAAATACTCTACTCCGGTTACTGATATGCGATATCGTCCTTCCCGTTTACTGATCGTGTTTCTGCTGCTGGTACTGCCGGCATCCTGGCTCGCCGCGCAGGAGAATCCTTCGATCGAACAGCGCCTGGAGCGGCTGGAACGGGTGGTCGAAAGTCAGGGTCTGGCCGATATCCTGATGCGTCTGAACAGTCTGGAAGCCGAGGTCCGTGAATTACGTGGCCTCAGCGAAGAACAGGCGCACACCATCGAGGAACTGAAAAAACGTCAGCGCGAGCTGTATATCGATCTCGACCGGCGCCTGTTACAGCTGGAGCGTGCCGGCGTAACGTCACAGGATGCCCGGGCGCCTGAGCAGGGACAGTCCGCCTCAAGCACCGACTCCACTCCCGACCGGCGCACGGTCGGCAAACCGACGGCGGCAGACAGCAGTGTCACCCCGTCGCAACGCCAGTCCGAGTCCCAGGCCGTGCCCATGTCGGTTAAAAAGAGTGAGCAGGAAGCCTATCAGGAGGCCTTTAACCTGTTGCGGGAACTCGAGTATGACAAGGCCATCGACGCGTTTGACGCGTTTCTGCAAAACTATCCCGACGGGCGCTACGCGCATATCGCCCGTTACTGGCTGGGTGAGGCCAATTACGCGCGGCGCAATTTCAAGCAGGCGATTGTTCATTATCAGAATCTGATCGACCGCTATCCGGACAGTCCCAAGGTGGCCGAGGCCATGCTCAAGATCGGCTACAGTCATAACCAGCTGGAAGCCTATAAAGCGGCACGCGATGTGCTCGAAAAGCTGATCGCCAGCCATCCCGGTACCACCGAAGCCAGCCAGGCCCGTAACCTGTTACAGAAAATCCGCGCCAAACTGAGCGACGGGTAAATGTCACAGAACCAGGTCAAGGCCGCCGGCGATCGTCTGCGTATCACCGAGATTTTCTATTCCCTGCAGGGCGAGGCGCGCAGTGTTGGTTTGCCGACGGTGTTCATTCGCCTGACCGGTTGCCCGCTGCGCTGCGGTTATTGCGATACCAGCTATGCCTTCAGCGGCGGACAATGGTACAGCGTGACGGATATACTGGCCGAGGTAAGCCGTTACCAGACCCCGCATGTCACCGTGACCGGCGGCGAACCCCTGGCACAGAAAAACTGTCCGGCTCTGCTCAGCCAACTGTGCGATCACGGCTACAGTGTCAGCCTGGAGACTTCCGGGGCCCTGGATGTCTGCCAGCTGGATCCGCGGGTGATCAAGGTGATGGATCTCAAAACCCCGTCTTCCG
>JAXHTI010000217.1:0-3175 GCA_034190045.1 Pseudomonadota bacterium
CCGGCCACAGCGAGGTGCGCATGGCGGCCATTTCCGCCGAGATGGGATTGGCCAGCATCAGCGCCGTCCCCTGCGGATCCAGCTGCTGCTGGAGCTTCGGGTCAACAAAACTGTAGGTCACCGCCTCCTGGTAACCCAGATCCACCAGCAGGCGCTTGTAATCGGCCGGCTTGAGGCGGGTTTCCGGCCGCGCGCCCATCGCCAGGTTAATCTGCGGCCGGCTGGCCGGCAGATTGTCATAGCCATAAATGCGCCCCAGCTCCTCGATCAGGTCCACCTCCAGATTGATATCAAAGCGGAACGACGGCGGCGTGACTTCCCAGACAAGCTCTTCCGCGTCACTATCGGCCGGCTCGACCACCATCCCCAGCCGCGCCAGAATATCCTCCACCGAGTCCGCCGGAATATCCGCCCCGAGCACCCGGGCAATTCGGGCATTTCGCAGCCTCACCGGCGCTCTGACCGGCAATTGATCGGCCTGCTGGACATGCACCACCGGTCCCGCCTCGCCGCCACAAATAGCCTGTAACAACGCCGTTGCGCGCTCCAGCGCCGGCACCTGCAACTGTGGATCCACGCCCCGCTCGAAGCGGTGCGAGGAATCGGTATGCAGCCCGTAACCCCGCGCCTTGCCGGCGATGGCCTGCGGGGCAAACCAGGCGCTTTCCAGGAAAATATCGACCGTCCCCTCGCCCACGGCGGAGTCGGCCCCGCCCATGATGCCGGCCAGCGCCACCGGCGTCGTCTCATCGGCGATCACCAGCGTTTCACTGTCCAGTTCAATCGTCTGCTCATCCAGCAGGGTCAGGGATTCGCCGGCATGGGCATAGCGGACGTGGATGCCGCCCTGTAATTTGCCCAGATCGAAGGCATGCATCGGCTGCCCCAGCTCCAGCAGCACGTAGTTGGTCACATCCACCACCGGCCCCAGGCTGCGCAGGCCGCTGCGTCGCAGTCGCTCGGCCAGCCACAGGGGCGTCTCGGCGCCAGGATCGATCCCGCGCAATACCCGCCCGGCATATTGCGGACAGGCCCCGGCGGCATCCAGATTAACGCTCAGGCGATCGTCGACTGCCGTGGCAAAGGCCTTGATATCAGGCCCGGCCACGGACAATTTATTCAGCACACCCACTTCCCGGGCGATCCCGGCCAGGCTCAGGCAATCCCCCCGGTTCGGCGTCAGCCCCAGCTCGATACTGACATCATCCAGCAGCAGATAATCGCGGATCGACTCACCCACGGGGGCTTCGCCCGGCAGTTCCATCAGCCCTTCGGCACTGTCCGCCAGCCCCAGTTCTTTCTCGGAGCAGAGCATGCCGTGGGACGGCACACCGCGCAGTTTGGATTTTTTGATTTTCAGATCGCCGGGCAACTTCGCCCCGACCAGCGCCGTCGGCGCCTTCAGCCCCTCGCGCACATTGGCCGCGCCACAGACGATCTGCAGCGGTTCATCCGCGCCGACATTGACCGTGGCCACGCGCAGCTTGTCCGCGTCGGGATGGGGTTCCAGCCCGATCACCTCGCCGACCACGACCTGGTCAAAAGCCCCCGCCACCGGCTCGATCGCATCCACCTCCAGCCCGGCCATCGTCAGCTGATGCGCCAGCGCTTCGGTGTCGATATCGGGATTAACCCACTCTCTTAGCCATTTTTCACTGAACTTCATTTTTCAAATCTCTTTTTAACGCAGAGGCGCAAAGGCGCAGAGAACGCAAAGGAATAACTTATTTTTTATAGATCTCACTATCCATCGAAATGGTTACTTTTGCGTAGGAGGCGATTTCATCGGCGACCTGCTGAAATTCAGAGAGTCGCGGCTGCAAGCCCCTCCTACAAAAATAGTCCTAAGAACTAAGAACTAAGAACTAAGAACTAAGAACTAAGAACTAAGAACTAAGAACTAAGAACTAAGAACTAAGAACTAAGAACTAAGAACTAAGAACTTTTATATTCTGCCAACTGCAAACTGCCATCTGCCAACTTTTCTTAATTAAATTGTTTTAAAAACCGCAGGTCGTTTTCGAAGAACAGGCGCAGGTCGTTGACGCCGTAGCGCAGCATTGCCAGTCGCTCCACGCCCATGCCGAAGGCGAAGCCGGTCCAGGTTTCATTGTCGATCTCGACATGCCCGAACACATTGGGATGCACCATGCCGCAGCCGAGCACTTCCAGCCAGCCGGTGTGGCTGCAGACCCGGCAACCTTCGCCGCTGCACATCACACACTGGATATCCGCCTCGGCCGACGGTTCGGTAAACGGGAAATAGGACGGCCGAAAGCGTACGGCCAGATCATCGCGTTCGAAAAAGCGGTGCAGAAAATCATTCAGAATGGCTTTGAGATCGGTGAAGGTGACATTCTCGTCGACCATCAGTCCTTCCACCTGGTGGAACATCGGCGTGTGGGTCAGGTCCGAATCGCAACGATATACACGCCCCGGCGCGATCACGCGCAGCGGCGGTTTGTTTTGCTGCATGACACGAATCTGCACCGGTGAGGTATGCGTGCGCAACAGCCGGCCGTCTTCGAAATAGAAGGTATCGTGCATGGCCCGCGCCGGGTGGGATTCGGGAATGTTCAGCGCCTCGAAGTTATGAAAGTCATCTTCCACTTCCGGTCCCTCGGCCACCTCAAAGCCCAGTTGCGCGAACAGTTCCTCGATACGCTGCAGGGTCAGTGTCACCGGATGCAACCCGCCGCTTTGCTGACCCCGTCCGGGCAGGGTCACATCGACCTTTTCACTGGCCAGCTTCTCGTTCAGCGCCGCCTGCTGCAGCTGCGTCTTGCGCGCCTCGATCGCCTGCTGGATCTGCTGCTTGGCCTGGTTGATCGCCTGCCCCGCCTTCGGCTTCTCTTCCGGCGGCAATTTGCCCAGCGACTTCATCTGATCCGTAATCAGACCCTTCTTGCCCAGATACTGCACCCGCACCTGGTCAAGCGCCTGCAGATCCCCGGCCGCACTGATGCCCTGCTCGGCGTCTTTGATAAGTTGTTCGAGTTGTTCCTGCATCGGCTTTATTTTTATCGCTTTAATAATTTGTCATTTCAAACGATGAACTTCGTTTCATCATCGTCAATATAACGCGGAGTCGCAGAGCCGCGGAGAAGGAAACATAAAAATTACTGATTTTCTCTGCGCCTTTGCGTCTCCACGTCCTCTGCGTTAATTCCCAGAG
>JAXHTI010000218.1:0-3171 GCA_034190045.1 Pseudomonadota bacterium
CAATGAATGATTTGATCATCATTTATTTTTACTGATTACGGTTTCAGGGCAAACTAGCGGTTGAGCCGGAGCTTTACCACTGTACAGGAGTTTATTTATGCCACTGGTATACATGCGCGATATGCTGCAGCACGCTCACCGCGAACGGTATGCTATCGCTGCCTTTGACCTGGTCAGCCTCGATTTTCTGCATGCCATTCTCAATGCCGCCGAAAACTGTGAGGCGCCGGTGATTCTGAGTCTGGCTGAATCCCATTTCGAGTATTTCGATTTTCCCACCATCATGCCGGCTGTGGTGTCGGCCGCGCGCCGGGCCAATGTACCCGTAGCGATTCACCTGGATCACGGCGCCACGTATGAAAGCGCGGTACAGGGCATCAACCTGGGCTGCACCGGCGTGATGGTCGATGCCTCCACCCAGCCGTTTGACGACAACGTGGACTACACGCGCAAGATCGTCGAGATGGCTCACGGCTGTGGCGTACCGGTGGAAGGGGAGCTGGGCTATGTTGCCGGGATCGAAGGTGAAGACGCCGAGCGTCATCCGGGCGAGGTGCGCTACACCGAGGTCGGCGAAGCCAAAGAATACGTCGAGCGCACCGGGGTCGATTTTCTGGCCGTCTCCATCGGTACGGTCCACGGTCGCATGAAGGGCGAGCCCAACCTGGACATCGAACGACTGGCGGCGATCAACGCCGCGCTGGGGATCCCGCTGGTGATCCACGGCGGCACCGGTCTATCCGATCAACAGTTCCAGGATCTGATCGCCAACGGCGTCACCAAGATCAATTACTACACCGCGCTGGCCGACGCCGCCGGTAAACATATCCGCGCCAATGCCGAAGCGGATAGCGGCTGCGGTTACACGGGGCTGGTCAAGGGTGTCATCGGGGCGATCCAGCAGGAGTGCGAAAAACGCATCCGCCAGTGGGGCAGCAACGGCAAGGCCGCCGCGATCCTGGGCGAGGCCGAGCCCTGGCAAGAGGTCGAGCACGTCATCGTCTACAACACCGAGGGCACCACCCCGGAACAGGTGGACGAGCTGATGCAGATCGGCCGCGACACCCTGTGCAACATCCCCGGCGTGCGCCGCGTCTTCACCGGTAATGCATTACAGGAGGATGCCCGCTACCAGCACTGCTGGGCCATCCGCTTCGCCCACCGGGACGTCGCGGACAGCTACCGGAACCACCCGGACCACATCGCCTACGCCGACACCCATTTCCGCCACGTGGCCGGGGATCGGATCAGCATCGACTACGAGGATGCGGATTAAAATATATTACAAGAACAATAAGTTATATTAGTTATTTAATGTTAATTATGCGCCATAGAGGACCCTCGTAACTCGTCCCTTGGACCTGCCCGAAGGGCTGTGGGAGGCGCCCCACGGGCGCGACTCTCTCTATGTGTGCCGGATCCGCTTCACTTGATCCGACCTACCTCTGCCGACTATCTCTTTCCTCCGTCCTTCGTCCCTGCCCGAAGGGCCTGGCGTGATTCTCCGATTTAGCTCTCCCTTCAATATAGCCAAAAGTACCATCAGACCTTGAAGATATACGCAGACTGCGTATACTCATGTTATGAAGCTGGTATTCAAGGAAGCCCCGCTTTTCACAAGGTTATTAGCGGACTATCTCACGGATGATGCTTACCGTCACTTGCAAGAAGCGCTGATGGAAAATCCGGAACTGGGCGATGTCATGCCCGGAACCGGCGGTTTCCGTAAACTGCGCTGGCAGGATTCACGTCGCGGTAAGGGCAAGCGAGGTGGTTTGCGTATCATTTATTACTACCTCACGGCAGATCACCAGATATGGCTCTTTACTCTTTATGACAAAGATGAGGCGGACGATCTAACCGCCGAGGAAAAGAAGCTCCTCAAACAGGCGATTCAGAACGAACTGAATGCCAGGAGACAGAAGCGATGACCCAAAAACGCAAACTGTTTGATGAATTGATCGAGGGTGTCGATGCCATGCGCCAGGAGCGCGAAGGCAAGATCACACTGCGCTCTCATGAAATCGACGAATTACCACCGCTGGAAATTGCCGCCGATACGATTCGCGAGACACGCGAAAAGCTGAACGTTTCCCGCGCCGTGTTCGCCCGCCATTTGCGCGTCTCGACCCGAACCCTGGAAAACTGGGAGCAGGGCCGTGCCAAACCCAATGCCCAGGCCGCGGCGTTGATCCTGATGGTGCGCGAATATCCCGACACACTCGAAAAGCTGCATGCATTACATAACAATGCGGCCTAGTTCTTGATGCGAGCATGATGGTGCGTAGAACGCACCCTTGTATCTCTCTCGATACCCTGTTTAGCTAGCAGGGTGTCAGGGCGTGTGATGAGGCAGTACGCACCCTGAGGCTCCGAGCCTGTCACGTAGACTTGCCCTCACACGCCAATTCTCTCGACAATCTGAATGGTATCCAAGTCCGTCCCTGAAGGGAATGAGGCTGCATGAACAAGGGGAGAATCGCGAGATGTTTGTGATTGGAATTGATGTGAGTAAACGGAAAATCGATTGTGCCTGGCTGCGTGACCGGACACAGCGTAAAGTCAAAACCCGGGGATTTGCCAATGACCCGGCCGGCTTTGAAGCCCTGCTTGACTGGGTCCGGCATCACACCGGCGCCACGGCACAACAACTCCATTTTATTCTGGAGGCCACGGGCGTGTATCACGAAGCGTTGGCCTATGCCCTGCACAGCGCGGGCGCCCAAGTGTCCGTCGTCAACCCGGCGCAGGCGCGCCGCTACGCCGAGAGCTTCGGCCGCCGCGCTAAAACCGACAAAAAGGACAGTGTGATCCTGGCCTGGTATGGCGCCACCCAGCAGCCCCGGCTCTGGCAACCGGAAGCGGAGGAGGTGCGGATCCTCAAGGCCCTGGTGGCCCGCCTAGAGGCGGTGGAGAACGACATCCAGCGGGAAAGCAATCGGCTGGAGAAAGCCCGGTTCAGTGATGTCACCCCACAAGTCGCCCGTTCCATCCGCAGCGTCTTGTCACATCTGGAAGACGAAAAACAGCGCCTGCTCAAGGACATCGACCAGCACCTGGATCAGCACCCTCATCTGAAAAACGACCACCAACTGCTGCAAAGCATCCCCGGTGTCGGTCCGGTAGTGAGTCGCTATATGACCGGCTGCGGAGCATCACGGTCATATAGCG
>JAXHTI010000219.1:0-1255 GCA_034190045.1 Pseudomonadota bacterium
GCGACGGGCGTCCTGCGCGGCCTTGCGATGGCGGATATTGGCCCATTTACTGTGTCCGGCCATGACTACCTCGTGATATTCCGATGGATTCCAATAGCGGGGATCTTAACATTAATGTGTGCGTGTGCGGAGATCAGGGGCCAGGAAACCAGTACTAAGTACTAAGTACTTAGTACTTAGTACTTAGAACTCAGCACTATTAACTATCGGGGAGATAGATGGCGGTCTGTTCGTAGTGTTCGTCGTCGGCACCGCTGTCGAAAGTGAACTCGTGACTGCCGATACGGATTTCATCGCCATGCTTGAGCAGCTGGCGAATAATCTTGGTGTCGTTGACGATGGTACCGTTGGTACTGCCCAGATCTTCCAGGTAGACGTCGTAGTAATTTTCCAGGTAGTCATTCGGCTTGAGAACCAGCCGGGCATGGCGACCACTGACGGCCGGATCATCCAGCTGGATATCGTTGCCGGCCTGACGGCCGATATGCATCTCCTTTTTGTCGAATGCATAACTGCTCAGCGTCAGACCTTCATGTTTGAGTAACAGTTTAGCCGGCATCGTAAAGTTTCCGTTTCTCAGGCCTCGTCGAAGCGCATCTGGGTGTTGGATACCTCGATGACATCGCCGGGGTTGAGCTGCTGACTTTCACTTTTCAGCGGTTGCCCGTTAATTACCGGCGGCTGGCTGGCGGTGCCGCTACCGCTCATGCGCATCAAAAAGTAGTTCTGGCCGCGCCGGGCGATGACCGCCATTTGCGAACCCGGAGTGCCCAGGGTGGTATAGGGCTTGGTCAAGGGCAGGCTCTCCCCCGACTTGGCACCAGAGAGCACGGTCACCTGGTAGCTTTTGGGCGGCGGTG
Organism: Pseudomonadota bacterium; assembly: GCA_034190045.1. Classification (GTDB taxonomy): domain Bacteria; phylum Pseudomonadota; class Gammaproteobacteria; order UBA6429; family Thiohalophilaceae; genus Thiohalophilus. The sequence continues at coordinate 861 of JAXHTI010000219.1, forward strand.
CCGATGGCTGCGCAGGGGCGGCTGCTTTGCCGGCCGTACCGCTATCCGCGGAAATAATGACGGTACTCTCGAAGTCCTCCGCGTTGTCGTCCACATACTTGAACTCATGGCGGCCGATGCGCACTACGTCACCGTGATTGAGCTGCCGCTTGCTGACTTTCTTGCCGTTGAGCAACACCCCGTTAGTGCTGTTCAAATCCTCGATATAGGCATGCTGCAGCATCAGGAACGCGGCATGATTCCCACTGACGGTGGGGTCATCGAGCTGCACATCGTTGTTGGGCTTGCGCCCGACGGTCATCCGTTCCTTGCTCAGCGGATATTCCTTCACGACCGCGCCGTTGTGGGTCAATATGATTCTTGCCATTACCAAAGAGCTCCGCTCAGGATTAATC
>JAXHTI010000219.1:1355-3134 GCA_034190045.1 Pseudomonadota bacterium
TCCGGATCCAGCACATCGCGCAGGGCCTCCTGGATACTGTTAACGGCAATTTCGCTGGCCACCTCGCCGGCGTTGTGCCCACCCATCCCGTCAGCCACGATCACCAGCCCGAGATCCTTATCCCAGGCAATGTGATCCTCATTGTGTTCACGCATCTGGCCGACGTCCGAAACCCCGTAAATCACCAGTTTTGCCGAATCACCCAACATTGATTTTCCTACCCTAATGCTTCTTGGTTAACCGTTCCCGACAACGGGTCAGGGCCTTGGCCATCTGTGCGCCGCTCTGGAACCGGCGCTCCAGTTCCTTGTGCAACGCCTTGTTAATGACCTGGCTGACGCAGGACGGCAAATCCGGACGGAACATACGAATGTCCGGGTGTTTCTCATTGGCAATCTTGTACATCAGACTGGCCAGTGAATCGGCAATAAACGGCAGCTCGCCGGTGAGCATCTGATAGAGCGTAACGCCCAGTGAAAACAGATCCGAACGCCCGTCCACCTTGGCACCGGCCAGCTGTTCCGGTGACATATAGGAGGGGCTACCGAGGATAGTACCGGTTTTGGTCTTGCTGGTATCGGTCAGACAGGCCACGCCAAAGTCGGTCACCTTGACGACGCCGTTGTCCCGATCATAAATCATGTTCGCCGGTTTGATGTCCCGGTGAACGACACGCTCGTTATGCGCGTAATCCAGTGCCTCGGCCGCCTGTACAATAACATCGAACGTTTCCTGCGCCGGCAACAGGCTCTCGGACTTGGCATAAGCCATCAGGTTCTCACCCTTGAGATAGTCCATGGCGATATACGAGAGATCCTGGTCCTCGCCAACATCATAAATTGTCACGATATTGGGATGATGCAGACGCCCGGCGGTTTCCGCCTCGCGGAAAAAGCGCTCCTTCACATCCGCCAGTTTGTCCCCTTCAAACTCCTGGGCCAGGCTCATGGTCTTGATCGCGACACTGCGGCCGATCTTCGGGTCATGGCCGAGATAAACCATTCCCATGGCACCCCGTCCCAGCTCGCTGTCGATCACATAGCGACCAATCATCGGTTTTTGTACGCCGGGATTGCTGATGATCAGCGTACCATCGGATGGCGCCGAACTCTTGTTGCTGCCTACCACAAACTGTTCGGAAACTTCCCGGTTGCGTTGCAACCGCTCCTGCACATCACTGAAATTCTCGTCATGCGAGGTAATATATTTAAATACTGCTACCGCCTTGTTGTACTGGCGCTTGCGCTCGTAATCCAGACCGAGGTTATACAACTGGTTTAACAACGAGGCATCGACAATGCAGTGGCGGTATTTTTCAAAGGCCTGATCCAGCTGCCCCTGGGTGTGATACTGCTGACCCAGCGCCTGGTTGGCCTCGGAGAGTTCCAGATGAATATGCCGGACCTGATCCTGCAAAAAATGTTTGGCACCGAGTACCAGATGACCGAACAACAACAAGGCCACCGGGGTCATCAGGGGCAACCACATGGAATGAGCCAGCATGGCAATAAAGTGGGCATTGAGTAGCCCGATGAGGATGAGCGCGGTCAGTGCCATCCCCGTACTGAGTCGAAACCGCGGCAGAACAAACATCAGATACAGACCGATGATCAGGATCAGCAGCCATTGTGCGAGATTCGCCCAGGGCGGCACCTCGAACAGATCCGCGCTTAACAGGCTGGAAACACTGTGCGCCGAGGCCAGCACCGGTGGCATGGCTTCACCGATCGGGGTTTGCAGATTACGGGTGTATTGCGGCGCGGTCAGCCCGATAAGAAC
>JAXHTI010000022.1:0-7865 GCA_034190045.1 Pseudomonadota bacterium
CCCTGGCCGGTGATCGCCTCGAACTGCTGAACATCGGACAGGCTGATCTCGCGCTGTTTTGCCGCTTCGACGATGGCATGGGCCAGTGGGTGTTCCGAGCTCTGCTCCAGGCTGGCGGCCAGTTGCAGAAGCTGATCCTCGCTGTAATCAGTGGCTGGCACCAGGTGGGTCACGGTTGGACGCCCGACGGTGACGGTGCCGGTCTTGTCCAGCACGATCGCCTCCAGCTTGCCCGCCTGTTGCAGCGCCTCGCCGTTGCGAATCAGGATGCCGTATTCGGCCGCCTTACCGACACCGACCATGATAGAGATGGGAGTGGCCAGCCCCAGCGCACAGGGACAGGCGATGATCAACACGGTCACCGTGGCGACGATAGCGTGACTCAACAGCGGCTCGCCGCCGAGGTTGAACCAGATCAGAAAGGTGGCCACCGCCACCAGCAGAACCGATGGCACGAAGACCGCCGCGACCTTGTCCGCCAGGCGGCCGATGGCCGGTTTGCTCGACTGGGCCCGGCGCACCATATCGATGATCTGCGCCAGCACCGTGTCGGCACCGATGCGCCTGGACTGGAACAGGAAGGTACCGCTGACGTTGATGGTGCCGGCCACCACTTCATTGCCCACTGTTTTGCTGACCGGCAGTGGCTCACCGGTAAGCATGGATTCATCCACACTGGAGTGCCCGTCGATAATGTCGCCGTCCACCGGGATCCGCTCGCCGGGGCGGATGCGCAGGGTCTCGCCCAGGCCGACCTCGTCGATGGCAATATCCTGTTCCTTGCCCTCGCGGACCACCCGGGCAGTCTTCGGCTGCAGACCGATGAGCCGGCGGATCGCCTCGGAGGTCTTACCCCGGGCGCGCATCTCCAGTGCCCCGCCCAGATTGACCAGGGCGATGATCACCACCGCGGCTTCGAAATAGGCATGCCGGGCCAGGGTCGGGACGGTGTCGGGGAACAGCACCACCACCATCGAATAGACCCAGGCGGCGCCAGTGCCCAGGGCGATCAGGGTATCCATGTTGGCGTTGTGCCCCCGAAAGGCCTTCCAGGCGCCGGTGAAAAAGTGACCGCCGGCGTAGACCATCACCCCCAGGGTGAGCAGGCCCAGCAGCAGCCAGAGAGGCTGGCCCAGCCCGGTGTCCAGCGCCGGCAGCAGCCCGCCCATGTCACCGATCACCAGCGGGACCCCAAGCACCGCGGCCACCGCGGTCTTGCGCAGCAGGCGGCGATAGTGGGCCATCTCGGCCGCTTCCTTGTCGGCCTCGGCGGTCTGCCCTTTCATCTCGGCCGCATCGTAACCGGCCTGCTTGACGGCCGCTACGAGTTTGTCAGCACTTACATCACCTTCGACCGTGGCAGTATGTTCGGCGAAATTGACCTCGGCCTGCTCGACACCGGGTACCGCCTGCAACGCCTGTTCGACACTGGCGACACAGCCGGCACAGCTCATGCCACTGATGGAAAGGCGGATTGCTGACATCGGGGGAACTCCTCCTGGGACTGTTGAATCCATGTCACCGGCCATTAACCCTGACAAAATAATGTGAACATTTTCACATTTTTATTCGGTTGCCACGGCGGCGAAACACCTATAATAAATAAAGTTTGCAGCTCTGCCTGCCGACAGCCTATCACCGAAACCGACTGATTCATTGCAGACACCCATCACCGATGACGACGAGCAGCCCACAAACGCTGATCCAGGAACACCGCGAGCTGGTGTCCCTGCCGGTGATCGTCACCCGTCTCAATGAAATGATCAACGATCCGGCCTGCTCGGCGGCCGATATCGCCGAAACCCTCAGCCAGGATGCTGCACTGGCCGCCCGACTGCTGAAAATTGTGAACAGCCCGTTTTACGGTTTCCCTTCCCGGATCGACACCATCTCCATGGCAGTCACGATTGTCGGCACCCGGCAGTTGCGGGATCTCACTATGGCAACGCTGGTGGTCAACAAGTTCAACCGCCTGCCCGAAGAGCTGGTCACGCCACAGCATTTCTGGCGTCACAACATTGCGGTCGCCTGTGCTGCCCGCACCCTGGCGGAACGCCTGCAGATTACGCATACCGAACGGCTGTTTATCACCGGCCTGCTGCACGATATTGGCAAGCTGGTCATGTATCTGACCCGACCCGACACCTCGGCCCGGGTACTGACCCGGGCGCGCGAGGAAAACCAGGACCTGGGCAGCCTGGAGCGCAACGAATTCGGTTTCGATCACGCCGAACTGGGCGCCGAACTGCTGCGCCAGTGGCATTTACCCGAATCGCTGATCGAACCGGTGGCCCGCCATCATCAGCCTGCCCTGGCCACGCAATATCAACGCGAGGCCGCCATCATCCATCTGGCCAACGCGATTGGCAATACCATCGAATCCATCCTCACTCCCGATGACGATCTGCCGATTGATACCCGGGTCTGGAAAATGCTCGATCTCAGCCCGGATGAACTGGCCGATCTCACCGCCGAATCCGATCTCACCCTGAAACACGCCTTGCAGGTCGTCTTTGTCGAACTTGCCGCCTAGCCCTTCGGGCCGGAGTGCTGAGTTCTGAGTTCTGGTTCTGAGTCACGCAGGTTACGCTGGCGAAGCCTGCCTGACTTTGACGCCCCCGACTTCCGATTTCCGACTCGCGACTTAGGACTTAGGACTTAGGACTCGCAACAAGTCACCGCAGGCCAGGAATGTTATGATCGCGTTTTGGTTATCGTGAGCCCTGGTATAAATGGAAATCGCACTGGTCAGTGCCTTTATCGTCGGTTTGTTCAGCGCGGTGCACTGTATCGGGATGTGCGGCGGCATTATCGGGGCGTTGACCTTCAGCCTGCCTGCGGAAATCCGTCAGCATCGCTGGCGACTGCTTCCCTATATTTCAGCCTATAACCTCGGCCGGATTACCAGCTATACCGCCGCCGGCGCCTTGCTGGGCTGGCTGGGCGATCGACTGTTCAATGTCATCAGTCCCGACTCGGGGCACCTGATCCTGCAGGGGATTGCCAGCGCCATGATGATCGGCATCGGTTTATACCTGGCCGGCTGGTTTCCCCGTTTCGCCATGATCGAACATGTGGGTAAGCCGCTCTGGAACCGGCTGCAGCCCTGGGGACAAAAACTCATTCCGGTCCGCTCGCCCGGGCAGGCCTGGCTGTTCGGCGTGGTCTGGGGCTGGCTGCCCTGTGGCCTGGTCTATTCCGCACTGATTATCTCGGGTACCGCGGGCGAGGCATTGTATGGCGCCCTGTTCATGCTGAGTTTTGGCGCGGGGACTTTGCCTTCGGTGATGGCCGCGGGTATATTAACCGGATGGATGGCAAGGTTGTCCCGCTTGAGCCAGGTCAAAACGGCAGTGGGACTCCTGCTGATAGTATTGGCCATAACCAGTTTTTACCTGACCTGGTCTCACGGCCATCAACATTTTGCTGCAGGGTAACACCTATGAAAAACACGGCATTCGAACATCTGCTGGGACAGGCGCCTGAATTTCTTGCCGCCCTGCGCTCGGCCCAGCTGATCGCGGGCACCGACGTCACAACCCTGATTACCGGGGAGACCGGCACCGGCAAGGAACTGCTCGCCCAGTCCATGCACGAGTGCAGTACCCGACAGGGCAACGAGATGATCACCATCAACTGCGCCGCCCTGCCCGATAACCTGGTCGAAGCAGAACTGTTCGGCTATCGACGCGGCGCTTTCACCGATGCCCGTCAGGATCAGCCGGGCAAGTTCAAGGCCGCCGATGGCACCACGCTGTTTCTGGACGAAGTGGCCGAACTGCCGCTGGCGGCCCAGGTGAAACTGTTGCGGGTCCTCGAATCGGGCGAGATCCAGCCACTGGGCCAGACGACGACCGAGCAGGTCGATGTACGGGTGATTGCCGCCACCAACCGGGATCTGTACGAACTGGTTCAGCAGAGTCGTTTCCGTGAGGATCTCTATTACCGCCTGAATGTCGTGCCGCTGCACCTGCCCCCATTGCGTGACCGGTTTGCCGACATCGAGTTGTTACTGGGTAAACTGACCGCCCGTCTGGCCATCTATCATCGCCTTGATGCACCACGCTATACCACCCTGGCACTTGAAGCGCTGCAGGCCTATGCCTGGCCGGGCAATGTCCGCGAACTGCGAAACTTCTGTGAACGTATGCTGGTATTGATGCCCGGCAAGCAGATCGATGTCACCAACCTGCCGGCGGAAATCATCCGTCCCGAGTCCACGACCAATGATTCCCTGCAACTGCCTGGCAGCGGTATTCAACTGGATAACCTGGAAGCCAGCATGATCCGCCAGGCGCTGTCCCGCGTCACCGGCAACCAGAGCAAGGCCGCCCGCCTGCTGGGTATCACCCGCAGCGCGCTGATCTACCGCATGAAAAAATACGCAATCGAATAAAACATTCACCACCAAGGCACGAAGTCACGAAGCTTTTCTAGTTACTCATTTACTTGGTGTCTTGGCGTCTTGGTGGTTATCCCTTCAGGGTCAGAACTTGACGTTCACATTGGCATAGAAGGAACGTCCCATGCCGGGGACCGGGGTACCCCAGGCAACATCAGTCCCGGACATGGTTTTACCCTCCCCAAGATAGGCGCCGCCCAGCGGGTGGTTGTAGAACTCGTCGAAGACATTCTCGATACCGACATCGAAGCGAGCCTGTTTCCAGGTGTAGCTGCTACGTAGATGGAGCAGGCCGTAGGACTCGGTCTGCATCTCGTTACGGGTTGCGGAGACATCATCCTTGTCATCCACCAGCTCCACCTCGACAGTGTTTTGCCATGCCCCCTTCTGCTGCACGACGGCCAGCCTGGCATTGAGCGGCATGATGTTGTAGAGGTTATCGCCGGTATCCTCGTTCTCGCCGCGAACGTAATTCAGCTTGCCGGTCGCGGTGAAGTTGCCGTACTCAGTGTTTTGCGCCAGCGGGAAGTGGCCGGAGATATCCAGACCATAGAGGGTGGCCTCCTGGTTGACAAACTGCAGGTAGACGAAATCTTCAGTTACGCCATCACTTGTTACAAGACGCTCGGCATCGATATAGTCCTTGACGCGGGTGTAGTAGGGGCTCACCTTCAGTTCCCACTTCTTTTTCGCTGCATCGTGCCAGCTGAAGGCGGCGCTGACGGTGTGAGCGATTTCAGGTTCCAGCTCCAGATTGCCGACATAGCCGTTGCCATCACCGGCCAAGTTGTTCATGCGCATTGCCATGCCACTGGTCGACCAAGTGTAACGTTCGTAGAGGTTGGGCGAGCGGGTTTTCTGCGCCAGGCCGAACTCGATGGTGCGGCTGGCATCCGGGGTGAAACGGGCCAGCGCGGTGAGGTCGAAGTTGTCGTCGGTCCTGGCGCGGTCGGCAGCGTTGAAGGCATCAGCGTCGGTGTCGTAGCTGGGGTTATATCCCTGTACCTCTCCCGCATCCATTTTCACCTGTTCATAGCGCAGGCCAAGCTGGGTCAGCCAGCGCTGGTCCCACTGCGCCTCCCACTCGCCAAACAACGCCGCACGGTCGCGCTCGCCGTCATTGATATTGATAAAGGTGTCGGGCCACATTCCTTTACCGGAGGGCTCCCACCAGTCATCCAGACGGTACTGCTGGGCCTCGGTGCCCAGCCGCAACAGGTCACGGCCCGACAACACGACATCCGCCTTGAGCAGGAGTCCGCTGTTCTTGCCCTCGGTATCCATCGGCATGCCAGCCGCACAACCTGTCATCCCACCCGCCAGAGTACAGGACTCGCCATCGGGGTCTGTACCGCCGCCGTACCAGAAGAGCTTGTCGTCATAGAACTGCATGGAGTGACGGGTACGCTCGTGGTAGGCGCGGGCCTCCAGCGTGCCCCAGTCAAGCTCGGCGGTGTGGTTCAGATTGAACTGCGTACTGTCATTGCCGGTCATGTCCATACGCTGGTTGCTATACCCCTGGTAGGGGATGTCCTGCATACCGAGCTTCAATTCGGTCAGGTGGTTGTCGTTGAGCATTGCCAGGCTGAGGGAGCGATTGGTGGATTTGTACATGGATGAACCGACCTCGTCGCCTTCGAGAGGACTGTCACCCACGTCATTGACATAGGTCTGGGTCTTGAAATCGTCACCTGCGCTGTAGTTCTCAGACTGGGTAGTAGAGCTGGTGTAGGTCAGGCTGAATTTTTCATTGGCGGCGGTGGCGCTCAGGTTGTCACCGTAGGCATTGCCGTTGCTGCGGAAGAAGAATCCCGCCTCGCCGGTGAACAGGCTCTCCTCTCCAGGGGCGGCAAATTGCGGTGCGGCGGAATCGACCAGAATAGTGCCGCCGATGCTGTCGCCACCCACACTGACCGGGCTGATGCCGGCAAAAACAGTGGCGCTGTCGACGTTGCTCGGGTCGATGTAGGAGAGCGGTGGATTCATATGGTTACCGCAGGCGGAGATAAGGTCCATGCCATCGACTTTGATGCGCAAACGATCATCAGCCAGACCGCGGATGTCGGGCAAACCGGAGACCCCGCCGGCGCCCCGTATGGAAACACCGGGGAGGTTCTTCAAAAGGCTGGCGCTGTCGCTGGTAGCCGGTCGCAAGGTCTGCAGGCTCTCCTCACTGACGGTTGCACCGTTAACCTCACGGCTTTCAGTCAGAGGGGAGGCGGTGACCGAAATGGTCGGCACATTCTCTTCGGCGAATGCGATGCCGTGTGCGAAAGTGGCGATCAGTGTGGCGAGCAAGGTCTTGCGCAGAGGCAATGGTTGATAATGCATTTGTTCCCCTTGAGTGTAATTTTTATTCAAAAATTTTAATATCAATGGATGAGTGAATGTTGTGTCGCACTTGATTCATAAGTCGCGGTCTATCACAGAGAGACGGCGAGTCCGTGCGGTATAGAGCACCTGCACTTCATACTGTCTGCTCACCGTACAAACAAAGCAAAAACCAGCAATAGCCATGCCATATCTGGTTTTCACCAAAACAGTCACTTACCAGGAAATTAAGATTTAAAAGTGTCTGTTATCAGACACTTTGTAGCAAAACGAACATCCTGACACTCTGTGCCGCACAAACACCGCATTGGAGCTTGCCGGAGATTACGTTAAAGTTCGCTAATCGGCATGCACACAAACCTTCCGGATTGATTTGTTTTTCATGGCCCAACTGACCCCCGCATTCAAACTAATGTTAATTGTCTCAATAGGGCTGCACCTTGTTGCAATTATCGAATCCGGCAGTCTCTCGCCTGGCCGCCACCCAGAAAATATCAACACCCGCATGAACATCACTTTAAGCCAGCCAAAGAAGGCCAACACACCGACGAACCCCATGCCGGAAAAAGTCGTCCAGAAAAAGATAACCCAGGAACCCAATCTACGGAATGAGCCAAAGCCGGAGCCCGTGGCAAAAACGGAGCGCATTGAGGCCCAACAGGAAAAACCGGTCAAACCCAGGAAGAAAGTATTACCACAACAAGAAGAGCAACAACGTCAGAAGATGGGTAGCAACCACAGGGGGATAAAGCAGAAAGAATCCTACCAGAATCATCTACTTCGCCATCTGGAGCAGTTCAGACATTATCCTTTTATGGCACAGCGGCGTCAGCTGGAGGGGCGGGTCTTGATCCGCATTACGATCACCGGGGAGGGTCGATTGCGAAACATCGAATGCCTGGAAGGCAGCAAGCTATTTTGCAAGGCGGCTATCCAGGCTGCCCGTAATGCGCAACCTTTTCCCCGGCCACCGACATCCCTGTCAGGCAAGGCCTTCAAATATGCAATGGAGTATAAACTGCGATGACAGGAACGAATCACTCTCGACAGGACGTGTCGCACGCACCACTTTCCTCGCGTGGTTCAATGGGCGAACAACACGCCCTACGCACCAAGTACTTAGTACTTAGTA
>JAXHTI010000022.1:7965-31779 GCA_034190045.1 Pseudomonadota bacterium
AGTACTTAGTACTTAGTATTTATTCTTCAGGCCGCGATACTATCGCGCACCCGTTCCAGCCGTGCCTTAACCTCACCGGCCAGTTCATGGATCCCGGGTTGTTGTACCAGGTCCAGTACCGCCTGTGGATCCATGAATGCTACGGTGATTGAACCGTCATCTTCTTCACGTACCACCACATTACAGGGTAATAAAAGACCGACATCGGCCTCGGCGGTCAATGCCTGGTTGGCCAGCGTCGGGTTGCAGGCGCCGAGTATCTTGTAGGGTTTTTTATCGATATCCAGTTTCTTTTTCATCACCGCCTTGACATCGATTTCGGTTAATACGCCGAAGCCCTCTTCTTTCAGCGCTTCGGTGACTTTCTCAACAGCGTCATCGAAATTGCCTGCTATCTTGGTATTAAATCCGTACATAATCCTCTCCTTCAGTAAAAATATTCTCAGCGCCGCCAGTTGTGCCTGACAACATAGAAATTGCTATCAACAAACAGGTTCTAGTAACTAGTTCCTAGGACCTAGTATCTGGTATATCAACCAGACAATGGCCAGGATCACTACAATCCAGATCAGGATACCGAAGCCGCCGTGACCGAACAACCACCAGCCGCCATTCCAGTCTTCACCATGCATAATGTGCTCCTTCTTGCCTAGCGATTCTTCGCGCGTTGATCGTTGCGATACCACCGAGCATAGATCTCATCCGGCCATTGTGCCTTGATCCAAGCCAACACATCGGTAATATCCTGATCATCAAGCTGGTCTTTCCAGGCCGGCATGTTACCCCCCCGATCCAGCGTGCCGTTTTTAATAATCTCGGTCAGCTGCGCGGTCGGGTGGTGCCAGGTATGCGCCGATCCGTCCAGTGGCGGGGGTGGGAATTTGCCCTGCTCATCGCGCTGCCGCCAGTTCGGCGCCCCCTGTGCCAACTTGCCATGGCATGTCGCGCAATGCTGCTGATAGAGACGCCCGCCACGCAGAATCTGTTGCATATCCTGGTTACGCGGCGGTATGGCGATCTCCCCTGGCGCAGATTGTCCAACCTGCGCCGATTTATCAGAATCGACGGAGTTGTCACACCCCGCCAGTCCCAGGCTGCCGACGATACCAAACACCATTAGGTTGTATTTCATTGGCTGTTAACCTCCCGGTATCTTACCTTTTGCGATACAACGCCTGACTTCGTATTGCTTCCACAGGTAATACACTGCCGGTATCACAACCAGTGTCAGTATCGTGGCGCTGACCATGCCGCCCACCATGGGGGCCGCGATGCGGCGCATGACCTCCGAGCCGGTACCGCTGCCCAGCATAATCGGAAGCAGGCCACCGGTAATGGCCGCTACGGTCATGATAATCGGACGAACCCGTAACAGGGCGCCATCGATCACCGCCTGTTTGAGTTCTTCCAGGGTCGGGATATGCACGCGTTCCTTATTTGCTATCTGACCACGATAAGCCTGATTCAGATAGACCAGCATCACTACCCCGATTTCCACCGCCACACCGGCCAGGGCGATAAAGCCCACGCCGACGGCGACCGACATGTTGTAGCCGAGCAGATAAAGCAGCCAGTAACCGCCCACCAGGGCCAGCGGTAATGTCCCCATGATGATCATCACCTCGATAATATTGCGAAAGTTGAGATACAGCAGCAAGACGATAATCACCAGTGTCAACGGTACAACCACTTTCAAACGCTCCTTGGCGCGCACCATATACTCATATTGCCCGGACCAGGCGATGGAGTAGCCGGCCGGCAAGTCGACCTCCTGATTAACAACGCGTTGCGCCTCTTCCACGTAGGAACCCAGGTCCCGGTCTTTGATGTCAACGAAAGTCCAGCCGTTGGGTCGCGCGTTTTCGCTCTTGATCATGGCCGGTCCTGTTTCGACACGAATATCCGCCACTTCGGACAGCGGAATGCGCGCACCCTGTTGGGTAATCACGGGCAGATCGCGGAGCTTGTCGACCGACTCTCGCACATCCTGCGGATAGCGCAGGTTGATCGGGTAACGTTCCAGTCCTTCCACGGTCTGATCGACCTGCATACCGCCAATGGCGGTGCTCACCACGTTTTGCACATCGGCAATGTTCAGGCCCACTCTTGAGGCAGCCTGCCGATCGATATCGACCGTCACATAACGCCCGCCGACGGTACGTTCCGAATAGGCCGAGACAGTACCCGGCACTTTCATTACCGCCTCCTCGATCTGTTTACCGATATCCTGGATCACATTCAGATCGGGGCCCGAAACCTTGACCCCCACCGGGGTCTTGATCCCCGTCGCCAGCATGTCGATCCGGGTTTTGATCGGCATCACCCAGGAGTTGGTCAGGCCGGGGAATTTGACCCGATCGTTCAACTCCTGTTTGAGTTTTTCGGTGGTCATGCCTTCGCGCCACTCACTGCGTGGCTTGAGCAAGATGGTGGTTTCGATCATGGTCAACGGGGCGGGATCGGTCGCGGTTTCGGCCCGGCCGATCTTGCCAAAGACCCGTTCGACCTCCGGCACACTCATAATCAGTTTGTCGGTCTGCTGTAATAACTCCTGGGCCTTGCCGATCGACAGGCCGGGGAACGTGGTTGGCATGTACATCAGGTCCCCCTCGTCCAGATCCGGCATGAACTCAGAACCGATATTCATTACCGGCCAGATCGTCATCAACACTACCAGCACGGCAATACCGAGAACGCTTTTCGGTTTATTCAGTACCGTATGGATGAAAGGCTGGTACGCCCTGATCAAGACGCGGTTGACCGGGTTTTTCTCCTCCGGGCGAATATGCCCACGAATGAAATACCCCATCAGGACCGGCACCAGGGTAATCGACAAACCGGCCGCCGCGGCCATGGCATAGGTCTTGGTAAAGGCCAGCGGTGCGAACATGCGTCCTTCCTGCGCTTCCAGGGTAAATACCGGCAGGAAACTCAGCGTGATAATCAACAGGGAGAAAAACAGGGCCGGACCAACTTCGCGGGTTGCCTCACCGATGATCCGCCAGCGATTCTCCTCGGTCAGCGGCTCACGCTCGATATGTTTGTGTACATTTTCGATCATCACGATCGCCGCATCGACCATGGCACCAATGGCAATCGCGATTCCGCCCAGTGACATAATGTTGGCATTGATACCCTGGTGATACATGACGACAAATGCCCCAAGAATCCCGATCGGCAGGCTGATGATAGCCACCAGTGCCGAACGCAGGTGAAACAGAAACACCAGGCAGACCAGCGCGACGATCAAAAATTCTTCCAGCAGCTTGCTGTTCAGATTATCGACCGCCCGGTTGATCAGGTCGGAACGATCATAAGTCTCGACGATCTCCACGCCTTCGGGCAGGCCGTTCTGCAGCTGTTCCAGCTTGCGTTTGACCCCTTCGATGGTCTTCAGGGCATTTTCGCCGTAGCGCATGACCACAATCCCGCCGGCGACCTCGCCTTCGCCATTTAATTCCGCGATGCCACGACGCATCTGCGGCCCCAGCCGGATCTCGGCAATATCCCCCAGCAACAGCGGAGTCCCCTGTTCACTGACACCCAGCGGAATGTTGTTGAGATCCTCCTTGCTCTGGATATAGCCGGTCGCCCGTACCATGTATTCGGCCTCGGCCATTTCGATGACCGAGCCGCCCGCCTCCTGGTTACCCTGCCGGATGGCCTGGCGCACCTTTGCCAGAGGCAGGTTGTAGGCGCGCAGTTTGTCCGGATCGAGGACGACCTGGTATTGCTTGACCATGCCCCCGACGGTGGCCACTTCCGACACGCCGGACACCGTCTGCAACTCATATTTTAAGAACCAGTCCTGCAGGGAACGCAGCTGGGATAGATCGTGCTGGCCCGTGCGATCCACCAGGGCGTATTCATAGATCCAGCCCACCCCGGTGGCATCCGGCCCCAGTGCCGGGCTGGCCTGCTCGGGCAGTCGCGATTCGACCTGGCTCAGGTACTCGAGCACCCGCGAACGGGCCCAGTACGGATCGGTCCCGTCCTCGAAGAGGATATAAACAAATGAATCCCCGAACATGGAGTAACCACGCACCGTCTTCGCCCCGGGCACGGATAACATCGCCGTGGTCAGCGGGTAGGTCACCTGGTCCTCCACCACCCGCGGTGCCTGCCCCGGATAGGTGGTCTTGATAATCACCTGCACATCCGACAGATCGGGAATCGCATCCAGCGGCGTATTCTTCACCGCATACCAACCCCAGCCGCACAGGATCACCGTCAGCAACAACACCAGAAAACGGTTATGCAGCGACCAGTCAATAATTCGTTCAATCATCTTCTATCTCCAAAATCTCACCACCAAGACGCCAAGGCACCAAGATAGCTATAAGATTTTTCTTCTGATTCCATCTTTTATGACAGGCACGTTGAAATTAATCAGCAGACCCAGCCGTTTATCAGCCAGTTTCAGATAACTTAATATTTGTGAATCATGAACTGGCAATATTGCCTCCACTGCTTTCAATTCAACCACGACCTCATTTTCAACAAGCAAATCCAGCCGCAACCCTGCATCTATCTTCAATTCATCGTAAACAACTGGCAGTGATTTCTGCCTTTCCACCCTCATCCCGCGTTTTTGAAGCTCATATAACATGCACGCTTCATAAACTGACTCGAGCAACCCCGGGCCAAGCGCTTTGTGGACACAAAAAGCACTGTCAACGACATCCTTCGCAACCTTGTCGACCTCAGGTGATACCTTCGTAAATTCCATTTTTTCTCCTTGGTGTCTTCGTGTCTTGGTGGTTATTTTTTACTCTTTCCTCTTACGCATGGCCTTGATGACATAGCCGTCGTCGCCTTCTTCCAGATCGAATTCGACTTTGTCATCGGGACTGAATGGCTCGAGTTCGACCTCGGGCCTGACCTTGAATGGCATGGTCATCGCCGGCCAGTCGATCGCCGGGATCGGGTCGTGAGTCATGTTGACACGATTTTCCTTCGGCTCAATTTCATGCAACACTCCGGTACCGGTAATCGCAGACATATCTGTCATGCTTTTTTCACCGCCATCCTTATCCGCCGGTGAAGTCATGCGCTTGATACTGGCCTTGAGACTGGCTTCCGAGTCGATCAAAAACTGTCCCGAGGTCACGACCCGTTCACCGGGTTCGAGTCCATGCTTGATCTCGACCCAGTCGCCCGACGCCATGCCGGCAACTACGGTCCGCGGGCGGAAGCACCCTTCATCCAGCGCCAGGATCACCCGGTCTTCTTCACCGCCGCGGATCAATGCCTCTTGCGGTATCATCACGATGTCCCGCTTTGGTCCGCCGTAAATACTGACATCGGCGAACATGTTGGGCTTGAGGATTTGATCGGGATTGTCGAAACGCAGGCGGACCCGCAGGGTGCGGGTTTTGGGGTTGAGACTGGGGTATACGTACTCCACTTCCCCTTCCCAGGTGCGGCCGGGGAAATAGGAGAGACTGACATCGGCCGGCTGGCCTTCCTCGACCCAGTCCACCTGGCTTTCGAAAACCTCGGCCTGAATCCAGACAGAAGAGAGATCCGCCAGCGCCATCACCTCCGCCTGTGGCATCACGTACATGCCTTCGCGCACGCCGAGATTGGCGACGATACCGTCCTGCTCGGCATAACCTTTGACGTATTGGCTGACCTGACGGGTCTTGCGCAGCTTGTCAATTTGCTCGCTACCGATTCCCAGCGCTACCAGCCGTTCACGCGAGGCGCGAATCAGCGATTGGCGCCCACTGCCCAGCGCCTGAACGTACTCTTCCTGCGCGTTAACCAGTTCCGGTGCATACACCTCGTAAAGCAGCTGACCTTTCTCGACCCGCTCACCCTCGGCTTCGACATAGAGTTTTTCTATCCAGCCCTGAGTGCGCAGATGAATATGCGAGATCAGGCTTTCGTCATAGGCGACATAGCCGACTGTATCGATCTTGCGCCACAGTGTGTCGCGCTCGGCTTCAGCGGTGCGTACGCCCATGTTGTTGATGACCGCCGGCGAGATTTTCACCGAGCTGCCGCCACCATCGTCATAGACCGGCACAAAGTCCATGCCCATTTCATCTTTTCTGGGTTCTTTCGAGGTAATGGAAGGATCGTGCGGATGCCGGTAATAGAGAATTTCCTTCTCGCCCTGCGGCTCCTCGCTCTCCTGCTCTTTTTCGACCAGGTCCATGCCACAGATCGGACAGGTGCCCGGCTCGCCCCGAACAATCTGCGGATGCATGGGGCAGACATAGTTGGGATCGGCGTGCTTTTCGGCATGCTCCAGCGCGGTTTCCTGTTGTGCCGCCTTGTCCATGCCACTGTCGTCCGCTGTTGACTCCTCATCGCTGCAGGCGGACAGGACCAGCGCCAACCCGAAAATAATTAATCCTGTAGTCAATTTCATTGTGTGGCTCCTGCAAGATAGATTAGCTGCGCCTGCGCTGTGGCGTGATCGATACGCAGACGCAGCGCTTTGAGTTCGGTGTCCAGTTGCATAATGCGGGCCCGCATCAATGCATTGAATTCAGTCTCACGGCTTTGATAACCCTGCAAGGCGCTGCGGGCGTTCTCCCGGGCCATGGGTAACAACCGATCCTGATAACGGGCCAGACGCTCGGCCAGGTTGTTCCAGCGGGCATGGCTCACTTCCCATTCCCGATTCAGCTCACGCTGGCGATCCTTGAGAGTGAAAAGTGCGCCCTGTAATTGCTGTTTCCCGGCCGCCACCTTGCGGTCCTGGTAGTTATCGGTAAACAGGGGAATATCCATCAGCACCATGGCGGAGAGAAAATCGCTGCGCCCGCTGCCATCGGGATTCAATCCGTCGCGCCCGCCGTAGGTCACATCCAGCATCCAGGACGGTTTGTACGACTGACGCGCTAAAGAGACCCCGTTCTGTTGTGCCTGTACCTCGGCGTGGGCGGCCTGGATCACGGGATGATCGTCGAGCCGGGGTTGCTGCGGGGTCGGCAGTTTCGGAAAGGGTTTCGGCGGGATTACGGCGCCGGGGATATCACCCAGGTAACGAACCAGCTTCGCCCGGGCTTCTTCCATCTGGTTGCGAATTTCCACCAGGCGATCACCCAGCAAGCCCAGTTCGAGCTCCGCCCGGATCACGTCCTGTTGCTGTTGCCGCCCGGCGGCATACTGGGATTCGGTCACCCGCACCAGTTTGCGATACAGCTTACGGTTCTCCTGCACCACTTCCTGCGCCCGGTGCCAGTAATACCACTCCAGCCAGGCCTGACGCACATCGCGCACCAGCTTCCGGCGTTGATCGTCGGAACGATGATTCTCTGCCCGGGAACGGGACAGGGTCCGTTGTGACTGGTATTTGAGCGAATCGCCCGCGGGGAACATCTGCTGAATACCCACCTGAAGCTGGGTCATCGGTTCCTGATCCCGCTTGAAGGTGTCGGTGGGAAAGTTCATCAACCCCAGCTTCAATTTCGGATCGGGCAGGGCATTATCGGCAACCGCCTGTTCCTTCAGGGCGGCACTTCTGGCCTCGTTGATCCGAAATCCGGGGTCATTGTCCAGTGCCAGCCGGATCGACTCCTCGAGTGTCAACGTCGACGCCGCCAATAGCGGTCTGGCTGTCAGTGCCGTCAGTACGACACCGCACAACATGAATAGGCGTAGCATGTATATTCCTCATCATCTGATTCCATGCCGATGGAACGCACCGGCATTACAACAACAGCTGACACCCCTGACGGGTGTCACATCATCAGACGAGGTTTCTGGGAGGCCGGAACTGACCGGCGGGGGGAAGTCCGCTATGCGTCTCCTGCGCAGGCAGCAGGTCATAGGAACAGGGTTGATCGATCTGCAGCACGGGTGTGCCGGCAAGGGCGTTGATACTCTGGGTGTGGAAACAGTCGCGGCAGTTCTGGTTACAGTGACTGGCTTCCTGATCGCAGCAACTCATCAGCTGCGTTTCATCAACCGTTGAACCGGTGTGTTGCATCCCGGTATGTTCGCACTCATGGTTGGCCGAGGGCACCAGCATTTCGGTCTGCGCGTACAGCGCCTGCACGGGCAACAGCACCATTGCCAGCAATAGCAGCCAGTTCATCCAGACTCGTGCGTTAACGCTCATCCTGCCGAGTATACCCCCGTCACAACCGAAAATGCCACGTTCACTGCCTGTCTGTGACCGCCAAAACCGGCCCGGGTTCCGTCGGGCCGGGCCGATTGTCCCGCTGACCGGAACCGGCTGGCGACGCCCCCCGGTCAAAATGTACTCACCATGATAATGTGATAGCGCTCACATTTTTCCCCGCCCCACCGGCTCAAGGCCCCCACCCCCGGGTCGTTAATTACTGAGCCCCCCACGCAACCACATTTTTTTTAATTGTGCCGTCTGCATGTACAGCATGTCGCGGTGTGCCTGGAGGTTATATGTCCGTTATTACGCATCGTTTTATCACCACCCTGTTTAGCCTGGTCCTGCTTTGCGGGGCACTGCCGGCGGTTCAGGCCGAGACGGTTCGTCTCGGTGTGCTGGCCCCGCGCGGCGAACTCAAGGCCCAGACCCGCTGGGCGGAGCTGGTCAACTACCTCGAACAGAAGACCGGTCACAAGGTCAAACTGGTTCCCCTGCCGCCACCCCAGGTCTTCAATGCCGCGCAACAGGGACAGGTTGAACTGGTGCTCTCCCACTCGCCCCACACTGTTCAGCTGGAAGAAAAACTCGGTGCCACGGTCATGGCCACACTGAACAAGAAGGACGGTCCGCGCTTCGGTGGCGTCATCATTGCCCGAAAAGACAGCGGGATCAAAACCGCCGATGATTTACGCGGCAAGAATGTCATGTCCCTCAAGTTTCGCGCGGCCGCCGGCGCCTATATCTTCCAGACTTACCACCTGATGTCCAAGGGCATCGACCCGCACAAGGATTTTGGCAACCTGCGAGAGGGCAAAAAACAGGATGACCTGGTTCTGGCGGTCAATAACGGGCTGATTGACGCGGCTTTCGTGCGTACCGGTCTGCTGGAAGCTATGGACAAAGAGGGCAAGATTGCGATGGACGATTTCCAGATTGTCGATCAGCAAACCAGTAGTGATTTTTCACTGGCCCGCACCACGGCACTCTATCCGGAATGGTGTCTGTCTGCCCTGCCCGCCCTGGAACAGGAAACCGCCAACCGCTTCAAGAATGCGACCATCAATCTGGCGCCGGAACACAACGCGGCACGCAGCGCCAGGATCAAAGGATTTGTTGAGCCGGTATCGCTGGATGAGATCAAACAAGCTCTGAAATTCCTGAAAATTTCACCCTACAGCGCCTGACGGCGCACGGAAAGGCAAAGGAGTTCGCCATGAACCTGTCTACACTGAAACTGTCCCCCCTGAACCGGCTGGGGGTGACGGGGAAATTCATCCTCGCCATCGCGATTACCATGGCGCTGTTGTTCCTTGTTGCCGGGCAGCTGCTCATCAATCTGCAGGACAAGGCCATGGAAAGCGAACTGCTTGCGGCGGAGAAGGTGATCAACGAAATTTCCCAACAACAGGCCACCACCGACCGGCAGGCCATCCAGTTCAAGGCAAAGCAGCTTTCCCGGCTGTTAAGTGCCATCGCACCGCAACCGATGGTGGAGTTCGATCTCTCCTTGCTGGGTAGTTATGCCGAAATGGCCATTGCCGATCCGGATGTTTCCTATGTTGCCTTTCTCAACCAGCAGTCCAAACCTTTTGCCGTGGCCGGCGACAGGAATGCGGCCAGCCAGCAGCTGGTAATCGACGTGGAAAATGAAGGGATCAAGCTGGGCGAACTGCACCTGGGTTACAACTTCAACCGCGCACAGCAACAACTGCAGAAACGGGAAAGTTACAAAACCGAGAAATTCGCCGACATCAGTGCGGCAAAAGATGATGCCCTGACGGAAATGAGCTTCAAGGCCGCGGCTCTGTTTTTTGTTATTGCCCTGGTCTCCATGTTGCTTTCCTATGTACTGATCAGCCGCCTGGTCAAGCAGCCACTGGTGCGAATTGTCGACGCCACCAATCAGCTTGCCGATGGCAATCTGACGGCACGTGTCGATTATGCCCGGCAGGACGAACTTGGCCATCTGGCCGACAAGTTCAACACTATGGCCGATGCCTTCCAGCAAATCATAAGGCGGGTGTCCGAAACAGCCGGCAATCTGCGCACTTCATCGGAGCAGATGTCGGAGATTACCAACTCCACGATCAGCCAGGTCAAAGAGCAACATCGCGAGACCGAACAGGTCGCCACCGCCATGACCGAAATGGCTACCACGGTCGAAGAGGTCGCACGCAACACGTCACATGCGGCGGAATCGGCCGGTCAGGCCAATGACGAGGCGAATAAGGGGAAACAGGTTGTTTACGACACTATCCAGGATATTCGTTCGGTTGCCGAGGAAGTGGAAAACACCGCGGCGGAAATCCAGCGTCTTACCGGCCATGCCCAGGATATAGGCACCATCATCGACGTGATTCAATCAATTGCCGAGCAGACCAACCTGCTGGCGCTGAACGCGGCCATCGAGGCGGCCCGGGCCGGTGAGCAGGGTCGCGGCTTTGCCGTGGTCGCCGATGAAGTACGTACTCTGGCACAGCGCACCCAGGAATCGACCCAGGAGATCGAGGAGATGATCCACCGGGTCCAGAGCAGCGCCAGTGATTCGGCACAACGCATGCAATCCGGCAAGGAGCGGGTTCACGCCAGTGTCGAGCAGGCCCAGCTGGCGGGAACCTCCCTGGATACCATTGCCCGGTCGGTAGCCACCATTACCGAAATGACCACGCAGATCGCCAGTGCCGCCGAGGAACAAAGTGCCGTCGCCAATGACATGCATCGGCATATCACGCAGATCCGGGATCTGGCGGATATGACCGCCGGCAGCGCATCACAGACCGAGTCCGCCGGGAAGGCGTTACTGACCGAATCGGATGAACTGAATCAGGCCGTACAACACTTCAAGGTATGACGGAAAAATTAAATCAACATAGACGCTAATAAACACGGAAAGCCGTAGGCCCGGTAAAGCGAAGCGGTATCGGGCATTTTCCGAAAAGCCGGACACCGCGTTGCTATGTTCGGCCTACCACTCAACAAATCAACCGTTCAATAGTTCAACGCAGAGGCGCAAAGACGCAGAGGAACGCAGGGAAGGATATGCTCAATATAACGGTATGTAAGATTTGTGATGGTTGCATAGAAGCGTAGGTCAGGTTGCGAGCAGTACTACCTGACATTCTCCTGACTTCAGACTGTTGCTCGGTATAAATACACCGGGGCAAAGCCCCGGTGTTTATCTTTTAAATATCCTTGATAATGGTAAAGGCACCGCGGATATCGCCCTGCTTGAAGCCGATGGCCTTGTCTTCCGGGTAGAGCTTTTCCAGCTTCGCGGACACTGCCGGGTCAATGTCAGTACCATGACATTTCAGGCACAGTTTGCCGGTGGGAATCGCTTTCATATAACGAAAGACCTGCTTGCCGTTGTGCTCGACAATGGCATGCTTTTCCATTTGCTTCGGGTGTTCTCCCTGCGCTTTGCGCTGTTCAAACTCTTTGAGCACACTCTCTTCCCACTCATCCGGTGCATTTGAGGGGTTGCGGGTTTTCAGGCTGGTGCGGCCGATCTGCAAACCCTGCTTGTTTGAAACATCGCGGGAAATCGCCGGGGCTTTTTCACTGCATACCTCGATCGCCTTGACCGGCCCGCCGGCTTTCATCCCGGCCTGCAGCTCACCTTTGAGCTGGCCGAAAAACTGTTGCACCGCCGCGCGGCTTTGTTCGACATGTTCGGTTTGCTGCCCTGCCATTGCGGTTGAGGCCAACAGCGTCAGCAGTGTTATAGAAACCATCTGTTTCATCGACTGATACTCCCATGTTTATAAATTGAATTATCAAACTCAGGCATCGGTGCCCGTGCATAGCTGAAAACCCGAACGGGTCGATCATTATAGGTATAGGCAAGTCACTCGATTATGAGCCCGGGACGGGCGGGACTCAAGCGGATTGCAGATGCGGGCGGGAGACCATTTTATTGGCCCGGCTGAGGACAAACTCCTTGAAGGCCAGGGCCACCGGCGACAGCCGCTTGCCCTGGCGGTGGACCACATACCAGTGACGCAGGATCGGAAATTCGGTCATATCCAGCACCACCAGCCGGCCGGTTTCCAGTTCCAGCTCCAGGGTGTGGATCGAGACGATCCCCAGTCCCAGTCCGGCTTCCACCGCCTGTTTGATCGCCTCGTTACTGGTCATCTGCATGCCGGTCTTGAAGTGCACGCCACGCTCCTTAAAAAACCGCTCCATGGCGATAAAGGTGCCCGAACCGGGTTCGCGGACCACGAAGGGCTCGTCTTCCAGGCGCTTGAGTGGAATCCCGGCTTCGCTGGCCAGCGGATGTTCCGGGGGGGCGATCACCACCAGCGGATTCTCCATGAAGGCCTCGGTCTCCAGTCCCCGGTCTTCCGGTGGCTTACCCATGATGACCAGATCCTTATCATTTTGCTCCAGCTGACGCAGCAGGGTCGCCCGGTTGGTCACATCCAGGCTGAAGCTGACCTCGGAATACTGATCGATAAAGCTGGCCAGCAGCCGGGTGGCAAAATAGTTGGCCGTACTGGCCACCGAAATATCCAGGTGACCACGCCGTACCCCCTTGAGCTGTTGGATCACCTCCTCGGCCTCGTCCAGCTGCTGGGAAACGGCCCGGCAATAGTGATACATCTCGCGCCCGGCCTCGGTCAGGTAGGTCTGTTTGCCGATCTGCTCGAACAGCGGCAAGCCGACTGACTCTTCCAACTGCTTGATTTGCATGGAAACCGCCGGCTGGGTCAGGTGCAGCTCCTGGGCCGCCTGGGTATAGCTGAGATGCCGCGCGACCGCCTCGAAGACTTTCAGCTGGCGAAGGGTGAGGTGCATAGGAGCGTCCGGTGATTCATCAGAAAAAATTATAGTGTTCAGGATCAATATAAGCCAGACAGGTAATTCGATATTTCTTCACTTTCAATTAGTTGAGTACTACAGTCGGAAATAGCTGGCATAGATTTGGCCTCTGCCACGGCATCAAGAGCGACCAGGCTGGCTACGGACCCACAACCCGGAGTCAAAACATGCTCAACCTGAATGCAGAAGCCATCCTGGAGAAGGTCTTCGAGGGACTGGACGAGGCTGTCATCCTGGTCGACACCCGCGACCGCACTATCAGCGGCGCCAATCCGGCGGCACAACGAATGTTCGGTTACGCCCCCGAGGAGCTGATCGGCCAGTCCACCGAGATCCTGCACCTCAACCACAGCCAGTTTGAGTTGTTCGGCGAACAGGGAGAGCCCATCCTTCGCGCGGGCGGGGTATTTCGCTGCCGCTTCACCATGAAACACCGGGATGGTTCGCCGATTCCCACTGAAAATACCGTGGTACTGATCCGGGGCGATGACGACGAACCGCTGGCCGCGGTCAGCGTGGTACGCGACATGACAGAATGGACCCAGGTTACCGACACCCTCAACCTCCGGGAACAGCAGCTGCAGGAGTCACAAAACAAATACCGGACGTTGATCGAGCAGATCCCCGCCGTAACCTATACCTGCCTGCCCGATGACAACGGGACGACCCTGTATATCAGCCCGCAGATCGAGTCCCTGCTGGGCTACAGCCCAACACAATGGCTAAGCGAAAATCAGAGCTGGCTCAAACACATCCATCCCGACGACCGGGACAACGTGCTGTTAGAGTACAACCAGCTCAAACAAACTCACCATGCGATCCGCTATCGCTACCGGATGATCTCGCAAAGCGGGAACACCATCTGGGTCGAAGACCATGCCAGGATTATCACCGACCCGGACGGCAACCCGGCGCTCATCCAGGGTATCCTCACCGACATCTCGGAACTGATGCAGCTGACCGATGCCCTGCGTCATTCCCGCGAGATGTACCATTCGATAGTCAACAACGCCCATGATGCAATCGCGATCGTCCAGGACGGCATGATTCGATTTGCCAACCGCAAAGCCACCGAGCTGATCGGCTACAGCCAGAGCGAACTCAGCGAACTGAATTTACAGGACCTGGTCGCCGCCGAGGACTGGCTGCGGGTCAAGCGTTACCACAACATGCGCATGGCCGGTGAAAGTCCCGCCGAGGATTACTGTATTCGCATTTTGCGGCGGGATGGCGATTTCCGCTGGGTACATATCAATATTATCTCGACCCAGTGGGAAGGGGTGCCGGCCGCCATGGGCTTTTTTACCGATATCACCCAGCAGGTCCGGGCGGAAGAGCAGTTACGTTACCTGGAAGAGCATGACCCGCTAACCGGCCTGCCCAATCGCAAGCTGCTGCTCGATCGGATCGACCAGGCCATCGGCCTGGCCAAGCGTCACCGGCAAATCATCACGATCTATTACATTAATATCGACCACTTCCAGCTGATCAACGAAACGCAGGGACACGAACAGGCCGACAAGATACTGGTCGAACTCACCGGACAGTTCCAGGACACCCTTCGCCAGGGTGATACCATCTGTCGGCTGGCCGGCGATGAATTTGCGATCCTGACTCTCGAATCTCACTCGCACACGGATCAGGAAACCGTCATTAAAAAGCTGCACGAGGTCTGCAGCCGGCTGCGGGAAAAGCGGCAACTGCCCTATATCACCCTGAGCATCGGCGTGGCCGGTTATCCACAGGATGACTACTATGCCGCCGGCCTGTTGAAAAAAGCCTCCATCGCCATGGATCACGCCAAGCTCACCGGCCGCAACATCCACTGTTTTTTCGACCAGGAGATGGAAACCCGTTCCACCCGGCGCGCCGCCCTGCAGGCCGATCTGCTCACCGCCCTGCCGCGCCGGGAGTTCATGGTCTACCTGCAACCTAAATTGTCACTGGCGGACAATCGTATCTGCGGCGCCGAGGCCCTGATTCGCTGGCAGCATCCCGGCCAGGGCCTGGTGCAGCCGGGTGAATTTATCGACGAACTGGAAGCCACCGGCATGATCGTCGAGGTCGGCCAATGGCAGATTGACCACGTCTGCGAACTCCTCTCCCGCTGGCAAACGGAGAATCGCGACCGGATCCCGATTGCCATCAATATCTCCCAGAAACAGTGGACGGAACCGGCGTTCGCCCAGCAGGTATTTGCCGCCCTGGAAAAACACCACTTGCCGCCGCACACGATCGAGCTGGAAATCACCGAAAGCATCCATCTCAGCGGTGCCCAGGGCACCCGCAAGCTGTTCGATGAATTCCTCGAACACGGCATCGGTATCGCCATCGACGACTTTGGTACCGGCTACTCCTCGCTCGGTTACCTGAGCCGGTTCAGGGTCAGTACCCTGAAGATCGACCGCAGCTTCATTCACGACCTGACCACCAGCGACAACAGCCAGGCACTCGCACAGGCGATCATCGGTATGGGCCGTAGCCTGGGTATGAAGGTGGTCGCCGAGGGCGTTGAAACCGCCGAGCAGCTGGAAATACTGCGGCAGATGGACTGCGATCAGATTCAGGGCTTCTACGTGGCCAGACCCATGCCGATCGATAAATTCGAGGCCTTTCTGCACAGCTTCCAATCCCCCGTAACAGGGTCGTCCGCTCCCGTCCGCAGATAAGAGCGGGTCAACAATAAAGTGACCACTATATATTAGGTGTAAAAGCAACAAAGCACTTCGATGCCGGGACCACCCTGGCCCGGGAACCCGCCTGCCGGCATGCACACCCGCCAGCCTGGAACCGCCCAAAAGCGGCAAAACAGCCTCAAAATCGAGCTAATACGACGTAAGTCATTGTTTTATTAGCCTACCCATAGAATAAGCTCTATCTTATGTATTGCATTACTATTATTGAATTTACTTTATACCTTGCCTGTCTATACTTCCCCGACCACAAGGTCCCTGCGGTCATCTTTTCAGACCACGGCTGGTCGCCCACAAATGAGCGCAGGTGTAACGATTTTATTGTAATGACTTAGGAGGATCTGCTCATGGGTAAGACCTATAGCGCGGGCGTAAAAGACTACCGCGAAACCTATTGGGAGCCGGACTACACGATCAAAGAAACCGATCTGCTGGCTTGCTTCAAAATCACTCCGCAGGAAGGGGTTCCCCGCGAAGAAGCCGCCGCCGCTGTTGCTGCCGAATCTTCCACCGGTACCTGGACTACCGTCTGGACCGACCTGCTGACCGACCTGGACCACTATAAGGGTCGTGCCTACGCGATCGAAGACGTCCCGGGTGATGACACCTGTTTCTATGCCTTCATCGCCTACCCGATCGACCTGTTCGAGGAAGGTTCCGTTGTTAACGTATTTACCTCGCTGGTCGGTAACGTCTTCGGCTTCAAGGCCGTGCGCGCCCTGCGCCTGGAAGACGTTCGCTTCCCGATTGCCTATGTCATGACCTGTAACGGTCCGCCGCATGGTATCCAGGTTGAACGTGATGTCATGAACAAATACGGTCGTCCGCTGCTGGGCTGCACCATCAAGCCGAAGCTGGGTCTGTCCGCCAAGAACTACGGCCGTGCCTGCTACGAAGGCCTGCGCGGTGGTCTGGACTTCACCAAGGACGACGAAAACGTCAACTCCCAGCCGTTCATGCGCTGGCGTCAGCGTTTCGACTTCGTCATGGAAGCTATCCAGAAAGCCGAAGCCGAAACCGGCGAGCGCAAGGGTCACTATCTGAACGTTACCGCGCCGACTCCGGACGAAATGTTCAAACGTGCCGAATACGCCAAGGAAATCGGCGCGCCGATCATCATGCACGACTACATCACCGGCGGTTTCTGCGCCAATACCGGTCTGGCCCAGTGGTGTGCTGACAATGGCCTGCTGCTGCACATCCATCGCGCCATGCACGCCGTGCTCGACCGTAACCCGCACCACGGTATCCACTTCCGCGTACTGACCAAGATCCTGCGTCTGTCCGGCGGTGACCACCTGCACACCGGTACCGTTGTCGGCAAGCTGGAAGGCGACCGTGCCTCCACCCTCGGCTGGATCGACATGCTGCGCGAAAGCTACGTCAAGGAAGACCGTTCACGCGGTATCTTCTTCGACCAGGACTGGGGCTCCATGCCCGGCGCCTTCGCCGTTGCCTCCGGTGGTATCCACGTCTGGCACATGCCGGCACTGGTCACCATCTTCGGCGACGACTCCGTCCTGCAGTTCGGTGGCGGTACACTGGGTCATCCCTGGGGTAACGCAGCCGGCGCCGCGGCCAACCGTGTTGCCGTTGAAGCCTGTGTTGAAGCCCGTAACCAGGGTCGCGAGCTGGAAAAAGAAGGCAAAGACATTCTTGTCGAAGCTGCCAAGCACAGCCCTGAACTCAAGATGGCCATGGAAACCTGGAAGGAAATCAAGTTCGAATTCGACACCGTCGACAAGCTGGACGTTTCCCACAAATAAGGGGCCAGGTCCCGGGACCTGGTACCTGGGACCTGAATTCCAGAGCATTGTTTATAGCACGTTCATCGAATTCAATTTGATATTTAGGAGACTAAGATAATGAGCGAAATGCAAGACTACAAATCGAGCCTGAGTGATTTCTCAAGCCGTAAGTTTGAAACCTTCTCTTACTTGCCTGAAATGTCCAAGGACAACATCAAGAAGCAGGTACAGTACATCGTCGACCAGGGCTGGAACCCGGCTATTGAACACACCGAGCCGGAAAATGCCTTTGACCATTACTGGTACATGTGGAAACTGCCCATGTTCGGTGAAACCGACGTGGACAAGATCCTGGCTGAAGCCGATGCCTGCCACAAGGCGCACCCGAAAAATCACGTGCGTCTGATCGGTTATGATAACTATGCCCAGTCCCAGGGTGCGTCAATGGTTATCTACCGCGGCGAGATCAAGAGCTAAGAACAGGCAGGGTTACGTACAGAATGTATATTATGCAGCGAGTGCATGGACGCACGGAGGCTGCGATGTACAGGACGTACGCGACGTCGTGATACTATGGATGGTAACGAACGACGTTTCTAAAAGAGATGCCCCTGCCGCCTCGTGCGGACAGGGGCTTCTTGATTTTACGACCTGAAGTATTATTACCCCGGCAATCGGTGGACAGCAGTGCCTGTGGCGGATAAACAAGCTCGCCGCACAGAAGATTCTGCAATGCCGCGTTAATATTATTTCAAGACACGCAACCCGGGAGTTATGCCATGAGCAAAAACAATGTCGAGCAATACAAGATTACCCAGGAACCGTTCTACAAATCGGTAGAAAACGAAGTTGAACTCTACGAAGCGGCTTACAAGGCCCGCATGCCGATGATGCTCAAGGGCCCGACCGGGTGTGGTAAATCCCGTTTTGTCGAGTACATGGCCTGGAAACTGCAAAAGCCGCTGATTACCGTCGCCTGTAACGAAGACATGACCGCTTCGGACCTGGTTGGCCGCTTCCTGCTCGACAAGGACGGAACCAAATGGCAGGACGGCCCGCTGACCACCGCCGCGCGTATCGGCGCCATCTGTTATCTGGATGAAATCGTCGAAGCGCGCCAGGATACGACTGTCATTATCCATCCGCTGACCGACCACCGCCGCACCCTCCCGCTGGAGAAAAAAGGCGAACTGATCGAGGCGCATGAGGATTTCCAGCTGGTCATCTCCTACAACCCCGGTTACCAGAGCCTGATGAAGGATCTGAAACAGTCCACCAAGCAACGTTTCGGCGCGCTGGACTTTGACTATCCGCAGGAGAAGGACGAAACCGATATCGTTGCCCAGGAAACCGGCATTGATAGCGAAACGGCCGGAAAACTGGTCCAGATCGCCCATCGCGCTCGTAACCTCAAGGGTCACGGCCTGGATGAAGGGATCTCCACCCGTCTGCTGGTTTATGCGGGCCAGCTAATCAACAAGGGCGTGGATCCGGTTGCGGCCTGCATCATGACCCTGGTGACCCCGCTGACCGACGATCCGGACATGCGCGAGACCCTGGAAGCGGCAGTCAACACCTTCTTTGTCAAATAAGGTGGCATTGACACCCGGCATGGGTGCCGGTTGTTGAGATACAATGCAATTTTCACCCGTGGCGATGACGCGAAGCGCGAGAAGCTATTGTTGATTTTTTCTCCGCGCCTCTGCGCCTCCGCGACCTCTGCATTAATCGAGAAGCCATGAGCAAGGATCCGATCGACAAGCTGCGCGAGGACATTGTCTTCAATGCCACCCTGCGCGGACAGCCGCTGACCTTCCACTCCACCTGGGGCACGTTCTCGCCTCGCGAGGTGGACGAGGGCTCACTGCTGTTGCTGGATCATGTCGACATAAACCCGACTGATCATTGCCTGGATCTGGGTTGCGGTTACGGTCCCATCGGCCTGACGCTGGCCAAACTGGCGCCCGACGGCAATACCACGCTGGTCGACCGGGATTATGTGGCGATCGACTACGCACAGAAAAACATCGCGCTCAACAAGCTCACCAATGCCGAGGCATTATTGAGTAACGGCTTCGACCGGATTCGCGAGCGCCGGTTTGATGTGATCGCCTCCAACCTGCCGGCCAAGGTGGGCAACGAAATGCTGACCCTGTTTATGCATGATGCCCGCCAACAAATGAATCCTGGCGCCCGCTTTTACGTGGTGACTATCACCGGCCTGCGTAAATATATCGAGCGTAACTTCAAAGAGATATTTGGCAACTACAAGAAGCTGAAACAGGGCAAGCACTATACTGTTGCCATGGCAACCCGATAAGAGAGTCTATGAATAACCTGGTTAACAAGCTGTTTCCGTTTTTACTATGGTGGCCCATGGTGGGTCGGCATACGCTCAAGGCCGATCTGCTCGCCGGCCTGACCGGCGCGGTCAT
This sequence comes from Pseudomonadota bacterium, assembly GCA_034190045.1. Taxonomy (GTDB): domain Bacteria; phylum Pseudomonadota; class Gammaproteobacteria; order UBA6429; family Thiohalophilaceae; genus Thiohalophilus. Next base: position 27,752 of record JAXHTI010000022.1, read on the forward strand.
CGTACTGCCCCAGAGCGTGGCCTTTGCCACCATCGCCGGCCTGCCACCCCAGTACGGTCTGTATACCGCGATGGTCACGCCCATCGTCGCTGCCCTGTTCGGCTCCTCGCGCCACCTGATTTCGGGGCCCACCACGGCGATTTCCATTGTCGTTTTCAGCACCCTGAGCGGACACGCCGAACCCGGCAGCGCCGAGTTTATTCAACTGGCACTGACTCTGACCTTTCTGGCCGGGGTCTATCAGTTCGCCTTCGGCCTGGCCCGTCTGGGAACGCTGGTCAACTTCGTCTCGCATACGGTGGTGATCGGCTTTACCGCCGGCGCGGCCGTGCTGATTGCCACCAGCCAGATGAAACATATCACCAGCATCCATGTCCCCTCGGGCGAATCATTCGCCCATGTCTGGGTGGATCTGTTCAGCCACCTGGAACAACTGGATCCGGTGGTGTTTGGCGTGGCCGCCTTTACCCTGATCGTGGCGGTGTTGATCAAGCGTTTTCTTCCGTCCCTGCCCAATCTGCTGCTGGCGATGATCGCCGGTAGCCTGCTGGCATTCGGCCTGGGCGGCGAAGCCGCCGGACTGGCCATGATCGGTGAGATCCCCGGCCACTTGCCGCCGCTCTCCTCGCCCGATTTTTCCTTTACCGCGATTCAGGAGCTGGCCCCGCAGGCCTTTGCCGTGGCCCTGCTGGGTCTGATCGAGGCGGTCTCGATATCCCGGGCGATCGCCGCCAAATCCCATCAGCAGATCGACGGCAACCAGGAATTTATCGGCCAGGGGTTGTCCAACATGGTCGGCAGTTTCTTCTCGAGTTATGCCGGCTCCGGTTCTTTCACCCGCTCCGGTATCAACTACGAAGCCGGGGCCAAAACCCCCATGTCGGCCATCTTTGCGGCCATCATACTGATGGGGATTATTCTGCTCATCGCTCCGTTGATGGCCTATTTGCCCATCGCCACCATGGGCGGGATCATTCTGCTGGTCGCTTACAACCTGATCGATTTTCATCATATCAAGAAGATCCTGCAGGTCAGCCGTTCCGAAACGGCGATTCTGCTGGTGACGTTCTTTGCCACACTGTTCCTGCACCTGGAATTTGCCATCTATCTGGGTGTGCTGCTGTCACTGGTCATCTTTTTGAGCCGCACTTCCACGCCGGAAGTGATTACCCTGGCGCCGGATCCGACCACCCCCAAACACAGCCTGATCAACATCGATAAAAAGCCGCTGGCCCAGTGCCCGCAGCTGAAGATCATCCGTATCGACATGTCGATCTACTTTGGTTCGCTGACCAATATCCAGCGAATGCTGAACCAGATATCCGACGAGGAAGGGATTAATCATATTCTGATCATCTCCACCGGCATCAATTTTATCGACATGGCCGGCGCCGAAATGCTGGTGCAGGAAGCGAAGCGTCTCAAACAACGCGGCGGCGGGCTGTACTTTACGGATAACAAAAGCCGGGTTTGCCGGTTTCTGCGCAAGGGACACTTCCTGGAGGAAATTGGCGAGGATCACTTCTTCGCTACCAAGCAGGAAGCCATCAGCCACATTTTTGGCAAGTTGAACCACACTATCTGTGCCCGTTGCGACAAGCGTATATTCAAAGAGTGTGCGACCGTTCCCCAGGAGGAGCCGGTCGTCTCTCTTCATCCTGAACCGAAAGAGGGGTGAGTCCCATGTCGATCAATCTTGACGAATATAAAGAATATTTGCAGGAGGCCGCGCCGGAAGTGCGGGACACGTTTGAAAGCACGTTTCACGAAGCGTCCCGTGTCATGTCACCGGCCGGTTTACGGGATTACCTGGAAGGTGCCAAGGGGCTGTGCAACCTGGGCCGGGGCAAGGATGTGGTCATCTCTTATCTGCAGGAGATGCCCCTGGTGGTCAAGGAGTGTGGCGAGGATGTGATCCAGGAGATCGTCGCCGCCGCCATGAAACTCTCGTCGATGACTTCGGGCGAGGTGATCTCGCTGATGTTCTCCAGCCTGCCGACGGCGGCACGGCGCCTGGGGGACCCGGAACTGCTGCGCGGCTATCTTGGCCTGTTGCATCAATTGTCGGCCAAAGCCTCGCGCGGCCTGCGTCCGATGTTGCAGCATATCGACGAACTGTTGAGCAAACTGACCCTCTCCGGCCTCAAGCGCTGGGCCATGTATGGCGCCGAAGCCTATCGCAAGGATCTCAACAACCTGGTCAACTATTTCAACCTGCAAACCCAGGACAGCCTGACCGTGCTGCAAAAAGAGCGCCGCGGCACGCTGTTCGTCGACACCCAGCGCAAGCTGAACTTCTATCTGCGCGCCCTGTGGGGCCGGGATTTCTTTGTGCGCCCGGCGGCCGCCGATCACGAGGGCTTCAAGCCCTATATCGATCATCACGTGCTGCATTTGCCCGACGCGGTCGATCCCATCGGCGAGATCAGCGGCCTGGAACTGTACCGTGCCATCGCCGCGCATCTGGCCTCACATGTCAGTTACACCACCTCGCGGATCTCCGCCGAAGGCCTGAGCCCGGCGCAGATGTTCTTCATCGGCCTGGTCGAGGATGCACGCGTGGAATATCACGCCATGCAGGCCTTCCCCGGTCTGCGTAATCTGTGGAAGTCGCTGATGTCGATCGAGTACGACGGCCGGGCCGAACACCCGACCGTGCCGGCACTGGAACATTTTGCTCACATGTTGCTGGACCCCGCCGTCAAATCCGACGACGAGGCACTCAATGCCCTGGCAGAAAAATTCCATACCAATATCGAAGAGAACAAGGACAACAACAGCTTCTCCTGGCATATCGGTCTTGAACTGTTCAATCTTTATGCCGAACGCAAGGATGTGCCCAGCCTGCGTATCCTGGAGCAGATCCGCATTCCCTATCGCGACGACAACCGTTTCGTCTGGGAATTCGAGGAACTGGACTGGGAAGAAGGCATCGAATACATTCCGGCCAGCCAGCGCCAGGTCAGAAAGACTGTCAGCGTCATGGACATGGTCAACGAACTCGATTGCGAGCTGGCCGGGGACGATGCCCAGGAGATCTGGCGCCTGGAAACGCCCTTCTGGCTGGACCAGGAAGGCTGTACCATCAACGAGCTGGAGGGCAAGGAACCGATCTCCGATCCGTTCCACTACCAGGAATGGGATTACCAGGTCCAGCTGAACCGTCCCGACTGGGTCACGCTCTACGAGCACCGCCCCAAAAAAGGCGACCCCGAAGAGATCGAGAATATTCTGCTCGAATACAAACCCATTGCCTTTCGCATCAAGCAGATCATCGATATGTTGCAACCCGAGGGCGTGCAGCGTATTCGCAACATGGAAGATGGCGACGAGATCGACATCAATGCCGCCATCGACGCGATGATTGCCATCCGCATGGGCGAGCAGCCCAGCCCGCGCATCACCATGCGCAATGTCATCCAGACGCGCGACCTGGCCGTGGTGGTGCTGCTGGATCTCTCCGAGTCCACCAACGAAACCATGGAAGGCTCGGACAAGACCGTGCTGCAGCTGACCAAGGAAGCCTGTGCGCTGGTCGCCACCGCCATTAACGGCATCGGCGACCCCTTCGCGATCCACGGCTTCGCCTCCGATGGGCGCCATGATGTGCAGTACATGCGCTTCAAGGACTTCAACCAGCAGTTCAATGACGAGGTCAAGTCACGCCTGGCCGGCATGCGGGGCGGCCTTTCGACCCGTATGGGCGCGGCCATGCGCCACGCCGGCCAGCATCTGCTGCGCCAGCAACAGCGCAAGAAGCTGCTGTTAGTGGTCACCGACGGCGAACCGGCGGATATCGACGAACGCGATCCGCAACATCTGCGCCACGACACCAAAAAAGCGGTCGAGGAGCTCTACACCCGGGGCATCATGACCTATTGCCTGACGCTGGACCCCAACGCCGACAACTATGTGAAGCGGATTTTCGGGTCCAACAACTACACCATCGTTGATCATGTGGACCGCCTGCCGTATTTACTTGGTCAGGCGGGCGAACAGCATGGGCATTTTCTCCGGCAGGCGGTCCA